>CALAXC010000001.1 GCA_937894775.1 uncultured Clostridia bacterium
TCGAGGAAACTCCCGTAGAGGAAGAAGCTCCTGCGGTTGAGGAAGCTCCCGCGGTTGAAGAAATACCTGCAGAGGAAGAAGCTCCTGCGGTTGAGGAAACACCCGCAGAGGAAGAAGCTCCTACCGATGAAGCTGAACCCGTTGCTGATGAAATAAACGTTCAGGAATAAAAAATAAAAAGAGTAAGCTTAAGCTTGCTCTTTTTATTTTCTTTCAACAAGATAATCTAAAGTAACACCGTAATAATTTGCGAGTTTGATTGCAGCCCACAATGGAAGCTCTCGTTCGCCACGTTCGTAACGCTGGTAAACTGTGAGATGCATATTGAGATATTCAGCGATCTGCTTTTGGGTCTTGTCATTATCTTCACGCAGATCACGTATGCGCCGATATACTGACATAAATTCACCTCAATTGATTTAATTCTTATATTATAGTATCTCTCTGGTTTTATTATACTAAAAGTATGATAAAGTATTGACAAATAACACCGAAGGGTGCTATAATGTTTTTGTGTTGCTATGTTTAAATACTTTGCACCACTTTGCGGTCTACCTCGCTTGCCGCAAAATAGCATTCTCGTTTTGTGGCGGAATGCAAAATTCTCCCGAGACCGTTATGGGCGTTTGCTTGTAGCGGTCTCAAACTTTTTTGTGTGTGCGTTGACTCTTTATAGATCCTGCCTCGCTTTGCTCGGCACTTTTTCGTCTGCGTCATCCTGAGCGCAGTCGAACTCCGAACGCAGTGAGGAGCAAACGGAACGCAGTGACGTTTGGGATCTAAGACGAAAAAGTTCGACTCCGCTTCGCTCCGCTCAGGATGACGGATAACATCGAGGACAGCGCACAATGTTCGCACTAACCCAGCTGAAAAGTTTTTGCAAAGCTTTTTCTTTTCAACACACATAAATTCATCGTTTATAAAAAGGATCACCGCCTTACTGTTATGTGAGTAAAGCGGTGATCTTTAATATTATTTATTTTTATTTTTTGCAGTAAAGCGTTATCACGTCATATAGCCTCTGAGCTTGCTGCTAAGACCTGACGTTCCGCCGTCGGTTTCCGAAAGCCACGCAACAGCTACGTTGTGAGTGAAGTTGACGTAGAGGTACTGTCCGCGCATACCGCCCTTGCCGTAACCGTTGTTTGACGGATTAAGCTCGTATCCCTTGTCAATAACTATATTTACCCATTCTTGAGAAATGATACGTTTGCCTTTATAAGTACCGCCGTCAAGGTATATTCTTCCGAGCTTAACTACGTCTTCGGGACGAAGGAAGAACTGCGTTGCGCCTATTGGATGTCCCTGAGGGCACTTGGTGATTCTGTAATCCTTGTACTCGGCTATATCGAAAAGACGCGACTTGAGATAAGTATCAAGCTTCTGTCCGCTTACCTTAGCAACTACTCTTGAAATGAGATAGTAAGCTGCGTCGGTGTATTTATAGGGCTTGCTGGTGTCGAGCTCGTAGTTTAAAACTACCTTAAGGAAATCGTCGTGCTTGTTCATTAAGCTTGGGTCTGCGTCGATGTCAAGAAGTCCGCCCTGCTTAAAGCCTGCTTTGTGCTTCAAAACGTCGTGTACGGTAACGTTTTTCCACTTGTTTTCGTTTATACCGTAAGCTTTTATTTCGTCTTTGAATATGTTGCCTATCGTGTCGGACGTTTGGATCTTACCCTCGTCATAAAGCATACCGATCGCGGTTACGCAAAATACCTTCGAAACCGAATAGGTGTTTTGAGGATCGGTGTTTCTGATGGCTGCTGTCTTAATTCCGTCGGTCGTCGAAACCGCTACGCTGTAAGCCTTAGAGCCTGCTGCGTTTTTAAGAGCGTTAAGCAGATCATCACCGTTAACGTCTGATTTTGCGGGTGTCTTTGTTTTTGATGAAGGAGAAACCTGCGGTTTTTCGGTTTCGGGAACGGTATATTTACCTGTGATATTACCCTCGGAGTTGTCATATATTACCGCGTTGTCTTTTCTGGAAAAATTTTTTATTAAAACATCAACTGCTTCTTCGATGCCTTCCTTAGCGCTTGCGTAGATCGCTATCGCATTTGCTGAAACGTAAATCGCATAGCGGTCTTTTTTGCCGCTTACAAGCTTTTTAGCTTCGTCGCTCGCGTCGCGGTTTGTTGCGCCTATAATTATTTCGGGCGTTCCGTCAGCGGGTAACTTTGTATACAGAGATATTGCGTATTTATCCGAACCCTTAACATAGTTTTTATCAAGATTAATGAGCTTATTTGCTATTTTTTGAGCTTGATCTTTGTAGGATGCGGCATAGATTATGCGGAAAGCTTGCTCTCCCGAAAGAATGATCTCAGCTCCCGCAGTGCCTGCCTGAGTTTCAAACGGAGTGGCACCGTTATCACCGTTATCGGCGTTATCGGAGTTAAAAGAAGAATCCGATCCCGAGTTATCTTCGTCTGTTGAACAGGCAAACATTGATAAAATTGTCGCGCTTATTATAAGCAAACTTAAAAAGCTTTTTAAGAATTTTCTAAGTTTCATTTTTTTCGCCTCGCTTTGGAATATTGGTATACTGACATTCTATCACAAATCTTTGGCAAAGTCAATGCTTTTTGGTTATTATAGTCAATAAAAGCTTAATTTTGGGTGAGCTTTATGTTAAGAAAGTGAAGAAACTCCTTTTTGTTTTTTATAAATCTTGCAAAAACAGGAATTTTATGATATAATTAATATGTATATTCATATTTATTTATTACGTATTTTGTGAATTTGGAGAAACATAATGAAGAAATCATTATTGATCGTTATATCTCTGTTGATGGCGTTTCTTATTGTAATGACATCTTGCGGAGGCGGTTTCGAACCCGATATTACCGAGTCGGATAGTGACGAAATTACTATGCAGACAGGGACCGAAAAGGAAACCGAAAAGGAATCTGAAAAAGAAAGTGAGCCCGAACCCGAGCCCGAGCCCGAGCCTGAGCCTGAGCCTGAACCCGAGCCAGAGCCCGAACCAGAGCCCGAACCTGAGCCTGAGCCTGAACCCGAGCCAGAGCCTAAACCCGAGCCTGAACCTGAGCCTGAGCCTGAGCCTG
>CALAXC010000002.1 GCA_937894775.1 uncultured Clostridia bacterium
GTTCTTGTCATTTACGATTCCGAGCATTATATTCAACGAATATTACGCCCGTAAGTCGGAAGAACTGCGTGAAAAAACAGCACCCGACGTTCGCAAATTCCACTACTATCGCTGGATGCTCACCGATGCTTGGCCTGCAAAAGATGTTAGAATGTACGATCTGACTGATGCTATTAAGGCACGTTATGATGAGGAAAAGAAGGACTATATAAAAGCCAACAAAGCACTTGACAAGAAGGTGCTTCACGGCTCACTCGGCATAGAGCTTTTCCGTAGGAGCGGAGAGATTGTATTTATTGCCTATGTGATATATAAGGCGATAAACGGCGCAATTGGTATTGGTGACGTTGCACTCTATATCGGATTTGCTCACAGCGTTTCAAATTCTTTTTGGCGCGTTACTTGGCTGACTACAGACGTAGTAAGTCGTATATCCGATCTGATGGGCAAGCTGTTTGAATTCTTCGCAATAAAAACGGAACAAACGGGCGGTACTCGAAAGCTTGAAACCTTTGAAAGCCTCACTTTTGATAATGTATGCTTTAAGTATCCACATACCGATAAATATGTGCTGACCGGAGTTTCTTTTACGCTCAATAAAGGGGATAAGCTGTCGATTGTCGGTATTAACGGTTCGGGAAAATCCACGATCATCAAACTGATGCTCGGTCTTTATGAAATCGAGTCGGGACGAATTCTGATCAACGGTTATCCAATGTCTGGTTACGATATGCGTGATGTACGGAAGTTGTTTTCGGCACTGTTCCAAAGCTTTGTGCAGTATCCGCTGACCTTGCGAGAAAATATCGCACTTTCCTCACTTGAACGAATGGACAACAGCGATGAGATTGAAGGTGTTTTGACACAAAGCGGCGTATACGAGGATATTAAGCCAAAGCTTGAAAACGGACTCGATTCCTTTATGACGCGCCAATTTGCAGATAAAGGGACGGAGCTTTCCAAGGGACAATGGCAGAAGATCGCGCTTTCCCGTGCATATTTCAAAAATGCCCCCATTATCATCTTTGACGAGCCTTCTGCCGCGCTTGATGCCGAAGCGGAAGACCGAATATTTAAGAACTTTGAATCCATATCCGATGGTAAGACGGGTATTATGATCTCGCACCGTATTTCAAGTGCCCGTATGTCTAATAAGATCATCGTTCTTGACGGAGGAAAGATTACAGAGCAAGGCACCCATGACGAGCTTGTTGCATTTGACGGTCTGTATGCTAAGCTCTATAACCTCCAGCGCGAGAAATACACGGTAAAGGAGGCGGAATGATATGAATAAGATAAAGACTTTCTTTTCCGGACTTTTCAAAAACGTATGGTTCGGCATTAAGACCTGTTTCCTTGCCTCAAAATTTTATTTCTCTATGAAGCTTATTATTTTAATGTTCACAACGCTGATACCGCTTGTGAATCTATGGCTGTGGAAAGAGGTTCTCAACGGGGTTGTGGATTTCGAAAACAGTAAGCAGACCGTAATCGTTTGCTTGGTCATCTATCTTGCGTTGCAATTGGCAACCTACCTGATAGATCAATTTGATAATTATGTTC
>CALAXC010000003.1 GCA_937894775.1 uncultured Clostridia bacterium
GTACTCTTCCGCCTCTGATAAGAACTACAGAGTGCTCCTGAAGGTTGTGTCCGATACCCGGAATGTAAGTGGTTGCCTCCATGCCGTTTGTAAGTCTTACTCTGGCGATCTTACGAAGCGCGGAGTTAGGCTTCTTCGGGCTGGTAGTTGATACCTTTGTGCAAACACCTCTCTTCTGGGGCGATGCCTGGTCGGTAGGAACATTCTTAAGTGAGTCAAAGCCCTTCTGAAGTACGGGAGCCTTCGACTTATAAGTCTTGTCCTTACGGCCCTGCTTTACAAGCTGGTTAAACGTTGGCATTCTTCCTTTTTCCTCCTTGTTAAAATTTTAATGTTTCTGTCCACAAATGGGCATAATTCGCCTATACTACGCGAATTCATTATATTTTATCATTTTTACATCAAAAAGTCAACAAATTTAAGACTCACTTTACAATTTATGAAAAAATTCTACTTTTTGCACAACTTTTTCAAAAAACATTGTTACTTTTTGAACATTTTTTAGCTTTCCGAGTATTTTCTTGCTTTCACTTTCCGTTTTTTTGGAAAAATCTAAGCAAAAACTTTACATCAGTTTTAAAAAATGAGAGTGTGGAGGAAGAAAAATCTCTTTTAAGAAGTTTCCTTCCCACACGTACAACACAAACTAACAACAAGGGAGAACCCCCGACGAGGGTTCTCCCTCTTTCTTTGCAAGCAAAGAAATTCACCCTCTCCTGCGTTTTACGAACGATAAGAGTATTTCGCACTCTGCGGAGTGCGCCTCAGGGCGTCGCCCTGAGAACCTACAAGCTTTTGAAAAAGCTTGACCAAAACTTTCCTTGATCGCTCTTTGCAAGATGTACATAGCGCCCGACCGCTTTGGGTGAGCTATGTGTGTGCGCAGATTGTCTGTCGGCTCAGCCGACTTTGTGCGAACATTGTGCGCTGATTGTTCGTAGATCCCGCCTTGCTTCGCTCGGCGCTTTTTTCGTCTACGTCATCCTGAGCGCAGTCGAACTCCGAACGCAGTGAGGAGCAAACGGAGCGCAGCGACGTTTGGGATCTGGGACAAAAAAGTTCGACTCCGCTTCGCTTCGCTCAGGATGACGGGTAAAATATATTAGTGCGAACATTGTACACTGAACCCTTACAACATCAACCGTCATTCTATCGCTTTTTCTTTTGACACAAGAGGCGCAAAAGAAAAAGCTTCGCAAAAAGAAAACGCTGTTTTTCTTTGTCGCTTTTTGAAAAAAGCTCCGCAAAAACTTTCCATCTGGTTTAGTGCGAACATTGTGCGTTGATTGGCTGTCGGCTCAGCCGACTTTGAAAAAAGCGAAACCAAAAACTTTCCTTGATCGCTCTTTGCGAGATATACAAAGAGCCCGACCGCATTGTTTGGTCGGGCTATGTGTGTGCGTTGATTGACTGTCGGCTCAGCCGACCTTTTATTGATAATCTGTACAAACTATACGAACCTTATAATAATGCATCTTAGGTGTATATACAGGTGTATAATAAAGCTTTCCTTCGTACATAAAATAGAAATTCAATTTCTCTGTAGTCCAGGTATAAAGCGACGTAGACGCCTCATCGGGATAAGTAGTTATCATAGAACCGTCAGTGAAATTTCCAAGTCCTTTAACTCGTCTTACTCCCATAATTCCATTATCTCCGGGAATAACGTCGCTATACGTCTTATTGGTCTTGTCGTAAATATACACTTTGCCAAATGCCGATACCCACATCTTATCCTTGTTATAATACACGGGAGCTAAATCGTGTCCGCCCGTATTATTAAACGGTGATCTCTTGCTCTGATCCTCTGTAACGGTAATAGCGCCCGAAGAATTTACGGTAACCTTATACGCACGCATTTCGGTATATCCAAGCGCCCATACTACCTGATACTTCGGATCCCACAAAACTGCGTGAGCATCATCAAGTGTAACTGTTTTCTTAGCCGTACCGTTCATATTGAAAAAGCTTACCGTATCCGTACTGCTCGACGCGACCGCAACAACACCGTTCGGCAACAGCTCCGCTCCATGAGCGCCGCTCGCAACATCCGTCCTCTTCCAGACTTCTTTTCCTGTATCATAATCTATTACCTTTGCGATCTTACCCGAAGCGCAAACAATAACTTCTCCGTACTTTTCCGTCCATCTGAAATTTATTCCCGTTGCTCCAACGTTATAAAAACGTTTTACAAGTGTCGGCGCAGTGTTAAGAGGTGTGATCTCATAAATATCCACCGAAGACTCACCGCTGTTCGAAACCGCTACGCGATAAAGTGTATTAACGCTCGATTTCAAAGAAAGATTTTTCTTTACATAAGGAACAGTTTTTGAGAAAAGGCTCTTGAACTCGCTTACCGCAACAGCAGTTGCATAATAGCTTCCGCCCACGATAACGATCTTGTTTCCGTCAACCTTTATCATATATTCCTTTTCCTTAAGATTATGCTTCGACTGACTGCGGTTAGTATCACCTATAAGTATCTCATAGGTATCGTCCGTAGCATCTGTAGCATCGGAATGCTTTTTGAAATCCTCACCCGTTGCCTTTTTAAGTGCGGTTCTGAGGACCTCTGCGGCATCGTGGATTATTTCTATTGTTTTTTCGGGATATACAATATTAAAAGCTGCCTTGCCGTCTGCATCGGTAAAATAAACTTTCTCAATACTGCTTGCATAAACATTTTTTGCGGGCTTGGAATCAACCTCAGCCTTATTCGCATCAGCTCCGCCAAGCTCAGTCGCTTCTATCTGCGAAAAAACGTCATCGCTCTCGGCTCTTGCATCAAGCATATTGATCTTAGCTGCCGAGCATCCCGTAAACATCATAACGAGAATCAGCAAGAGAATCATTATTTTCTTCATAATATCCTCCTAAAAGATAAATTCATACTATTCATTGTATCACATTTTTCTTGAATTGTCAAGAAATTTCCCAAAGACTGTTCTTCGGCAAGATCACTCATTAAGGTCAAGTACCTCTTCCTTAACTATATTACCCTCATTGTCATTAAACGTAACCTTTGCGGTGCCGTCCTTTCCCATCGTAAGCGCACAGCCTACAAAGCCTGCGGGTCTGCCTTTTTCAGGATTCGGGAATTTAGGTCTTGAACCGATTATTACAGGGCAAGCCTGACCTTTTTTATCACGCTCACAGCCCTTATGATAGATACCCGTATGGTGTTCGTGACCGCAGAGCATAAGATCGGGCTTTATATATTCTCTGAGCAAGCGCGCCCATTCACCGTATATATCCTGCTCTATATCGAATGGCGGATCATATGTATTAGTAAACACAAGGTGACACACAACAAGCTTATGCTCAACGCCCTCCGCCTCATATTCATCTTTCGCATTTTCGATAACACTCTTTATAAATTCTGTTTCCGCAAGTCTGAACTGGTGGAAGCATACCGTTACACCGTATTCGGGGTGACCGTCAACCTTATCCTCTCCGCAGTCAAGAACAAGTCCCCATACAGGACCTACACGGAATGTATAGTATGTCTTACCGTTTATCGTCGGAATAAAGTTTGGCATATCCTCTGCGTGAATTCCTCTTGTATCGTGATTTCCGCGAGCGAAAACAACGGGACACGCGCCACCCGTTATAGCCGATGCTATTTCATATATTGCGTTAAAGTTTTCGATATCTCCGCTATGATTCGGGATATCTCCGTTAAGAACGAGAAGATCTATATTATCGCCAAAATATTTACCCGCGCTGATAGGCTCGTCAACCATATTATGCGCGTCTGCTATATGATAAATATTTAAATCTCTGTCGGTAGGAAGAGGACGGAAGCTTAAAGTAATAGAACGCTCCTCCTCGCTTATAGGACAGTACGGACGTCTGTCGATCATTTTAATGTAGTGAACGGTATATTCACCTGCCTCATCAAGAACCGAGATAGGAAGCTCTACCTTATGCATTCTTGTGTTTGAACGGAAAATTCCGTTGCAATCGTCATAATAGGTCTTATCTTTAACAGTAACCCACATAATTACCTCGTCATCAAAAGGAACGAAGATAAAATAGCTTTTTCCCGCAGCCATAACAGTGGGATAGCAGTGCATATATTGCGGAAGAGATGGAATGTTCATTGTTTTGTTCTCCTTTTTTGGTTTTATACAATAAAATTATATCACAAAGCTATTACTTTTTCAACGTACCTTTTAAAAAAATATAAAAATATCTTGACAAAAAGTGGGCTGTGTGCTATAATTCAATTAAACCGATGATGAGGAGAAGTAGGCTGAAACCCGATCTTCAGCGAGTTGCGGGCGGTGCGAGCGCAATATTTCGGAACAGTACGAATGGACCTCTGAGGGCAAGCTGAAACGCATTTTGCGTAGTATGTGCGACGGATGACCTTCCGTTAAACGGTCAGCGTATGAAGTACGCAAAGAGTGGATGCAGCAGCATCAAGCAGGGTGGCACCGCAGGATTTTTCCTGTCCCGGCAAAGAAATTTGCGGGACAGTTTTTTTGTCCCATCAGAAAGGAAGATAACTATTATGTCAGAAAAAAAGATCCCTTACAAAATTTATCTTGATGAAAGCGAGATGCCCAAGGAATGGTATAACGTAAGAGCGGATATGAAGAAAAAGCCCGAGCCGTTGCTTGATCCCGAAACACACAAGGTAATGAACGCAGAACAGCTCTCTCAGGTATTTTGCGAAGAGCTCGTACGTCAGGAAATGGACGATACCACACCATACTTCGCTATTCCGAATGAAATACAGAGCTTTTACAAAATGTACCGTCCCGCTCCTCTTATAAGAGCATATTGCCTTGAGGAGAAGATGCAGACACCCGCAAAGATATATTACAAGTTTGAGGGAAACAACACAAGCGGAAGCCACAAGCTCAATTCCGCTATTGCGCAGGCATATTACGCAAAGCAGCAGGGACTCCGCGGTGTAACTACCGAAACAGGAGCAGGTCAATGGGGAACGGCACTCTCTATGGCGTGCGCTTACTTTGATCTTGAATGTAACGTTTATATGGTAAAATGCTCCTACGAGCAAAAGCCCTTCAGACGTGAGGTCATGCGCACATACGGTGCAACCGTTACTCCCTCCCCTTCTATGGAAACAGAGGTAGGAAGAAAGATCCTCGCAGAGCATCCGGGCACTTCGGGAAGTCTTGGCTGTGCTGTATCCGAAGCGGTTGAAGCGGCATCAAAAAAAGAAGGCTACCGTTACGTTCTTGGAAGCGTTCTCAATCAGGTAATGCTTCATCAGTCTATAATAGGACTCGAAACAAAAATTGCGCTTGATAAATACGGTGTAAAGCCCGATATTATAATCGGCTGTGCGGGCGGCGGTTCAAACCTTGGCGGTCTTATTGCTCCGTTTATGGGCGAAAAGCTTCGAGGCGAGGCAGATTATCGCTTTATTGCGGTCGAGCCTATGTCCTGCCCCAGCTTTACACGAGGCAGATACGTATTTGACTATTGTGACACGGGTATGATCTGCCCTCTCGTTAAGATGTATACACTTGGAAGCAACTTTATACCTGCGGCAACGCACGCAGGCGGTCTCCGTTACCACGGAATGAACCCCACGCTTTCAGAGCTTTACGATCAGGGACTTATGGAAGCTGTATCGGTAGAGCAGACGTCGGTATTCGCGGCAGCAGAATATTTTGCAAGAGTGGAAGGAATACTCCCCGCTCCCGAAAGCTCGCACGCAATAAAGGTTGCGCTTGACGAAGCGCTCAAGTGCAAGGAAACGGGAGAAGAAAAGACTATTGTATTCGGACTTACAGGAACAGGTTATTTCGATATGATGTCTTACGAAAAATTCCACAACGGAGTACTCAGCGATTACCGTCCTACAGACGAAGAACTCGAAACAGCTTTCACAAAATTCCCAAAAATATAATTTTTAAGGAGGGCTTATAATGAAAAAAGCTTTGGCTCTTATTCTATCAATTTTAATGATAGCAGGTACAGCCGTTTCTTGCGGAAAACCGTCACTTGACGAGCTTGTACCCTCGGACAGTGCAAGCGATGATACCTTTGACACAAGCTCTCAGGACACAGCTGACCCTGCAGATCCCGAGAACCCCGAATCCCCAAAAGATACCGACGGCAACAACGATAAGCCCAATGAAGGTGAAGACGAAGGAGAAGGCGATAAAAAGCCCGACGAACCCGAGATTACGGTTAAAAAAGTGACCTTCGGCTCTTATCCTCAGTCGGAAGTAACGAATGCTACGCTCAAGGCTACCCTTACTGAAAAGGCAGGTACTCTTCCAACTAAGGCAAAGCCTCAGAAATGGACTTCTTTCAAGTATTATCACAAGTATAAAGAGAACGATGTTGATAAAACCGAAAGAGATTTTATGTGGTATATCGATATCACCGAAGGAAATGAAAAGTATCGCGGTATATATTTTACTGCATACCGTCCCACCTACGTTTTGAGATCGAGCGCCGATACAACGAGTTATCAGGATGATAACGGATACAAAACAGGAACGGTATATTGGTTCAAATATGAGCCCATTTCCTGGACGGTACTTACAGAAAAATCCGACGGTTCTTCGCTTATTCTCTGTGACTCGATCTTAGATTGTAAGGAATTCGATTACAATGACAGCGACGGAAAATACGACAATGACTATTCAAAGAGCTCGGTACGCACTTGGCTTAACGCAACCTTTCTTGATACGGCATTCAGCTCCGATGAACAGAGTAAAATTCTCGAAACTACCGTTGATAACAGCGTAGCAAGCACGGGACATCAGCAAAACCCCAACGCTTGCGCTAATACAAAGGATAAAATTTTCTTGCTTTCATATATGGAAGCAGTAAACGATCAATACGGTCTGGAATTAAAGGATGCCCGCATAAAGAAAGGCACCGCTTACGCTAAAGCTCAGGGCTTATTCGCAGACAAAGACGGCGGCAACTCCTGGTGGTTACGTTCACCCTCTCCCGATCCTATCGTAGCAATATTCAAGGTGCGCGGAGTTATGAACACGGGCGCTGTTGACTCTTACATTAACGCAAACTACACATACAGAGGAGTTGTACCCGCTTTGTGGGTAAAGCTTTGATTCTAAAAAAGGCTATCTCAACCGAGATAGCCTTTTTTGTGTATGTGTATATGAGGGAAAGGCTTTAGCGCACAATATACGCACTTTCCCCAGATGGAAAGTTTTTGGTTTCGCTTTTTTCAAAAGTCGGCTGAGCCGACAGCCAATCTGCGCACACACATAGCTCACCCAAAGCCATCGGGCACTTTGTACATCTCACAAAGAGCGATTAAGGAAAGTTTTTGCGAAGCTTTTTTCAAAAAGCGACAAAGAAAAACAGCGTTTTCTTTTTGCGAAGCTTTT
>CALAXC010000004.1 GCA_937894775.1 uncultured Clostridia bacterium
AAGGGCACACTGACCCTCGTTTACTGCGATAGCGGAGCCATCGGTGATCACATTGTCATCACCCTTGTTGGTACCCTTGCTGCCTACTCTCTTATGACCCTTGGCTGCGAGAACGTCTGCTGCCATAGCGTCACAGTATATGTATTCCTTGTACTGGTCGGCAAGATTGCCTGAAACTGCATTTATAGCTGCTTTAATAAGACCCATGTTGATTACTCCTTTCAAATAACAAGATCACTATCATTTTACAGCAAAAACGTCCAAATGTCAATATATTATAGTATGTTATTTTGTTAAAAATTATATATAAATTTTTTATGCCATATCGACTTGACAAATATTCGGTTATAGTGTATAATATTAAAGTTGAACGGGGTGTGGCGCAGTTGGTAGCGCGCGAAGTTTGGGAGCTAAAGGTCGCTACCCGATCCCCTTTTCAAAAAAGCGAGGAAACGCGAGAAAAACGGAGGAAAAACGAGCATTTGCCGTTTGACCTACCCCCGCAAAAGTGGTTTGACCACAATTTTGACCAGTTCTGTGAGAACTACAATTTCATAAGTTTTTTCACCTTCGAGGTGTAGCTCATCTGGTAGAGCGCCTGGTTTGGGACCAGGAGGCACGGAGTTCGAGTCTCCGCACTTCGACCAAAAAAAGACCGTTTTTGAGGCTTAAAACCCTTAAAAACGGTCGTTTTTTCATCATTCTGCACAATTTTTCATTTTGCAGAAAATTTTGACCACAATTTGACCAGTACAGAACTGGTCAAAATCTCGAAAAATTTTCGATTCCTTATGTGTTTTGGATTTGCAACTTCAAATCTTGCCTTTTAAATAATTTTTGATAAAATTTTATATAGGTTCGAATTGATGTGTAAGATTTTGCGTTCTCGATTGTATATAATAGTGAATCGATTCAAAGACAGAGGTGAGAATATGGAGGATAACAAGTTACTTCGACTACTACATAAAGACCCGAACGCCGGAATGGAACAATTAATGAATCAGTACACAGGTCTTGTTTATGCTGTTGTCAAAAGCAAACTTGACGATTCTTATTATGTATCATCCGATATTGAAGACTGTGTGGCAGACGTATTCAGCAAATTTTATGCGGAGCTGTCCGACTACGATCCTAAGATATCGAGTATAAAAACCTATCTGTGCGTTATCGCACGCAACCAAGCGATCAACGTTTCTAAGAGACGAAGTCTCGAAGGAGGCATCTCCCTCGATGATGAGCAATCACTTTTGCAGGTTGCGGATGACGTAATAATCGATAGCGAACTCGCCGAAGATGAACTTAGGCGTGAGGTTATCAAGGCGGTCGAAGATCTCGGCGAGCCTGACTCGAGTATTATTTTCCGTAAGTTTTATTACGGAGAGTCTTCCAAGGATATCGCCAAGGCTGTCGGCCTGACCGTATCGAATGTTGATACCCGAACACACAGAGCCTTAAACAAACTGAGAAAAATGTTTGGAGGTAATGAAGTATGAAGAAAACACTAAATAATATTTTCGACGAAGCGAATGCGAACGAGCTTGAAAAACTCGTAAGTCAAAACGCTGCGTCTGATGTCTCAGCTGACACACTTTCTTCTGTTAAGGATAAAGTGTACGCCAAAACAGGAATCACACAAACGAAAACAAAGAAGTCCTTTGCATTTCGTTGGCAATCCTATGTAGCGGTAGCTGCTTGTTTTCTGCTGATTGTAAGTGCGGTCATCGTTATGCCGATGTTGCAAGGAGATGATCCCGGCGTTGTTCCGGGGCCGGGGACTACGAACAATCCCGTTGATCCCCCCCCTAATCATACCCCGATCATTTTTGATGCTACTTTGTCACCCGAACAATTAAACGGTAATAGCTCGGAATTCATAGTAGGGTCTTCCGTATCTATAAGTGGTGGAGTAAGTACCGCACCGCCGAGGTTCGAATTTAGCCATGGAATTGCCGTTAAAGCAAAAGTTGTGAAGAATCATCCCGACAAATACTATAAACTTGACACAAGTTCAGAATACCGTCCTACCGCATATCGTTTAATACAGATGGAAACGATTGAGATTATAAACGGTATAAATGTTCCACAGTATTTTCTGTATTTGATTCCCGAGTATGTTTACGTTGATATGTCCGTGTATGATTCGCTACTGATATCAATGGATCAGATCGGTGTCGAAAACTACGTTTTGAAAAACGCAACTCAAAATCGTATGGAGTCTTTTGAATTGCCCGTATTTGCGGATTATC
This sequence comes from uncultured Clostridia bacterium, assembly GCA_937894775.1. Taxonomy (GTDB): domain Bacteria; phylum Bacillota; class Clostridia; order Oscillospirales; family CAG-272; genus HGM12713. Next base: position 2,247 of record CALAXC010000004.1, read on the forward strand.
AGGATAATCCCGAGCTTGGAAACATTATTGCATTTACCGATGGGATTTTTGATGAAAGCTTATGGCAAAATGAAACTTGGATATACGGTTATCAATTCGCAGATAATTATCTTGATAATCCTGAATCCGACTATCTTGTTGTAGCACGCGGAGATTCAATAAGCGAGGTTATCTCTGCAATTAAAAAGCAGTTTGATGAATGGTATACCGTAGACTATCAAGCTCTAACTGTAATAACACTCAATTTTAAGACGCAAGAAGCTAAAGATGCCATCGAATATGTTAAGCCTTTTGAGAACGGTGTCTTTTCTCAACGGTATAATGGAACCGGAAAACTGTTTTTCAGACGCTATATCAACGGGTGTCAAACCGAAGAAACGATAACGATAGATCTTCTTACCGAAGAGGTAACATATTCTGAAGTTCGTTACACTAAAGAAGATATGGCAAGTATGGAGAATATTTCCGAACATCTCTCCCAAAAAGCAACTGAATATGCAGCGCATTTGCCGATTCCGCCTCATACCGATCCTAACGGCAAAGACCTTTTGTGTCTAAATTTGTACGCGTGGTATATTAAGGTTGACGGAAAAATGTACGGTGTGGTCAAAACCGCTTGGAGATATAAAGAGAAGGATAATTACTTCATACAGTATTATGATGATGCCTATGTTCTGTACGATATGTCAGCAGGAACCGCTACTGATATTTCAAAAGATGATCTCATAAATATCGTCGGTGAGCATAACGTCTATCCGGGAGGGTGCGGAAGAGATATATAGAGTCATTTTAGTAAAAAAGCGAGCGCATTTGCGCTCGCTTTTTTCTTGAATATTGATGAAAAAAAGAAAAATTTATGATATAATATAAAAAACAGTTAAAATTATTACACACTTTCAAAATTTTTGGTACTTCTATTTATGAAGGGCCTTTCAAAAACTTGAGGAAGGAGGCAAGATATGGAACTTCAAGCTAAGCCTGCTGCAAGAACGCCGATAGAGGACGAAAAGATAATTGCGCTATATTGGGATCGCGATGAAAAGGCTATTGAGGAAACCGACTTTAAATACAGAAAATATCTTTTTTCGGTAGCCTACAATCTGCTTTGCGATCGACTTGACTGCGAGGAATGCCTTAACGATACATATTTGGGTGCGTGGAATGCGATGCCACCGTCAAGACCTGACGTATTGAAAGCATTTCTGACTACCATCGCAAGACGAAATGCTATAAAGCGCTATCACCGAAATCAAAAAAAGAGCGCAGTTCCTTCTGAGATGACGTTGTCCCTATCCGAGCTTGAAGCCTTCGTGGCGGGGGATGAGGACGTCGGTTCGGATTTCGATGCCGAGAGACTTGGGCACGTTATCAGCGACTTTGTGCGCTCGCTGCCCGATCGCAGACGTTTCATATTTATGAGCAGGTACTACTTAGCCGAGCCCATTGATACCATCGCCAAAGACTTGAGCTTGAGTCGTTCAATGATAAACAAGGAGCTTGCCTCGATCAGAGAAGCCTTGCGAGAAAGGCTTGAAAGTGAGGGATATTTGATATGAAAAAGCAAGAATGGAATGAAGCTCTGAATCATCTTGATCCCGAGATCGTTGAAAAATACGTTTTGCAAAAGGATGAGCTAAGGAAGAAGAAAAGAAAAAAGACAGTGTGGTTCCGTGCGGTGATCATCGCCGCATGCTTGGCGGTGGTGGTTGGCGTGCTTGCCGTTATGCTGATGCCAAAAGAGAATGATGATAATATTATTCCGACTCCCGACGGTAGCGACGGGTTGAACATAGTAAATCCTCAAGCACCGACGCTTGAGCCGTTGTACTATGGAAGCGAGTATAGCAACTCGACGTCAATGTTTGGAGATTTGGCTACCTACGGATTTTCGCTGACAGTTGAATTTGTAGAGGCCTTGCCTGATACTTACACCTTATTTCAAGATTGGGAACAGCGAGAATACAAATTACTGAAAATGCGAACAGTAAAGATGTTTATAGGCGAAAAAATGTTTGAGGAATTTTATTATATGATGCCGATAGAGTTTATGACAGACTTTTCGCTTTACGATCGCTTTATTATCATCGATATGTCTCAGAGCTCCTATGAATATTCCGTCATGTACAATAAAACGCAAGGAAAAGCCGAGCAACTTAATCTCGCGCGTTTTGAATCAAATCTTGGCGAAAACTTTATGGCATTTGATTCGGATGGAAACTTTGATGGAAGGTTGTGGGGATCTAATGAGCATTGGGCATTGTCTACCGGATGGCCAAATTATGTCATGGGACAGCCAAATAAATACTTGAACGGATATACAATAGCACAGGCAGAACAAGATTTTTACTCTGATGACGGCTATCGTTCTGTTAGCGTCCTTGATAGCGTATCAGGGGAAGCTAAGGAAGTATTGGAGTATATTCAATCTTTTGAAAACGGATTATATATTCAGCGAGGAGACGGCTTTAAGACGAGTCATTATCCCTCTGTTCAGTTGAACTTCCGCAGGTATATGGGAGGATTTGCAACCAATGAAAGCGGAATGATTTATGCAGATAGTGTTAACTGGTCAAAGGCACGTTTTACAAAAGAAGATGAAGAGAAGCTGCCCAATTTACCTTCTGCATACGAGTCTGTCAAAATAGCTTTGAATAGTGGTTCAGTAACACCGCCGCATTTTAATAATCAAGAAAAGCTGAGAAATACAACAAGCGGAGTTTTCGGAT
>CALAXC010000005.1 GCA_937894775.1 uncultured Clostridia bacterium
GCCCTCGCTCGCGAGGGCAAATAACCCGAACCCGGAGGTCATGACACGACGGTGCCGCGGTTCAAATCCCATCTCCGCAACCATCAAAGGGCGATAAAAAAGATATCGCCACAAAAAGCCTTGATTTTTCAAGGCTTTTTTCGTTTTTTGGAGCGAAATATCGAGATACAAAAATGGAGATATAAAATCGCTATTTCCCCACAGTTCAGGGATTTGAACTCTGTCGGGGCAGAATATCAGCCACCCAAGGCACATGGAAAAGAAAAATCCGTGTGCCTTTTTCTTTTGCCAAAAATAAAAAATCAGGAGGAAAAATACATGAGCATTTACCAAGAAGAAATGATGCGAAAGCTCCCGAAGCTCGGATGCACGGGAACGCTCGATGAAGCCACAGGAACGCTGTCGATCAGGCAGAACGGCGTATTCCTCTGTCAGCAGCTTGTGGACGGAACACTTCTCTATACCGATGATAAGGTTACCTCGCAGAACTTCGGTGACACCTTCACGGCGATCAGCGACGAAGCCTATCGCATCCGTGAATACGTGAATCTATATGAGCGATCCCCCAAGATGCCAATTCCCGAGGTCAGCCAATACCGAAAATTCTCCGAATACGGCGACACCGTCCTCGCCGGAGCATACGGCAGTCACGGCTTCATGTTCTGCACATGGAAACAGGCACGGAACGGAACGTATGTAGCGCATGGAGATTATACGCCCGACTTTGAACACGCCAAGGAATCCTTTATCACCCGATCACAGCTCATGGACAAAAACAGAATGTTCAGCGAGGATGAGGCAAGCCTGCTCTATCGGTGCATCGCCTACGCAAGAGATAACTGCGAATCGCTGACATACGAACAGGATCAGCAGCTCGACGGTCTGCTCGAAAAGCTGACCTACGGCTACCAAAGCCTTGCAGATGAACAACCGTCCTTCGATCAGGACAACACCCCACAATTAAAAATGTAAATCACCCAAGCCAATCGTTTACGGAGTACGCTCCCAAACGGTTGGCTTTTTTCATTTTAACGAAAAGGAGATCAAAATATGCTACTTACCATTACCTATACCGACCGAGAGCTTGAAAGGCTGATGACTCGCATCCCGAACTTCCGTCCGAGAGGATACGGCGTATTCGTTTTTAATAAATTCGAGTACACCGCCAAGGACTGCGATTGCAGATACTGCCTGCACTGGCAGAAAGGAATCGGATGCACCGAGGGCAAATGCCCGTATATGAAGGAGCGCATCACCGCAGGCGCAGTACCGATCAAAGAAGCTCTGCTCGAAGCACTCTCCACCGTCAACCATTTTGCTTTTCAGTTAAGACTCCGCCACCACATCAGAGAAAGCGAGGAAAACACCATGCAATTCAAAAACGATAAGCACAAAGAAGCCTTTACCGAGGCAGTCAGGAAGATGAACAAAAAGGACAACGCGCTCATGGCGGCGGTCTATCTCTTCACCGCAGACGGACGGCTGTGGAATCAAGTGAGCCGATACGTTGACCGATGCGAGATCGCATACGACCGTATCCGCATCAGCAACACCACCGAAGCGGGATATGCCTTGTTCTGCTGTGCCAAGGATCTTGCCCTCGGAACAAAGCACCTCACCATCAGCGATCTTGCCGACAGCGACCTCATTCCCCCGAAGCTCTTCGGTGTGATCTGCAACGCAATGGCGATCCGCCGATACGGTCTCGGCGCAATTCAATTCAAATAAGGAGAAACCGATATGCTGAAAGTAACAATCAAACACCCCAACGGACAAGATGAAGCCACCTACGATGTGGCAACCGAGTATAACCGTATATACGATACGCTTCAGGAATACGGCATGACAAGGGTATCTCCCTTTGGATTGCGAGTCGAAGATATGCGGAAGGAGGATGCGCCGATCCGCCTCCACGCAGACAGTGATGCAGGCCAAGGGCTCTTACGAATCATAGACGGCAAAGACACCCTCTACGATGTGCGTATCCTCGACGAATCGGTATCGGATGTTCGTGAAGAACTGCGCGACGATCTCGAACAGAATCTCATCCACGAACAATACGAATGCACCGAAGATCTGTACGATGACATCAAGGAGATGCTCAAATCTCTTGCCGCCACAAAGGAAACCTTCTATTGTCCTCTGACGGCAAACATCTGCGATCACGAATACGGCAACTACTATGAAACGAGCAACGACGTGTTGGTCGATAACAAGGATGCCATCGAAGAAGCTATCGCGCGGGAGCAAGCCACCGAGATCAACATGGCTGTATATGTCGGAGATCACGCAGAACTTGGCGACAAGCTCGTGTTCGCAGAGTGGGATGTGACGGAACGCAGAGGAACACTTTACGGCAAGATCGACTGCTATCTCACCGAAGCACTCTCCCCCGAAGAAACAGAGCGACTCAAGGATGCCATCAGCGGTCAGAACAGCGATGGTCTTGGCGAGGGCTTTGAGCAGCGGGAAATCCGCACCGATGAGGGAGATCTGTACGTGTCCTTCTGGCATAGCGGAGATGATTATTTCCTTCACACCCAAGACGAGATGGATGCCTACCTCTCGCCGGGCAACGGAATGAAATTCGGAGGTTAAAGCATGACAAATTTTTATGAAAGACAACTGCAAAGGATTTTCGGAGAATCCGAGCTGCTCTCCGCCGACACCGTGTTTGCGGGAAAGGCGATGATCAGCGATATAGGCGGCGATCTCCGAGCCAAGGTCGAGTTTGTGACGGCGAGAGTTTCAGGACAGTATGAAGGTCTCAAGCTCTCGATCATAAACCGCAAGGAAGGACTTGTGGACAGCCAAACCTTTATGTTCCATGAGATCATCGGACTCAAGGGCGCGGCAAGAGATCGCAAGCCTCATATATGGGATGACAACGGAAAAGCGCAATGGTTCGGATACGAGCCAACGGATTCCGAATTCGAGCGTATTCAGGGAAAGGTCGAAAGCTACATCGAAATGTATGCCGACCAAGAAATGCATTACGGTGGTCAGATGATGGGAGGGATGTGATATATGGCTGTGCTTTTTTCTGCGGTTACCGTAACCGCAGGTGATCAGGAAAAGGAATTCCTCGTAAGAGGGATTCCGAGAGAGCTTGGTGACATCGAGGGATATACCGCATTTGAAGAATTCATGGAGGACATCGACGAGGAAACCGAGGTCAGCGTTCACGCCGAAGCCTATCTCTACGGCGAGGGCGAAACCTATACGGCAACCCTTGAAGAACTCGCCTATTTTTATCTGCGCATAGAGATGCGCGAGGATTTCCTCTCTGCCCGATGCGACAACATCGAGGATGTGGATTTTACCTTCGGATGGTCGCCCGATGAACTATTCGGCATGAAAATGTAGGAGGTAAATTTGGAGTATGAAATCATCATTCCCGACTCGCTGGTCGAGCAGCTTCTGATCGAAGCCGCCGAGCGAGAGGTCTCGGTCGAGGAAATCGTGACCGAAGCCATTCAAAAATTTATAGAAAGGACTGAAAACATTGCCGACTAACGAAAAGAAAGGGATAACCGTCAAGATCGATGCGGAGCTTCATGCCGAGGTAAGGCAGTATTTGGAGCAGCACAGCATGACCATGGCAGACTTCGTCACGATGGCTCTGCAAGACGAGTTACATCCCAAAATTGAACAGAAAGAGGAAAAATCAATGGAAAAGATGCGTACCTTGGCGTTTCAGGTGCCGGAGGATCTGTTTCAGAAAATCAAGGATTACCTGCACCGCAACAATATGACACAGAGGCAGTTCGTCATCGGACTGATCGAAAACGAGATCGAGCGCGATCTCACCGAGCGACAGGCACAGACGGAGGCGCAAGAGCCGACCGAGGATCAGGACGAGGAAGAAACCGAGGAACTGACCGAAGATGCCGCAGAGGAAGAATATGAGGACGAGATCGAGGAATCGGAGGAAGAACTCGAAGATGAGGAATTGACCGAGGACGAGGAATCCGAGGAAGAAGAACTCACCGAGGATGAGGAAGAAACCGAAGGAATGGTCATGAGAATGTGAGGTGATAAGACAATAACGGACGAAGGTCGGATGCTGAATGGCAATCCGATTTTTTGATATGTTTTCGGGGATCGGAGGATTCAGAAGCGGTCTTGAAGCGGTAGGCGGGTTTGAATGCATCGGTCATTGTGAGATCGACAGGCACGCCAACCAAGCATATAACGCAATCTATCAACCGAAAGGAGAATTTTACTGTGACGATGCACGAAAAATCAACCCCGAAACCATGCCCGACTTTGACGTACTCTGTGCCGGATTTCCTTGCCAAAGCTTCAGCGTTGCGGGAAAGCGGCTCGGATTCGACGATATGCGAGGCACTCTCATCTTTGAGGTTGCCCGAATCATTGCAGCGAAACGGCCTGCATTTTTATTTTTGGAAAACGTCCCCGGCTTGCTATCGCATGACGGCGGCAGGACGCTTGATACCATCTTCTCCACGCTTGTTGAAATGGGGTATCATCTCGAATGGTGTGTGCATAACAGCAAACATTTCGGAGTCCCACAGCAACGGAGGCGATTGTATATTGTCGGATATCTTGAACCAAGATGTGCCGGAAAAATATTTCCTCTCGCCTGCGGCGATGCGCAAGCTCTCAAGCAACTTATCCCCGGACCGCAAGGACAGCGCGTCTACGAAACCGACGGAATAGCCTGCACTCAATGCGCGGGAGCAGGCGGTTGGGGCGGCAAGACAGGACTGTATTTTATAGACATGAATGTCAATCCCGTGATCACCGATCACGCAAGGTGTATCACCGCCCGTCAGGATTCGGGCATCAGCAACCACCGAGGTGAACACTCGGCTGTTCTGATCGAGGACGAAGCTCCGAGAGCTATCCTCACACCCGACCGAGAAACCGTCCGTCAGCAAGGACGGCGCGTCAAAGAACCCGACGAGCCGATGTTCACCATCACGGCGCAAGACCGCCACGGCGTATGGCACAGAGGTCGCATTCGAAAGCTCATGCCCGTGGAATGTTGGCGGCTCCAAGGCTTTACGGACGAGCAGTTCCGCCGCGCCGAGGCGACAGGACTCAAGGACGGACACCTATATAAGATGGCGGGCAATGCGGTAAGCGTTCCCGTCATTTCTGCTATAGGCAGAAAAATCCTTGCCCTCAACGAACAATATCAAATCATAAAAGGAAGTGATGACCGATGAATGTAAAGGAGCGCATTGAAGCGTTCAACGAAGAAAACCGACCGTTTTATATCGTAGATCACGATGATGGGAAGTTCAGCCTCTGCCTCCCGCTTGGTTTCATCAGCGGCGAATATGAGGACTTCGGACAAAAAGCATTTGATGCCTACGCCTTGGAGATTGGAGAGCCACCCGTCGACAGCCGAGGATTTCAAACCCACGGCAACGGCTATGAATGGGAGGCGGCATTTTGCCAAGCCTTCGAGGGCGATCCCAACCTCCGCCGTTTTGCCTTTGACTGCGAATCAAGCGGATTTTTTATGGATTGCGATGATCTCTCCCTGCTCGAAGAATATGGCTCGAAGTTCAGGGAAATCTGCATGGATACGGAGAGGTTTACGCCCATTGTGTCCCAAGGCATCAAACGCATGGATCAATGGCTTGCGGAGCAAGAGAAGCTGGCGAATACCGTCCGTGGCGCACTCCTTGAAAACCCAAGCTCCACCTTTGACATTATGACACCCGACGGCAATATCCGTATCACACCACAGGACACAAAGCAGCTCCTCGATGGGGATATGCAATTCGTCCATATCGGCGGCGCTCAATACTGTGCCTTTGAGCTGCTCGATCAGGAGATCGTCCAAAAGCAGACCGATCTGTTCGACGAGGATCTCATCCGCATGAAAACCCAAGAACCCGAACAGGAGCTGGGCTTCAAAATGACGATGTAAGGAGGTGATCCCCGTGGCAAAAACAATCAAGATAGAACTCGCAAAGGAGAATCCCCAAGGCGTTGGATGGTTTTACGGTTACGTGGAACTGCCTGCCGAGGAACATGAGATTCGGGATGCCTATCAGAAAGCAAGGATCACAGATAATGATAATGCCTATCACGACATCGCCATCCTCGATTGTCCGCGTCTGCCCGAACTCACGCAGATCAGGATCGACGGCGCGACCATCGACGAGCTGAACTTCCTTGCCAAACGGCTCGACTCGCTGACCGACGAGGAATGTGATATCCTCGAAGCGGTTGCTCCCAAAATCATTCATGGAGATGAGGAAGAACTCGTCAGTATGAAAGACCTCATCAACCTTACCTACGGACTCGACGTTTCGGTGCTTTCCAATGTCGGCAACGATATCGAGCTTGGAAAGTTTGTGATTGAAAACGATCTCCATGAGGACGTGGCGGCGATCCCCGAACAGTCCTTATATCTGATCGATCCCGCCGCAGTCGGCAGGCTTCAGCGGGGCTTGGATGACGGCGTATATGTCAACGGCAAATATATCCTTGCAGGCGAATATGAACACCCAAAGGTATATGACGGTCAGC
>CALAXC010000006.1 GCA_937894775.1 uncultured Clostridia bacterium
TGCCATACCGATTACGCATATAAGCAGCAGAATAAAACACATTACCAGTCCTTCAATTACAACAAGCATAATTCTGTCCTCCGATGTTATTTATTGTTTCTTTCCTGAAATTTTTTAAGGTCACTATTAAGCATTTTTGCGTCAATGGAACGCTTGATTGCATACACCCAGAATGTACAGAGATATGACACAATCATATATGCACCGAAACCCAGACAAATCGCAATATTCCCGTCAAACCAGCCGAGGAAGTGTCCCGCTACCGCATACACAGCCGAGCCGCAAATCGTCATCGCCCACTCCTTTACGCCGAGCCTGTCCACCTCGTCGAAATCGCAATGCAGCAGCACCTGAACCCACTCCAGGATATACGCCGCCCACACCATCTCGAACATATGGATCATGCCTGCCTCTGTAAAGCCGTTCACCCATCTGTAAACTGCGTAATAGCACAGGATAAGCAGAAAGGTAAGGCAGCACTTTATCTCTGCGCCTATCTTTCGGGTGATGTATAGTTCAAGGAAGTTTCTCAGCTTACTCATCGCCGCTCTCTCCTTTCAGTATTCTTCTGAACTCCGAGGCGTAGGTCCTCGATATCATGATATGCTCGCCGTTTGTGAGTGTGGCGTCAATGCGGTTGGATGCAAGACTCTTGAGCTGCCTTACCTTCGCTATCCTCTCCTAACGGACTTTCGGAATCCTCTGAATTTCCGTTAGGATTTTTGTCATTATCGGGGTTATCTCCACCATCGGGCGGGTTAGGAAATTCATAATCTCCATCGTTACCGAACAGATAAAGGTGGGCGTTCTCTCCATCCCAAACAATCTTGCGGATAAATGTTCTAATAGCAGCCCGTTTTTCTTCCACGGTGTAATCATCAATATTAGCACTCATACAGGCGAAGGTCTGACTAATAATGTCAAATTCAATGTCCGCAAGTCTGTGTTGCGAGGTGATAGATTCAAGTTCAGACAACCGCTGTTTCAGAGCCTCGCTCTTTTCATGCAATTCATCAATCTGCTCTACAATATACTTTTCAGCGTGTGTGCCGTCTGCCTTGCCCAAAGAAATAACGAGTGCCTTAATATCAGCTTCATTATCTGCGATAAGTTGCTTGACCTTTGCGACCTCGGCATTGTAGCCCTCAAGATCACCGCTGATTTCCTTTTTCGTCTGCATAATCTGTTTTGCGATTTCGTTACTTTTTTTGCCCAAGCTCCTTACTGCGGCAATAACCTTTGCATCAAGCATATTGCCGTTGGCGTTTTTCATATCGCACACATGACCTCTACTGCGCTCTTTTGTGGTGCAGAGATAGGTGTAAATCGGCTCACCCGTTGCGGTCAGACGGTCAGACAGTTTCGGACGCATATAATCACCGCATTTTCCGCAATAGAGGATTCCCGACAGGAGAGCAACATTACTGCGCGGCTTGCGATAGCTCTTGGATTTGTTCAATTCCAAAAGGTTTTGTACTTGTACCCACATAGCACCGGGGATAACGCCCTTGTGCTTACCCACCGACACAATCCATTCATTCATAGGCTTTTCCTGAGTTGCCTTGCCAGGACGCTGTAATGTGCGGTTATATGCCATAATGCCGTGTTTGCCGTCAAACGCTTCTTTATCAGAGAAAAGGTCAACGTCGTTTTCAACAAGATAATTATAAGCGTCCTCGTCCGCAATCATATACACGGGGTTAGAAAGAATACCCTTGATGGCAAAACGGGTAAAGGTTTTTCCGCGTTTGGTCTTATAGCGTCCCTGCATAAGAAATTGATCTGTTTTCGTGAGTGAGCCTGTTTCAATGAATTTATCAAAAATCAGCTTAACCAAGTTAATTTCATCGGGGATAATTTTCAGTTTACAAGCCTTGCGGGTTTTGCCGTCCACGGTTACGTTAGAAATGCTCTCCGATTCATAGCCCGTGGGAGTAGTGCCGCCGAGCCAACGCCCTGTTTTAGACAGTTCGTGCATATTATCTCTGATACGCTCTGCAATGGTTTCGCGCTCCAACTGCGAAAACACAGAAGCAATATACATCATGGCACGTCCCATCGGGGACGAGGTATCAAACTGTTCGCGGATAGAGATAAAGCCAATTTCACGGTCTGCCAAATCCTCAATCAACTTTGCAAAATCTCCGATATTACGGCTGATACGGTCAAGACGGTACACAACGATAGCGGCAAAGTTGATCTTCTGCGAATCACTCATCATTTTCTTAAACTTAGGGCGTTCAAGCGTACCACCCGAAAAGCCCTCATCTTCATAGACGAGTGCCGCGTCTGCTTCTTCTTGGCTATAATGTGTGGCAATGTACTGACGGCACATTTCGATCTGATTTTCAATGCTCTCGCCCTTGCCGGTAAACTTTGATTTTCTTGAATATATTACAAACTGCTGTATGTTTTTAGTTTTCATAGCGATCCTCCGGAAAACCATATGTTATGTATCTGCAAGTATTATATCATAAAGTCCGCAAAAATGGAAGTAGGTACGCTGAATATTTACGAATTGTTCCTAATTTTCTTGCATACGCTTATAGGTGCGTGTTTTATGTTCTCTTTCGGGGCGTTTTTTGAGGTTTTGTCCGTCTGTGCGCTGCTTTCTTTTCCTTGACTATGAGATACCCTTATATCGACATACGGAAATAAACTGTTGCTTTTCGGGGCGAAAACATAAAAGATAAGCACCCCAAAAGGAGTGCTTACCCCGCCCAAAGGCGAATTAGATGTTATTCCTCGGTTTCACCATCTGTGCCCGAAGTTCTGAAATCTTCCTGTACGCCCTCGGACAAATCGAAACACATCGTCTTGGCGTCTGCCACCCAAAAGCCCCGAACACGATAACGCTTGTCGCGCTCCCATTCCTTACCCATAGCACTACGGATAGGCTCAACAAGATTTTTATTTGTAATGCTAACGGTTGCTTTCTGCTCAGCTTTCGGCTTGGAGAATTTGAAGCCTCGCGGCTCGTTGCTCTTGCACATACGGACGGCAAAGACACGGTTTTTTGCGTCAAGCTGACAGAGCACATACGCGGGATAGCCCAAGTCCTCAACAACCTTTTTGGTAAAGGTAACTCCGTTCTGATTGATGAAAATGTCGGGGTATGCGTTTACGTTCGCGTCAAGGGTTTCAAAGTTCAAAGCGGAAAAATCGAATTTCATAGTATTATTCACCTTTCGTATCATGTAAATTTTGTGCCTCGTCAATGATTTTTATAAACTCGCGCCGGTCTGATGCTGTCCATCGGGGATCGAGTACAAAAAATCCCTTAAACAACGGATGTTTAGCACGGGTAACAACGAAGCTGTTGGTTAGGCGGCGCAGGGTAGTAACTCTGCCAACCGCCCTGTGGACGGAGAGGATTTCTTGGACTTTCTTCCAATCCTCTTTTTTGATAATTGCCGTGTGATGGTTTTCCTTGAAATACTTGTTGAGTTCGGTGTTTTTAACCGACTTATGCTCACGAAAATCCTTAGTATAGGTTTTCTGCATGAGAGCGTCCCCACAGTATTTCTCGTTCTGCAAAATGCCCTTGACCGTTCCCGCGTACCAACGATCTTTGCCCATCGGGGATTTTATACCCTGTTCGGTAAGAGCGTCTGCGATCTCGGTAGGCGTTGCACCCTCCAAACAACTATCATAGATGTACTCAACGATTTTCGCCTCGGTAGGCTCTATGACGAGCCGCCCGAAGTGATCTCGGTAGTAACCGAGCGTGTTATGCACCGAAAACTTATAGATACCCTCTGCCATGTGCCAACGGATACCCGCCTTGATTGCCTCGCTTTTTTGTTGCGACTCCAATTCGGCAAGTGCAGACAGAATTGCAATCAGAAGATTGTTGCTGCCATCTCCGATAGAGGTCAAGCCCTCGGTTTCAAACTGTACTGCCACAGGGGGATTCAGCGCGGACAGAATACGCAGATTATTCAGAATATCGACAATGTTACGCCCGAAACGGTTAATGCCCTTTGTTAATATAAGGTCAATTTTACCGTCCGTTGCATCTGCCATCATCTTTTGAAAGCCTAACCGCTTATTGACGGAAGTGCCGCTTATGCCCTCATCTTGGTAAATCTCGACAAGCTCCCAATTCGGATTACTTTCAATTTTCTGTCTGAAATGGTGTATCTGCATTTCAAAACTGCCTACTTGCTGTTCCTCTTGTGTGCTAACACGGCAATACGCCGCCACGCGCAATTTAGGAGCAGAAACGCCCTCTGCATACTGTTTCGGCGGTGGTGGTATGACTACCACGCCGCCGCTACTCTGATTTTGCTGAATTTCATCATGCAAGAGTTGTTTTTTCTGCTCTCTGCGCTCTGATCGGCTTTTGCGTTGCCGCGCAGCTTCGATTTCTGCGGGATTTAGCTTTTTTGCCATTCTAAGCCTCCTGTGCGGATTTCATGGGGAATATTATCCACCATCGGCAAACCACCTCTTTCCTGTGCTTATTTGCATAGAATCACTCTCCTTTGCGATTTATTTATGACTACTCGGTGGGGCATGGAACACCGTGATTGCCACCAAAAGAAAAAGGCAGCAGATTTACTCTGCTGCCCAAATTAGTATCAGTACATTTCGGTTATCCGAGATTGACAATATGTAGCCCTTGCTTTTTGGCATATTCAAAAGTCTTTGCCGCGCCGCCCCAACCGTGTGTAACATAGCAAAGCGCGTATGCTGATTCTTTCACCATATAGCGGTTCCTCTGCAAGATTGCCGCCTTGAAATGGTATTTTTCAAAGCCTTCGGGGTAAATAATCGCGTCAAACAGTTCCTTATTTCGGATATTGAAAGTCAAATAAAGATAACCTCTGCTACAAGCAAATTAGATGAACTGTATTTGTATATGACTCTGCGAACAGATTTCTACCACAACTACATAAAACGTTGGGCATCTGGAACAAATGTGCTACACCTCAATTTAGATGGGTTGGATTGGTATACCACATGGCTTCCACCTATTGAATTGCAAAAGAAGTTTAGCGACATTGTAAAGAGCATAAACAAGCAAAAATGTATACTCATGGAAGAAAACGAGAATCTTACCTCGCTTCGCAACTGGCTTCTGCCAATGCTCATGAACGGTCAAGCGACCGTCAGCGACTAAGCCGCTAAATTATCATTTACAATTTTTTCGATAACACTAAAAAATAGGATTAACACAAAAAGACCGCATTGGTGATCGGCTGGTGGCCGTACCAATGCGGTCTTTACTTTTGTGTTGTGATACAGAGCGTTATTTGCTCTTGTACTTGTCCATTTCTATCAACAGTTGATAGAGGTGCTCTTGTTCTGCCTTTGTTTTTGCAGATAAGAACTCATAACATTTGAGGGGGATGCTGTCAGCGTTTTGGGCTTCTCCGAGTTTTTCAAAGAGCTGCGAAAGAGGAATGTTCAAGGCCGAAGCGATCTTCTCGTTGTCTTTTATTGATACTTTTCCCAAAATGCTCTTGTCACCGCTTCGTACTTCTCTTGCTCCACGTCATAGATCTGTCCGTGGATGGCGCCGGGGACGATCAAAAGTTCTTTGGGCGCATTGCAAACTTTATAGTTTTCATACGTCATTCTGACGGGAACGAATTTATCCTCCGTATAAATTCCTATTATTCATACTTATTTCCTTCTCTACCAATGCTTATCAAGACTCGCTTTTTAATATTATCTTCTGTTATCTCTACGTCCGAACATTGTCAGTACACGGACGAGGA
>CALAXC010000007.1 GCA_937894775.1 uncultured Clostridia bacterium
CGGGTGGAGCGTTTGCTTGGAAGTATTTTTGGACGAAAGGAACACTTTACAGAATTTCTCCCAAGTACACATTCGCCATTCCGAATTTTTATAAAATCTTTGAGAAAAATGGCGATCGATATATGATCGTTCAATTTATGAGTGACGAGTGTATTGACAACGGAGAAGACACATTGCTTCTTTTATATCGTCAAATTGATACTGTTGCATATACGGAGCATCAAATACGCCCCAACATTGATAAAACAGATCTGCCCTATATTGATGATGAATCGGTTCTCGGTTTATGGGTAGCACTTGATTACGTTCCTACGATATCCGATTTTAGTCCTCAAGAAAGATATAGTGACGATGAAGACATTTATATGGTGGATATAAAATTCTTGTCTCGCGGCATATGCACAAGAACGATTCGCACTGTGTCGGGAGCTGCAACCTATATGCTTCGATATACGAAAGGCTTTGTTCTCAATGATAAAGAAATGACTGCCGAAGAATATCAGATCAAATCAATAAACGGTAAGGATTTTCTTTTCGTGCAGCACAAATCCGGAGATTATTTTTACGGCGGTATGACACCACATTGGTATGTTTTTGAAAGAAAGGATAATTGATATGAAAAAATATATAGCTTTAATTTGTGCAACCCTCGTGCTGTTATTGACAGCTTGCAACAATCAAACACCACCCGATGAAACACCCACTGATACTCCTACACAGTCTGAGCAACCAACGGATAACAATGAAACCACGCCTCCGGCAGAAGAGAAAAATCCCATAAACACTATGGAAAAATTGGTAGATCTTGAAGGAGTAATTTCCGTAACTAAGCAAACGTTTTCACAACAGATAAAGGGTGCAGTAGCATACAAAGTGCTGTATGAGTCTGAAAACGGGAAGCTGGCAGCTGACGTAGTTCTTCCCAATGATTATTCAAACGAAAATAAGCAATATCCCGTTTTAATATATTTCCCTCAGGTTGGCACACATATAGAGTCTCTTGCCTCAAATTACGCGCTTAACGATATTATCGTGATTCGTCCATATGCAAGAGGATATGACGAAAGCGAAGGTGTGAGAGATCTTGGCGGCAAAAAGGATCTTGCGGATTCCCAAAAACTTTTAGAAATATTTGATTCTGCAAGCTTTATCGAAAACTCCAAAATCTTCGTTGCAGGTTCTTCTGAAGGCTCCGTTAATGCACTTCGGTTGTTTGCGGAGGATACTGAAAAACGAATCAGCGGTTGTGCTGTTGTTGATGTAATTTCTGATCTTCCTTCATTCGGAGAGTTTAGAGGCGAAGGTATAAAGAATCTCTTCGCATCTTTGATTGGTAAGACTTATGAAGAAGCCCCCGAGGAATATGATCTTCGTTCTGCGGTAAAGTTTAGTGAAAAGCTCGACAGACCTATTTTGATTCTTCACTTCCTACAAAGCCCCATAATGTCTGTGGAACAAACAGATGCACTCTATGATCTGATAAAAGACACAAACAAAGATTGTACATATCATAAAATTGATGCTTTGTCCGGCGATTTCCAAGGAGAAAGCCTGCAGAGATTACTGTCTTGGATGAACAAATATGATTAAACGAATTCTATCCATTATTTTGGCTTTGCTTATTTTGAGTTGCTTATATGGATGCAACCAAGATGATAGAGTCGAAGATAAACCAACTGAAACAACAACTGATAGAGACAAAACCGAACCAAGCCTAATAGAGCAAACCGAGTCTGATTATATTATTTCAACCGATTGGATGACCTTTTATTTTTCAAAAGGGGATTTTAAGGAATCAGATGTCGAAGATATTGCGGAAGAAGCTATTTCCGTAATGGCGGACGTTAGAAATTATCTCAAGGTTAAATATAATTTGGAAGAAGCCAAAGAAACGATTTGCTATTTTGACAGTACATATCGAAATAAAGATGGACAAAAACGTTCGTGGTGCTTTTGGGATGAAAAGAAAATGTACTGTATATCGCTGGACGATTTTGTTCACGAATATGTGCATATGATAAGCGAAAATAACGATGACCTTGTTTACCATCCGAGCAAACTTTTTAGCGAAGGTTTAGCACAGTATGTAAGCGTGAATTTTTATAATGGAATCGCATCCCGTCAGTATTCATTTTTCAAAGAAGCACCAGTTTCAAAAAATCCAAACGCCGCGGAGCATCAGATGATCTGCGATCTTTTGTTGGATAATGGACTTGCATATAACGCTGAAAACTACAACAAAGCTTTTGTAGCAATATTAGATAAAAATTATGATGTTACAAAAATCGATGTAAGTAGTGATTTTTACAAATACAACATCGGGCAAATTTTCGTTGATTATTGTATCAATCAACTTGGCGGACTTGAAAAATTCATATCCGTATATTGTGACAGCGTGACAGTTGCTGATGTATATGGAAAATCTGTTGATGAACTTGTTATTGAAGCGTGCGCTTACAATACAGCTACATTTTACAAAGATTAAGGAGTAGGTTACAAAATGACTTTACCAAAGGATTTGCAAATATATTGCAGAAATAGAATTTT
>CALAXC010000008.1 GCA_937894775.1 uncultured Clostridia bacterium
CTCATCCGTCGGCGGACAGGTCATATCCAGCCGCATATCCAGATCGAAGAAGCGTTCCAGATAGATCGGGGGCTTCTCCTGCCCGTCAGTCAGACGGAATGTGGAAACAATGGCGATCAGCTGTTTCTGGTATTCCGTCATATCAGCCGGATACCGGAAGCCCATGCGGACGGCGTAGATGCCCTGAAGCGTCACGACCTGCAGACGGAACACCGCAAAGCCATAGCCGCCGTGCACACGCTGGAAGCTTGCCAGCTGGCAGTAAATATGAAAATCGCTCTCACGGCGCAGGATATAGTCACGATCCTTGTCGCCGAAGAAATCCTTTGCGAGAATCGAATGCTCCAGCAGAAGCTGTGCATCATGGCGGAGCAGATCATCCGTATCCGGTGCGTCAGCGGTTCTGCGGATATGTAAATACTGCGGCGCACGCTCATAGTCCGGAATACTGATTCCATCACCGGAAATCACCAGCAGATCGGCATTTTCTCTCTCAGTATACGCCGCAAAGCCCTCCGGCAGCGTCAGACACCAGTCGTTGTAAAATGTATATTCTCTCCCCCGGACAGAAACGGCATCTGTCAGGTTTCTCAATTCGTTGTCAAACGGCATGGCTACAATTCCTCTCATGTTATCATTTGTGCATAATACACCTATTCTTAAAAATTATACACTATCTATAGTAAAAATTCAACCTGCTTAACATATTTTTTTGTTGGAAAAATGTAAATAAAATGTTAAAAAATCAATAAATATATTTAAATTTTTTTGAGGGTATAGTATAATAAAGATAATAATGCTTATTAAGGAGAATTTATGACACTTGTAATTCTTGCTGCAGGTATGGGCTCGAGATATGGTGGGCTTAAGCAAATAGATCCGATCACCGCAGAGGGTGAATTTATCATTGATTTTTCGGTTTATGATGCTATAATTGCAGGCTTTAATAAAGTTGTTTTTGTTATAAAAAAAGAAAATCTTGATCTTTTCCGTGAAACCATAGGAAAAAGATTTGAAAACAGAATAAAAGTCGAATATGCTTTTCAGGAGCTTTCGGATCTTCCCGAAGGATTTAAAGTCCCCGAGGGCAGAGTGAAGCCGTGGGGAACGGCACACGCGCTCTTGGCTGCGCGAAATGTTGTTGACGATGCTTTTATGGTAATAAATTCCGATGATTTTTACGGAAGAAGCGCATATAAGCTTCTCTTTGATCATTTTGAAAGACTCGGTAAAGACGTTGCTTTTAAATATGCTATGGTTGGATATATTCTGGAGAATACACTTACCGAAAACGGTACTGTTTCAAGAGGAATATGTGATGTTGATGAAAGCGGAAATCTTTTATCGGTCGAGGAAAGAACAGAAATATGTAAAGAAGGCGAAGTAGCTGTTTATAAATCGGCAGGCGGAAAGGCTGCTATGCCGCTTAAAAGTGTAGCTTCAATGAACTGTTGGGGCTTTACGCCTGATATTTTTGATAAGCTTTACGAAGGATTTAAACGATTCCTTTCCGAAGAGCATATAGATGAGCTTAAGTGTGAATATTATCTTCCTTTTGCGGTTTGCGATATGCTTGAAAACAATGAATGTGACGTCAGAGTATATGCTTCTGAGGATTCCTGGTACGGAGTTACCTATAAGGATGATAAGCCTTTCGTTGTAGAAAGCATAGCTGAACTGAAAAATAATAATATATATCCAAAAAAACTTAACGGTTGAAATAAAAAACAAAAAAGAGGTAAAAAAAATGGCTATTTTGATTACTGGCGGAGCAGGTTACATCGGTTCTCACACGATGGTTGAATTTCTTGAAGCGGGAAGGGAGCTTGTTGTTGTAGATAATTTTCTTAACAGTAAGCCCGAATCACTTGAGAGAGTTCGCAGAATTACAGGTAAGGATTTCAAGTTCTATCAGGTAGACCTTCTTGATTATGAAGCACTTGAAAATGTTTTCAAAGAGAATGACATTGATAGCTGTATTCATTTTGCGGGGCTTAAAGCTGTAGGTGAATCCTGCGCAAAGCCGTTGTATTATTATCATAATAATATCACGGGTACACTTAATCTTTGCAATATTATGCAGAAATACGGAGCAAAGCGTATAGTGTTCAGTTCGTCTGCAACAGTTTACGGTAATCCCGCAAGTGTACCGATAACCGAAGATTTTCCTCTTTCTACAACTAACCCTTACGGTGAAACTAAGCTGATGATAGAGAGAATACTCAGTGACCTTTATAAAGCGGATAATGAGTGGAGCGTTTCGATCCTTCGTTATTTCAATCCTATCGGAGCGCATAAGAGCGGTCTTATAGGTGAAGATCCGCAGGGAATACCGAACAATCTTCTTCCGTACATCACGCAGGTTGCGTCAGGCAGAAGAGAATGCTTGTCTGTATTTGGAAATGATTATAAAACGCATGACGGAACGGGTGTTCGTGACTATATCCACGTAGTAGACCTTGCAAAAGCTCATCTTAAGGCTATCGAGCGAGCAGAGAAGGTAACGGGCGTTGAGCATTTTAATGTTGGAACAGGCGTAGGATACTCGGTTCTCGATATAGTTAAAGCTTATGAAAAAGCAACGGGTATAAAAATAAACTACAAGATAGCGCCCAGAAGACCCGGTGATATCGATGAGTGTTATGCAAATCCCACTAAGGCTTATACTGTTCTCGGATGGAGAGCAGAGTATAATATCGAGGATATGTGCAGAGATTCTTATAATTGGCAGAAGAAGAATCCTAACGGATATGATAGCTGATAGAGGTGTAAAAATGAGTATTAAAAAGAAATTTTTTGGCAAGCTTGCCGACGGTACAGAAATATACAGATATACTTTGAAAAATAAAAATGGAATGAAGATGAAGGTGATGACCTATGGCGGTACAGTTACCGAGCTTTGGGTCCCCGATAAAAACGGTACTTTTACCGATATTATCGGCGGTTTTGATAGTCTTCAGAATTATATCGATGCTCCCGGAAGCTGTCAGGGGGCGCTTATCGGAAGATGGGCAAACCGTATAGGTAAGGGACAGTTTGAGATCGACGGTAAAAAATATCAGCTCGGAGTTACGGCGAGTACGGGAAATCACTGTCACGGAGGTCCCGTTGGCTTTAATAAAAGGGTGTGGACTGTAGAGGTTATA
Source organism: uncultured Clostridia bacterium (assembly GCA_937894775.1). GTDB lineage: Bacteria > Bacillota > Clostridia > Oscillospirales > CAG-272 > HGM12713. The sequence goes on from CALAXC010000008.1 coordinate 3,147, forward strand.
AACGAGGATGAGCCCGAGATAGCGTTGCATCTTTTTTCTCCTGACGGAGATCAGGATTTTCCGGGTAATCTTACAGTTACCGTTACCTATAAACTCACAAACGAGAATTCCTGGTATATCCGCTATGTTGCAACGACCGATGCGCCTACAATAATCAATCTCACGCAGCATGCATATTTTAATCTTAAAGGATATGCGGGCGGAACAGTACTTGATACCGAGCTTATGATAGATGCCGACACTTATCTTTCAACCGATAAAAATCTTTTGCCGACAGGTGAGATAAAGAAAGTGGAGGGAACACCGTTTGATTTCAGAGCTCCTAAAGCTATAGGCAGAGATCTCGGTGAAAAGAATGATGATCTTCTTAAGGCAACTAACGTATTTAACGGATATGATCATTGTTTCAATTTTTCTAATGTAACAAGAGAGTCTGTAAAGAGAGCTGAGGCTTATGACGCAAAGAGCGGAAGAGTTCTTGAAATGTATACAAATCAGCCTTGTGTTCAGCTTTATACGGGTAACTTCCTCAATGATGAGGCACACCCCTTCAAGGGTGGATATAATCAGAGCGTTCAAACGTTTTTCTGCCTTGAAACACAGTGCATGCCCGACAGTATGAATCACGAAGGCTTTACAAACGGAATTCTTCGTCCGGGTGAGGTTTATGACTATATTACAGAGTATAAGTTTTCGGTAAAATAAAAATATAAAAAAAGGAGCGAAAATGCTCCTTTTTTTAAAAATTGTTATAAAATTGAATTGACAAAAAAATATGGCTGTGGTATAATATTTTATATATGTGTTAAATATATTAATTTTGATGTTTTAAATAGGAGTGCGAAAAGAAATGGACAGAAAAAAAGTTAAAATTTTAGTAGGTGTGGCGGCAGGATTTTTTGCTCTTGTTGCAATTGTTTTGTTTCTTGTTACTTTCCTTGCGGGAATGAATACAGCATCTTCTGTAATTCTTGGAATAGTTGCATTTCTTTCTTTGGCTCTTGCAGTAGAGCTCGGATATATGTTCCTTCTCAACAAAGGTGAAAAGGCAAATTATTTCCTTTACGATTCTGCTACTAAGAAGAATGTTCCTGTTCAAAAAGTAACGTTTTCTGTAGTAAACGCAAGAACAGGCCGTTATCTTTCGAAATTTGCTGCATCAGAGGGAAAGATTTGGAATGATAGAATACTTGACCAGATCGAGATCGATCCCGAGTTTAAGCCGCTTGTTGCTTATAAGCTCTTATTCACCCTCGCGGATAAGGATGTTGAGGCAGGATGGAAGTGCCTTGAAAATGCTTCAAGCAAAACAATAGTATTTATCTGTGATGCGCTTAATGCAAATTCAGATCTTGAATTTTCTAATAATTTTGGGAAAATGATGGCTGAAAAGCCTCTCGATATTGCTCTTGTAAGAGATTATCTTGTTAGAAATAAGAAGTATATGCAGGGCAGAATGGTAAAATATGTAGTTGAAAACATAGACCTTTTTTAATCAGGACAAGCGTAATACCGCATATAGCTTTTAGCCGTGTGCGGTATATTTTGTTTTTACAATTTTTTTGGAAAGGAGATCTAAAATGTATCCGTACGAGATCTTTTTTGGAATAGACCTTTATACATTGTTGCTTTGCGTCGGAATTATAGCAGCGTTACTGACCTTCAGAATTTTCTCTGATCGTAAAAAAATGTATTGGAAGATACAGAATTTCGCTATACTGGTCGGTGTTTTTTCTATAGTGGTCGGATACGGTTCTGCGGTGCTTTTTCAGGCGTTTTATAATTTCCTTGCCGATACTTCAAAGGAATTCGTTATAAACAGAGGAACGGGCGCTACTTTTTACGGCGGACTTATAGGAGGAGCGCTTTGCTTTTTGATTTTTTATTTCGGCATAGGTGCGATCCTTTTCAAAAAAGAAAAGCAGCATTTAAAGGCATTTTTTGACATAGCTAATATCGCTGCTGCATCAATAGCTATAGCTCACGCCTTTGGACGTCTTGGTTGCTTTATGGCGGGATGCTGTCACGGAGCGCCTACAGATGCTTGGTATGGTGTTTATTTTGATTATTATAAAATAAAAGCAGTTCCGATACAGCTTTTTGAGGCGATCTTCCTTTTTGCACTTTTCGGATTTTTCGTATATCGAATAATAAAAAACAGAACTTGTAATCTTCCTATATATATGCTTTCGTATGGTATCTGGAGATTCATAGTGGAATTTTTCAGGGGTGATGACAGAGGCGCCACAGTGGTGAGTTTTTTAACTCCTTCACAGCTTATAGCTATTCTTATGATATGCGGGGCGATAGCGCTTTTCTTTGGAGAAAGATATATCGAAGGAAAAATGTTAAAAAAACCTGATACCGATGCTGTAAAGAATGAGATAGAAATGCAGGCAGAGGGCAGTGAAAATGACGGATAAAATAAAGGGATATCTGATAAGAGTGCTTTTTGCGGTATGCCTTGGGGCATTACTTTTGCTAGAGCTTTTGCGGGGATGGCTTTCTCTCGATGAAAATGTATATCTTTTGTTAAGCAGAGTGATAGGCGGTTTTTCTTGTATTTTGTTTATGATAGAATTTTCAATAACCAAAATACTTTATCCGCTCGGAAATAAAAAGATATTTATGCTTTTACTTGCTTTGCCTGGATTTATTATAGCAGTAAATAATTTTCCGTTTATATCGTATTTCGCAGGGGATTGCCGAATAGAGCAAGGTATAGGTAATATACTTTTTTATGCCTTGATATGTCTTGGTGTTGGATTTTTTGAAGAAATGGCATTCAGAGGTTGTGTTTTTATGCTGTTTTTGAAAAAACGAACCGAAAGTAAGCTTCGCATATTTTTGGCAATAGTCTGGTCTTCTGTTGTTTTTGGCGTTATCCATCTTGTAAATATATTTTTTGGCTCGTCACCCGTTGCTGTGTTTCTTCAGATCGGTTACTCAACACTCATCGGAGCGCTTTGCAGTGTAGTACTGTTACTCACGGGAAATATATGGGTGTGCGTGCTTTTACATTCGCTGTATAATTTTTGCGGAGGTATTATTTCGGGGTATGGAAGCGGAGTCCAATGGACGGGCGGAGAAATTGCTTTTACAGCGATAATATCCGTTATAGTAGCTGTATATTTCGTAGTACTGTTTTTTAAGATGCCCGTATCTTTGGCGAAGGATCTTTTTCCTCAAAACAAAGATAAAAAGTGAAAAGTGGAAAAAATTCCTCTTTTCACTTTTTAATTGTGTACAATCGTAAATTAGTTATAAATTATAAAAAAAAGCAAAAAAGCTATTGACAATATCGCTTTATTGTGTTATCATAGTAAAGCGATAAAACGATAAGCGGTGTCGGAGGATAAATAATTATGAATTTAAATGAAAATAAAGGCTATGAGCTTTTGATAAAGGCGTTACTTTCTGTAGAAACAGAAGAGGAGTGCAAAGCGCTTCTTGAAGATCTTATGACTATCAAAGAAGTAAATGATATGGCGCAGAGAATGATGGTCGCAAAGCTTCTTTCAGAGCAGGTCGTGTACAACAAGATTGTTGAGGAAACTGGCGCAAGTACAGCAACGATAAGCAGAGTCAACAGAGCATATACCTATGGTACGGGCGCATATAAAAAGGCTTTGAGTATAATAGTTGAGGAGGAAAAATAATGAGTTTTGCAGAATGTATTTTAAGAGAAGATGAAAAAGCCGTATACAAGCTCAGAGAGTTGTACGGATCATACGGATATATGAAGTATAAGGTAAGTAAGTTTGAAGAATATGATCTTTACGCAAAGAATAAAAACTTTCTTGTAAGCGATAATTTACTTACTTTTACCGATACAAACGGAAAGCTTATGGCACTTAAACCTGACGTTACGCTTTCTATAATTAAAAACGTTGTAGCTAATGAAAAGGCTACGTACAAGGTCTGCTACGATGAAAAGGTATATCGCACAACGTCAAGCGGTGACGGTTTTCGCGAGATAATGCAAACAGGTCTCGAAACGATAGGAAATATAGATTCTTTTGCGCAGAGTGAAGTGGTTATGCTTGCGATGAAGAGCCTTAAAAATATCAGCGAAGATTATATTCTCGATATATCAAATATGCGTTTTCTTGAGGGACTCTTTGAAAATGCGGGTATAGATACCGACTATGTATCGGATATGCTGTCACTTATCGGAAGTAAAAATATTCCAGCGATAAAAGCGTTTTGCGCGAAGCTCGGTCTTTCTGATGCAAGTACCGAGAAGATATGCAAGGTCGCTTCATTGTATATGCCGATAAAGGATGCGCTGCTTGTAATAGCACCTCTCGTTGAGGGCAAAAAAATGAATGCGGCATATAAAGAGCTTGAGGAGATTTATTCGGTGATGTGTGCGTACGACCTTGCCGAAAAGCTGTACGTTGATTTTTCTATTGTAAATGATATGAATTATTACGATGGTATAATTTTTAAAGGCTTTATAAACGGAATATTTGACAGCGTTCTTTCAGGTGGAAGATATGATAGACTTATGGATAAGTTCGGAAAGAATATGCAGGCAATAGGTTTTGCTGTATATCTTGACCGCCTTGAAAGATTAAGCTCTGAAATTAAGCCTTATGACGTAGATGTTTTGCTGGTTTATGATACTGAACTCGGTGCAGAACAGATAATTTCCGCTGTGGAAGCCTTAAAGAAGGAAGGAAATTCTGTAAGAGCGGTTAGCTGCCCCGATAAGAGCTTGCGTTATAAAAAGCTCGTTAAGTTAGGAAAGGATGGTCTTGAGAGCCTTGAAGAAAATGATTAATATAGCGCTTCCTAAAGGAAGACTTGGAGAAAAAGCATACGGATTGTTTGAAGCAGCGGGCTTTGAATGTCCGTCTATCCGTGAGGAGAGCAGAAAGCTTATATTTGAAAACCCTGAAAAGGGAGTAAGATATTTTTGGGTTAAGCCTTCTGACGTTGTAATATACGTTGAAAGAGGAGCGGCAGATATCGGTATTGCGGGAAAGGATATTATTCTTGAATACTCGCCTGACATTTATGAGCTTCTTGACCTTGGTATGGGAAAGTGCAGAATGGCAGTAGCGGGTAAAAAGGATTTCGTTGATATGCGTGACAGAACGTTACGTGTTGCGACCAAGTTCCCGAATATAGCAAAAGAATATTATAATAAGCAGAGCCGCGAAATAGATATAATCAAGCTTAACGGTTCGATAGAGCTTGCGCCGATACTCGGACTTTCCGACGTTATAGTTGATATAGTAGAAACAGGAAAAACACTTTTAGAAAATGATCTTGAGCCTAAGGCTGATATAGTTGATATAAGCGCAAGACTTGTAGCAAATAAGGTTAGTCATAAATTTAAAAACGCAGAAATAAACGATATATGCGTAAAGCTTGAGGAGATGCTTTCGACAAGTAAAAAATAAGCATCCTGGAGGAAATTATGATAAAGATTATAAATTATAAAGATATTGATCCCGCGCAGATACTTGATCGCAAGGAAAATGTTTTCAATGTTGCCGATGCGGTAACCGAGATAATAAAAAACGTAAGAGCAAAGGGTGATGCCGCACTTTTTGAGTATTCCGAAAAATTTGACCGAGTAGTGCTTTCTTCACTTGAGGTAAGTAAAGAGGAGATTGAAACTGCTTTCGAGCTCGTAGAACCCGAATTTATTTCTATTCTTGAAGAAGCAAAGGAAAATATCTATGCTTTCCATTCACGTCAGGTAAGAAACAGTTTTCTTATAAATGATAAAGACGGAGTAGTTATCGGACAGAAAGTGATACCGATAGAGAAGGTCGGACTTTACGTTCCGGGAGGTACAGCAGCATATCCGTCATCGGTTCTTATGAATGCAATTCCCGCAAAGATTGCGGGTTGTGCAGAAATAGTTATGGTCACACCGCCTTCTAAGGATGGAAGTGTAAATCCTGCTATTCTTGCCGCGGCAAAGGTTGCGGGTGTTGACCGTATATTCAAGGTCGGAGGCGCTCAGGCAGTTGCCGCATTAGCCTATGGAACCGATAGTGTTCCCGCAGTTGATAAAATAGTAGGACCGGGAAATGCATACGTAGCAGAAGCAAAAAAACAAGTTTTCGGCAGAGTTTCTATCGATATGATAGCAGGCCCCAGCGAAATACTTGTTATTGCGGATAAGGATAACGATCCTGTTTGCGTTGCAGCAGATCTTCTTTCACAGGCAGAGCACGATAAGAATGCAACGGCGGTTCTTGTTACAGATTCAACAGAGCTCGCAGAAGCGGTATCAAATGAGCTTGAAAGACAAATTCCAATGCTTTCAAGAGCAGAGATAGCAAGATGCTCGATAGATAATAACGGAAAGATAATTATTACCGACAGTATAGACGAGGCTATATACGTAGCAAACGGACTTGCTCCCGAGCATCTTGAAATTTGTCTTGACGATCCGTTTAAATATTTAGATAAGATCAAAAATGCAGGTTCGGTCTTTATGGGTAAATACTGTCCCGAGGCGCTTGGCGACTATTTTGCAGGTCCTAACCATACACTTCCGACAAGCGGCACCGCAAGATTTTCGAGTCCATTGTCGGTAGATGATTTTGTTAAGAAAACACAGTTTTCTTATTATACTAAAGAGGCGCTTGAAAAGGTGGCTAAAAAGGTTGAGTTTTTTGCTAATAAAGAAGGACTCGGAGCACACGCAAAAAGCGCAGTAATACGTTTTGAAAAAGATTAAGGCGGAGTTATGAGTAGATTTTTAAATTCAAAATACAGTATGCTTGAGGCGTATACACCGGGTGAACAACCCGTTGATATGAAATATATAAAGCTTAATACCAACGAATCCCCATATCCGCCGTCAAAACGAGTTCTCGATGCTATTTCAAGCGCAGAGGTATCAAAGCTTAATCTTTATTCCGATCCAACCTGCAAGTCTTTTAAAAAACGAATTGCGGAGCTTTATAGAGTGAAAAGTGAAAACGTGTTCGTTTCTAACGGATCTGATGACATTTTGAATTTTTCATTTATGGCTTTTTGCGAAGGTACCAAAAGAGGAGTAAAGTTTCCTGAGATATCCTACGGATTTTACAGCGTTTATGCAAAGCTTCACGGAGTAAAATATGATGCGATCCCGCTTGAAAGCGATTTTTCGATAGATATTGAAAAGTATTGCGATAACAGCTCAACTGTAGTAATAGCAAACCCCAATGCTCCTACGGGAATAGCTCTTTCACTTTCCGATATTGAAAAAATAGTGCTCGAAAATCCCGATCAGTTGGTTCTTATAGACGAAGCATATGTCGATTTCGGTGCGGAGAGCGCAGTGAACTTAACTAAAAAATATAAAAATCTTTTAGTTGTAGGTACTTTTTCGAAATCACGTTCACTTGCGGGAGCAAGACTTGGTTTTGCTATTGCCGATGAAGAAATAATTTCGGATCTGGAAAAGATAAAATTCAGCACGAATCCCTATAATATCAACCGTCTTTCACTGATAGCGGGAGAAATGGCAGTTCTTGATAATGATTATTATATGGATAATTGTAAAAAGATCATAGAAACACGTGAGTATACTCAAAAACGTTTGATGGAGATGGGCTTTACAGTCACCGATTCCAAGACAAACTTTATATTTGCAAAGAGTGATAGAATAGGCGGCAAGGAGCTTTATCTTGAATTAAAGAAAAAGGGCATACTTATACGACATTTCGATAAGGAAAAAATCAAAGATTACAACAGAATAACGGTAGGAACAAAAGAAGAGATGGATGCTCTTATTCTTGCGATAACCGAGATCTTAGAGGAGAATGATTTATGAGAAAAAGTGAGATACAAAGAAAAACCGCAGAAACCGATATAAAGCTCAGCTTGTCGCTTGACGGTAGCGGTAGATCCGACATAGATACGGGATGCGGATTTTTCGATCATATGCTTACACTTTTTGCGGCACACGGAAAATTTGATCTTTCCGTTAAGTGTGTTGGAGATACAGCGGTGGATTATCACCACAGTATCGAAGATATCGGTATTTGCCTTGGATTGGCTTTTTCGGAAGCGATAGGCGATTGCAAGGGCATAAAACGTTATGGAAATATGATACTTCCAATGGACGAAAGCTTGATCCTTTGTGCGATTGACATTTCTAAACGTGCATATCTTAATTGTGATCTTGAGATCTGCGCCGAAAGAATAGGAACCTTCGATACCGAGCTTGTAGAGGAATTCTTCTTGGCATTTGTGCGTAATGCAAATATTACCCTTCATATAAAAAAACTTGACGGAAAAAATGCCCACCACATAGTTGAGGCAACCTTTAAGGCATTTGCGCGTGCGCTGGCACAAGCGGTTTCGATCAATGAAGATGCAAAGGACGAAATACCATCAACAAAGGGAGTTCTCTGATGATAGCGATAATAGATTACGGTGTAGGAAATCTTTTCTCACTTAAATGCTCTTTTGAAAGTATAGGAGCGGATATATGTGTAACTTCCGATCCGAAAGTTATTTCAAAGGCAGACCGTATTATTCTTCCGGGCGTGGGAGCATTCGAGGATGCTGCAAGGAAGCTCAGGGAGAGCGGTCTTGATGAAGTTATAAAAAAAGAATGTGCGCAGGGTAAGCCGTTACTCGGCATTTGTCTTGGAATGCAGCTTTTGTTTGAACGTAGCTTTGAGTACGGTGAATATGAGGGATTAGGACTTATAAAGGGAAGTATCCGTCCTATAAGCGATGTTATCGATCCCGAGCTTAAAATACCTCATATAGGTTGGAACGCGCTTAATTTCGGTGAGAAAAAAGACGAGCTTTTCAAGTATTTAAAAGAGGGTGACTTTGTTTATTTTGTTCATTCTTATTACGGAGCAGATTGCGATGAATCTGTAATAGCTACTACCGAATACAGCGCAAAGCTTACGGCGGCGGTTCGCAATAAGAATGTTTGCGGTGTCCAGTTTCATCCCGAAAAGAGTGAAAAGGCAGGGCTTTCTATACTGAAAGCATTTTGTGAAATTTAATTGAATTTATTAAAAAAGGAAAAACAGTATGAATATAATTCCCGCAATAGATTTAATAGACGGAAAAGCGGTAAGGCTTCAAAAGGGAGACTATAATAAGGTTACGGTATACAGTGATTCTCCCGAAAAGGTTGCGCAATATTTTTATAAATGCGGAGCAAGATATTTGCACGTGGTTGATCTTGACGGTGCAAAAAGCGGAAAAGCCGATAATTATGAAACGATAAAAAGAATATTGGAAGCAGCTGACCTCTCTGTAGAGGTAGGCGGAGGAATTCGCAGTATGGATGTTGTAGAGCAATATGTAAAAGCAGGTGTTGACCGTATAATTTTGGGTACAGCGGCATTGACAGCTCCCGAATTTCTCGAAAGGGCGGTTTCTGAATACGGTGATAAAATCACCGTCGGAGTAGATATAAAAGACGGAATGGTAGCAATTAAAGGTTGGACTGAAGTATCTTCAATTACTTGTGAAGATTTTTGCAAAAAACTTGAAAAAATGTCTGTAGCAAGTGTTATTTGTACCGATATATCCAAGGATGGAATGATGTCGGGTACAAATCTTGAGCTTTACAGACAGCTCAATAAAGAGTTTTCGATAAACTTTATTGCATCGGGTGGAGTTTCAACACTTGATGATGTACGGGCGTTAAAGGAAATGGGGATTTACGGTGCGATTCTCGGTAAAGCAATTTACACGGGCGCTATAAGTCTTGCGGATGCAATAAGAGTAGCGGGGGAATAAAATGATTACAAAAAGAATTATTCCTTGTCTTGATGTAAAAAACGGAAGAGTGGTTAAAGGCGTAAATTTCTTAGGTCTTGCCGACGTTTCTTCCCCCGTAAGCCTTGCACAGTTTTATAGCGATAACGGTGCCGATGAGCTTGTTTTTTACGATATAACGGCATCTGCTGAAGGACGCGCGTTGTTTACAGATATTTTGGTCGAAGCAGCATCAAAGGTCTTTATTCCTCTCACGGTAGGCGGTGGAATAAACACTCTCGATGATTTTGACCGCGTTTTGAAATGCGGTGCTGATAAGGTCAGTGTTAATTCGGGAGCAATAAAAAATCCCGATCTCGTTCTTCAAGCCGCTAAAAAATACGGAGATCAATGTGTAGTGCTGTCCGCAGATATAAAACGTGTGGATGGAGAATTCCGTGTTTTTGCAAAGGGCGGAAGAGAAGATACGGGAATGGAAGCGATTTCCTGGATAAAACGCTGTGTTTCAAACGGTGCAGGTGAGATAGTAGTCAACAGTATCGATACCGACGGAGTAAAACGAGGATTTGATATCGAAATGCTTTCTGCCGTTTGTGATGCTGTTAACGTACCTGTTATCGCATCGGGCGGTGCAGGATGTATAGAAGATTTTATAACTCTGTTTAACGAGCTTCCAAAGGTCGATGCGGGACTTGCCGCCTCTATCTTCCATTTTGGAGAGGTTGGTATCAAAGAGTTGAAAGAAAAGCTTAAAGGCGCAAATATTAACGTACGAATATAATTATTATGAATATAATGGAGAGTTTATTATGTCAGAATTTACAAAGATCGATGAATTAAAGTTTGATGAAAAGGGGCTTATTCCCGCTGTTGTAGTGGATGCCGCAACAAAAAAAGTCCTCACGGTTGCTTATATGAACCGCGAGAGCCTTGAGATAAGTATGAAAGAGGGTACGACATGCTTTTGGTCACGTTCACGTCAGGAGTTGTGGCGTAAGGGTGAAACCTCGGGCAATAAGCAACATATCGTAAGCATCGTAGCAGACTGCGATAAGGATGCTCTTACTGTATCAGTTTATAAGGACGGTCCTGCGTGTCATCTCGGCACGGATTCTTGCTTTAATAATACCGTTTTTGAAAGTGATGAAAGAGAAGAATTTTCACTTGAAGCACTTATGAAGGTTATTGAAGGTAGAAAGACAGATAAAAAAGAAGGCTCTTACACTACATATCTTTTTGAAAAAGGAATTGATAAAATACTCAAAAAGGTAGGCGAAGAGTGTACCGAGGTGATTATCGCAGGTAAGGCAAACGATAAGGCTGAAACTATCTATGAAATTTCCGATCTTGTATATCACGTAATGGTGCTTATGATAGAAATGGGAATTTCGCTCGATGATATCAAAAACGAACTTGCTTCTCGCCATGTAATTGATAAAAAAGTTAAGCAGGAAAAGATGGTTTGATTGAAAAAACTTCTTAAAATAAACAAAAAAGCTCTCGCTTAAAAACGGGAGCTTTTTGCTTTTTTTATATAGCACTTTCATTCGTCGAGCGCACTATGTCATTTTTAATCACTTCTTTTAAAAGTTCTTTGAAAAAGGGGTGCGGGGGAGAAAGCTTTCTTTTAAGAAAGTTTCTCCCCCGCATATTACGTTGTTTGTAATTCTAATTCGAATTAAACATCAGCTTTCCAAAGACCGTGAAGATTGCAGTAAGCGAATACCGCAACAGGCTCTTCGTCGCAGAGCGCAAAGCTTACAGTGGGCTCACTGCCGATAGCGAGACACTTGCGCTGACCGCCTCTGTTTGTCTGAAGATATACCCAAGCGATATGATGCTCTTCAAGCATTGGGTGCGCAACAGAACCGATAGTTACTTTGATGATATCACCGTTTCTTTCAACTACGGGAATATGCTTTTCGTGACTCGCTTCAACGACACCTGGCTCAAGCTTGGTCATTTTTTTGCCGCAGCACATCATAGGTACACCTGCATCATGGATAACACCGATGATATTGCCGCAATGTTCACATACGTAAAATCTTATTTCACACATAATAAAAACCTCCGTTATTATAAATTTTGTGTTATTATTTTGAGTTTTACTTTATTAATATTAATATTAGTTGTCGGATTTATTCTCAAAAATGTTCATTTGTGAGGATGGATCCGTTTTATTGTTTTTATAGGGTATTCCAAGATGCTCATAAGCAAGACGTGTAACGCAGCGACCTCGCGGCGTCCGACTCAAAAATCCGATCTGCAAAAGGAACGGTTCATATACGTCTTCAAGTGTAATAGCTTCTTCGCCTACTGTTGCGGCGAGCGTTTCAAGCCCTACAGGACCGCCGTCATAAAACTTAATAATAGTTTCCATCATCTTGCGGTCGGTGTTGTCAAGACCTAATGAGTCGATCTCAAGTCTGCTGAGCGCAAAGCTTGCTATTTCAGAATCGATAGCGGTTTTACCCGAAACCTGCGCAAAGTCACGTACTCTCTTTAAAAGTCTGTTGGCAACTCGGGGTGTACCGCGTGAACGTGAAGCGATTTCATGCGCTCCGTCAGAGGTTATATCAAACCCAAGTATTCCCGCGCTTCTGGTTACTATTGTAGTAAGTTCCTCGGTCGTGTAAAGCTCAAGCTTCAAAAGAACACCAAAACGGTCACGGAGCGGGGTAGTGAGCTGACCTGCTCGAGTGGTAGCGCCAATAAGAGTAAATTTCGGAAGATCTATTCTTATACTTCTTGCCGAAGGTCCTTTTCCAATTATGATATCGAGCGCATTATCTTCCATAGCGGGATAAAGTATTTCCTCGATCGAACGTGAAAGACGGTGTATCTCATCTATAAAAAGAACATCTCCTTCCGAAAGATTGGTAAGAAGTGCGGCGAGGTCACCTTGCTTTTCAATAGCGGGACCTGAAGTTACTCTTATGTTCACACCCATTTCATTTGCGATAATATTTGAAAGAGTGGTTTTTCCCAAACCGGGAGGCCCGTAGAGCAAAACGTGATCAAGGCTCTCGTTTCTGAGCTTTGCCGCTTCGATATAAATTTTTAAATTTTCTTTAACTCGTTCCTGGCCTATATAATCATCAAGTGTTTTGGGGCGAAGAGAATAATCTATATCGCTGTCTTCACTTTTGAATGATGTCGTTATGATCCTGCTTTCAAAATCAAATTCTTCGTTATTCACTCGTAGCCTCCTTGTTATTTAATAAGTTTTTTGAGTGCCGTTCTGATTATGTCGTCAAGCTCAAGAGAATCGGTATCTATAGTCCTGAGGACAGCGGTAATTTCGTTTTTCGAATATCCGAGAACGAGAAGCGCATCTTCGGCATCCCGACGTTTTTCCGAGGTAGTAGAGGAAGTGAAGATATCGGTGGATACCGATTGTTCGGAATCGATAAATGTCTGCTTTGAAAGCTTGTCTTTTAATTCCAAAACTATTCTTGCGGCACTCTTTGGACCTACACCGTTTGCGCGTGAAATCGCTTTCTTGTCATCAGAGCATATTGCGATAGCAAGCTTGCTCGGTGTAAGCTCAGATAAAATTGCGATAGCAGCTTTTGGACCGATACCTGAAACGGTTATGAGAAGCTTGAAAAAGTCAAGCTCTTCTTCAGTTAAAAAACCGAAAAGTTCTATTCCGTCCTCGCGTACTGCCAAATAAGTGTAAAGCTTTACATCGGGCGGACTATCGGTAGTAAGATGATGCGGCATTGATGAATGAGTGGTGCCTGAAATAGTCAGCTTGTAACCGACTCCGTTTGCTTCGACAACGGCAAACGAGGGGGAGAGGAAAGCAAGCTTTCCGCTTATATAGTAAAACATCTGTTCCTCCGTAATTGATTTTAGTAGTTGATATTTTTAAGATTTATTAAAGCCAAAACAGTATAGCAAATAAAATTGCTAAGGCTATTGCACCGAAAAATGCGGTAAAGCCTATTGTTGGCGTAACAGTTTGGTTGAGTGATTTTTTTAGATCAAACTTGTTTTTATTATAAGCTGTTTCGAAAGATGTTTCTTCGTTGTGAAGATCATTGTCTTGCAATTCAACAGTTGTGGATTCTGTAATAACGGTTTTCGGATCGGTGTCCTCAAGCACAAAATAATCTTTTTCGTAAACTCTTAATTTGTTTTTGAACAGAGTCTTTTTAAGGATAAAGTCGACAAGACAGATGATCAAAAATGCAACGATTCCAAAAATCGATATAAAAGCTCCCACGATATATTCTTTAGGCATATATCTCATTTCGACTGAATGTTCACCGTCATCTGAAATATCAAAAGCCATCAATGCGTTTAAGACTTCATAGGTTTCTACCTTTTTACCGTCAATATATACGTTCCAACCCTTATCGTAAGGAATGGTAGTGAGAATAGTCTGATCTTTATTTTGAGTGGAGATAGTACCGCAGAGATGATCTTCGGTGGAAATTTCATTGTCGATATCAAATTGAGGCGCTTCTTTTAACTCTTTAAAGAGAGCGTTATATTCTTCGATATTGAAATACCAAAGGAAATTATGCGAGGTGTTTAAAGTAAATGTTGAGTCTTCGGGAACGGTTATCGTAATATCGATAGGCTCGTTCTTGGTGAAATAACCGCCTATTACGATGTGATTGGAATCTTTATCAAGATACTTAACATCTCCTTGACCGCTGACATTTATTTTTAGGTCAGAGCCTGAGCTCCCGGGAGTGTAGAAATAATAGTATCCGTCAGATGGAGCGATATAATCAAGATATACCTCGCCATCACCGTCTTGGGTTGTGTATTTGGTATAGGTTATTTTTTTGTCCTCTTCGCAGGAATGACTCGTTATAGAAACACGGTTTACCGATTTAAAGAGATCAACGGATTCTTCTTCACCTAACATAGCACCGAGAAGAGTGTTGTAACGGTAGAAGAAGGTGTCGGAAGCTTCCATATCAAATTCTTTTATTTCCGAGCCCACACCGTAAGCGATAGAGAGGGCATTGGGATTTTCATAGACACAGTATTTTTTATCGGTTATATTTTCAAGACGCGTATAAACACCGTCGAATTTGTTTGAATATTCAAAATCAATGACGTATTTGATGCCGAGAAGAGAATCTCCAACGGCAGTTCCGCCGTTATACATAGTGTTGTGAGAACGGCCTGTATAGCCTAATTGATTTATAAAAGTAATCGCTTTTTCGTTAAGTGTTGAAGTTGAGTTTGTTATACCGTAGATGCCGAGTGCCATATTGTCATTTTTTGTTCTGTGACGAACCTTTTCCATTCTGTAGAAGGAAGGATCGTATTCCTTTACCGCTGCAACAACGGGGCGAAGCTCGGCAAGGTGATTGTTGTAGCTTGAATAGGAAGTAAAGGATACGTCCTCGTGAAGCTGTAAGAAGCATACGATTCCGTTACAGAAAAGCTCAAGACATATAACTGCGGCAAGAACACCTGCAACAGCCGATGATTTTTTCTTGTCCTTTACTTTGAATCTGATACATAGAAGAACTGCGATCACTATTGTGAAAAGTATCGAAAACCAGATACATCCAAAGGTGAGCAATTTGCTGTCGGACGTCAGGAAAGATTCCATTTCAAATTTTTCTGCAACTGCAACGAAGAGAATAATAAAAGCGGATATGCCGAGTATTACTTTTTCGCTGACAGAGCTGAGGTTGCAGAACGCCTTATACGCGATAACAAGAACAAGAAAACAAAAGATAAAGCTGTATCGTGTATTTAACCAGTTTGGCATAGAAAATCCGTGCCAGATAAGGTCTAAGGGCTTTATTATAAAGGAAAGCAGAAATACCGAGATTATAGCAAGCGAAGCTATTTTTTCGCGGGTGCTTATTTTCTTTGCCAAGAAATAAACCGGGAAAAGGATCAAAGCAAGTATTCCGCAATATACAAAGGGAAGGCCCGAAGGTTCTACAGTGTCGTAAGAACCTGGAAGAAACTTAGTAAGGAAATCAACTATATCAAAGTTTGCTGCAATATTCCAATTTGGAGAAGAAAATGTTGTTTTTCCGAAGCTGAGAGAATAGTAAGCGGCAAATAACATAAATGCGCTTATTGCGGCTGAAAGGATAGAAAATATTGCAAAACGGGTTCCGGTTTTTATGAAATGTAATTTTTCATTGTAGGGATTTATTTCCGAAGAATTTTTCGAAAAATAGCAATAGAAGAAATATAAAACGGCAAATATGCAAACCATAAATCCTATATAGTAGTTGCATATCATTATTACAGAAAGCGAAATAACGTAAAGCTTATATTTTTTTCTGTATACAAGATTTTCAAGTCCGTAAGCAAGCAAGGGAAGCCAGATGAGGGCATCTATCCACATTGTATTGTGCTGTTGAACTACCGCATATGCGCAGAGCGCATACATCATTGAAAACATAAAAACCGTAAGCTTGTTCGGCGCTTTTGATTTTTTGTGAAGATAAAATCCAAACGATGCACCCGAAAGTCCGCATTTGAGAAGAAGGATAGTAAGAACGGCTTCCTGAATTCTGTCTTTTGGAAAAAGAGCGGTAATATATGTGAGAGGACTTGCCATGTAGTAAGCAACCATACCCATAAATTCGCCGCCGAGAGTTCGCGAAAAAGAGTAGAGGATACTGCGTTCACCCCAAGCAAAGTCACGTAAAGCCTCAAAGAAAGAAACGTACTGAGCATTGAGGTCGAGTACAAGTGGGGAACCGTTGTAAAAAGGGTAGATACCTTTTACAATATAGACTCCGTACATTACTATTACGGGAACAAAAAAGCAGAAAATAAGGTAGAGATATTGCGATCTTTGGAACTTGGTTTGAAGATCCCTTAAAAACCGCTTTGGGTGAAATCCTTTTTTTCGCGGCGCTTCAATTTCTGTTGTTTCTATTTCAAACTCTGCATCTGCAGGTTTAATTTCTTGATTCATCGTTGTTATTCTCCTCGTTTGCGATGATTTTTTTTGTGGCGCGTTCGAGTTTTACTCTGTCGATCTCCATATCTCGTGAGCAGGTAAGGCAGATTACACGCATAACTCCGCCAACCCGTAATATTTTAAATTTAGTGCCACCGCAGGGGTGTGTTTTTTTGAGCTCTATAACGTCATTGACACGGTACTTTATAATATTCATATCAACTCTCGCTTTCAATAGTAATCCAATATATATTTTATCATAACACATCGATTTTGTAAACAAAAAACTGTAATTTTATTAAAATAATATAATTATATTTACAAATTATATATAAATTATATTTAAATTGTATTTGACATAATTTCTTTTCTGTGCTATAATATAAATTGGATTTTTATGTAGAGGAGCAATTATGATCATTCTTGGTATAGACCCCGGATATGCTATCGTAGGATGGGGCGTAATTGAATATAGCGGATCAAAATTTAAGGTGCTTGGATACGGCTCTATCGAAACTCCCGCACATACTCCAACCGAGGAACGGTTGCTTCGTATAAATAACGGAATAAAAGAACTGATAGGAATATATCATCCTGAGGTTATGGCGGTAGAGGAGCTTTTCTTTAATACGAATATAACAACAGGAATACGTGTTGCCGAGGCTAGAGGTGTCATAATAACGCAGGCTCACAGCCTGGGTGTTAAGATAGCGGAATATACACCGCTTCAGGTCAAGCAAGCGGTGGTAGGATACGGACGTGCAGAGAAAAAGCAGGTTATTTCTATGGTGACTCGGATATTGAATCTTGAGAAGCCACCAAAGCCTGACGATACTGCGGATGCATTGGCGATAGCAGTTTGTCACGCGCATTGTGGAGCTTCACGTATAGCGGAATATTTTAACAAATGATTTTTGATTAGGAGCATTTATGTGGATCGCAGATAAATGGAATGATTATGAGTTGCTTGATGCGAGCGACGGAGAAAGACTCGAGCGGTGGGGCAGGTATATATTACGTCGTCCCGATCCTCAAATAATATGGAAGAGATCGGCACAGCATAAGCTTTGGAATAGGGCAGATGCTGTTTATAAACGCTCATCTTCGGGTGGCGGGGGATGGTCTAAAAATGAGCTTCCTCAAAGTTGGAATATAAATTATGATTCACTTGGACTTACGTTTACTTTAAAGCCAATGGGTTTTAAGCATACAGGACTTTTCCCTGAGCAGGCTGCAAACTGGGAATGGTTTTCCGAGCTTATAAAAAATGCCAACAGACCGATAAAGGTTTTGAACCTTTTTGCATATACGGGCGGAGCAACGGTTGCTGCCGCTAAGGCAGGCGCTTCGGTAGTACACGTTGATGCCGCAAAGGGAATGGTTGCGCAAGCAAAAGAAAATTCGGCACTTTCAGGACTCGCTGATGCTCCGATAAGATACATAGTGGATGACTGTAAAAAGTTTGTTGAGCGTGAAATAAGACGTGGAAACCGTTATGATGCAGTGATAATGGATCCACCCTCTTACGGAAGAGGTCCTTCGGGTGAAGTTTGGAAGATAGAGGATAGCGTAGATGAGCTTATCACGCTGACTGCTTCCTTGCTTTCGGACGATCCTTTGTTCTTCTTGGTGAATTCCTATACAACGGGACTTTCTCCCGCAGCGATGCAGTATATACTTGGACTTAAAGTCCTTTCAAAATACGGAGGACATCTCGAGGCTCAAGAGCTCGGGCTCCGTGTAAGCAGCACGTCACTTGCGATCCCTTGCGGAGCAAGCGCAAGGTGGCAGGCAAAATAATTTAAGATAGTTAGATTAAACCCTAAAGAGAGGAGATTTGTTTTATGAGCGAACCGATAATAAAAGTGGAAGAGCTTTCTTATATATACGATGAAAGCGCCGAAAACAGCGCCCCGGCTCTTAAAAATCTTTCTCTTGATATATTTGAGGGCGAGTTCGTTGCAGTTTTGGGGCATAACGGCTCTGGTAAATCAACCTTTGCCAAGCTGCTTAATATGATCTTGTTTCCAACATCGGGCAAGATAACAGTGAACGGAGTTGACATAACGGCGGAAGATCTTGACGATAAAACGGTTATGGAACTCAGAAAAAACGTGGGAATGGTTTTCCAAAATCCCGATAATCAATTGGTAGCAACGATCGTAGAAGACGATGTCGCATTCGGGCTTGAAAATATAGGAGTGCCGTCTGATGAGATAAGAAGACGTGTAGATAAGTCGCTTGAGGATCTCGGAATGCTTGAATATGCAAAGCATGAACCGCACAGACTTTCGGGCGGTCAAAAGCAGAGGGTGGCGATAGCGGGAGTTATGGCTATGCAACCCCAATGCATAATATTTGATGAATCTACAGCCATGCTCGATCCGTTGGGCAGAAAAGATGTTCTTAATTCTATAATCAAGCTTAACCGTGAAAAAAATATAACTGTCATAATGATAACTCATTATATGGATGAAGCGGCTATGGCAGATAGAATAGTTGTTCTCAATGACGGTGAAAAACTTATGGACGGAACACCGAGTGAGGTATTTGAACGAGAGGCTGAGCTTATAGAATGCGGCTTGGCTATACCCCAGTGTACAGAGCTTGTTCACAGGATACGGGAGCTTGGCATTGAACTTAACGGAGAATGTGTTTCGTTTGACGATTGTGTAGAACTTATAGCAAGCTCGCTTAAATCCAAAATCGATAAAGGAAGTAAATAATGTCAATTATTACACTTGAAAATATAGATTATTTTCACGCCAAAGGCACACCGTATCAGATCAAAGCTCTTGACGGTGTAAACCTAAATATACGTGAGGGATGTATAACCGGAATAATAGGGCATACGGGATCGGGAAAATCCACACTTGTTCAGATGTTCAACGGAATATTAAAGCCCAACTCAGGAAAGGTTCTTTTTGGCGGTGAAGATATTTGGAAAAAGCCTAAGGATATCAACAAGATCAGATTTAAAATCGGATTGGTAATGCAGTATCCTGAATATCAGCTGTTTGAAGAAACAGTGTATAAAGATATAGCTTTTGCGCCCAAAAATATGGGGCTCAGCGAAAGCGAGATAGATTCCTGTGTAAGAGAGGCGGCGAAGTTTGCCGATCTTTCAGAAGATCTTTTTGATAAATCACCGTTCGATCTCTCGGGCGGTCAGAAAAGAAGAGTGGCTATAGCGGGAATTATTGCGATGCGTCCCGATGTGCTTGTTTTGGACGAGCCTGCGGCAGGACTTGATCCGAGAGGAAGAGCGGCTATATTTAAAAACATAGTTGATTATCAACGCACAAGCGGAAAGACGGTAGTTATAGTCAGTCACAGTATGGAAGATATGGCTAAATACTGCGATGATCTTGTAGTTATGTCAGAGGGAAAGATCTTGCTTTGCGGTGAGTGTCGCGAGGTATTTTCACATTCCGATGTTCTGTTTGACGTAGGACTCGATATACCGCAAGTAACAAAGCTTTTTCTCGCTCTGAAAAAAAGAGGAATAGAACTCGATTGCGGTTCGTATACCGTTGAAGAGGCTTTGGAACAGTTGAAAACATTGTACAAATTATAGTTTTTTCAATCAAGAAAATAAAAAGGAAATAAAAAATGAGTGGTATTTCGTTTGGACAGTATTATCCTGCAAGATCGGTTCTGCACCGTTTAGATCCGAGAATTAAGATAATACTGACAATACTGTATATAGTGTGCTCATTTATGTGTAAAAACATATTGAGCTATATGCTGCTGCTTGTGTCTGCGATAGTTCTTATACTGATAGGCAGAGTTCCGCTGAAGATAATTTTAAAGGGGTTAAAGGGAGTACTTTTTATCCTGCTTTTTACAGCGATACTGAATATCTTTTGGACAACAGGCGAAACACCTTTGTGGCAGTGGAAATTTATTAATATTTACGCTGAAGGACTCTATGCGGCGCTGTTTATTGCGATAAGGATCTCAACTCTGATAATAGGAACGGGAATGCTTCTTACCTATACAACCACGCCGATAGCCCTTACAAATGCTATTGAAGATCTGCTTTCGCCTTTGAAAAAGCTTCACGTTCCTGTTCATTCCTTTGCGATGATGATGACGATAGCGTTAAGATTTATTCCCACGCTTTCCGATGAGACCGAGAGGATCATGACAGCACAAAAAGCAAGAGGAGCGGATTTTTCAAACGGAGGACTCGTAAAAAGAGCCAAAGCGCTTATACCTGTTCTTATTCCGTTGTTCGTTTCGGCATTTAACCGAGCGGGAGATCTTGCTACCGCTATGGAGTGCCGTTGCTATAACGGAGGTGAGGGCAGAACGAGAATGAACGTTCGTCACATTCGATTTGTTGATTTTATTCCGCTTGTTCTGATAATATTATTCGGAGCAGCCTTGATAACACTTAATATGCTTGGGATAGGATATACCGTATAAGGAGGGCAAAATGAAGATACTACTTCGAATAGCTTTTCTTGGAAGCGATTACTGTGGATATCAGGTACAGCCAAATGGCATTACGGTTCAGCAAAGGCTTAACGAAGCGGCAAGGGATCTTTTTGGATATGAATGCGATATAGTTGGATGTAGCCGTACCGATAGCGGAGTTCACGCAAATGACTTTTGCGTTACCGTTGCGAAAAAGGGTGAATCTTTTATTCAAACAACGGTTCCAACCGAAAAAATACCGCAGGCGCTTTCGGTAAGATTGCCAAAAGATATTTCGGTTTTGTCAGCGAGGGAGGTTGAGGATTCTTTTCATCCGCGATATGACGTGCTGTACAAGGAATATCTTTATCAGATATGGAACGGTCAGGCGCGAAATCCTTTTTTGGAGGATAGAAGCTGGCATTGTCCAAAGCCGATAGATGAAGAAGCTTTGTTGCGAATGCAAAAAGCGGCAGAAGCATTTGTCGGTAAACACGATTTTGCGTCTTTTATGGCGGCGGATTCAAAAATAAAGGATTCTGTGCGAACTGTTATAGACGCAAGTGTTGTCAGGCAGGGTGATCTTATAATTTTTAAAATAAGCGCAGACGGATTCCTTTATAATATGGTCAGGATCTTTACGGGGACGCTCGTTGATGTTGCTTACGGACGTATTGATCCTACGGATATCGTAAATATAATAGGATCGCGTGACAGATCCAAAGCGGGAGTTACAGCTCCGCCGCAAGGACTGTTTTTGAATAAGGTAAAATATAAAGATTAAATGCGAAAGGAGGAGGGTATATGAAAGAGTCAAAGTTTAATGCTAAAAAGTTTTTAAAGGATGTGAAAAAAAGCTTTAAAAAACGTCCTGAAAAAGACGGTATATCTTCGGAAAATGAAATAGAAGAAGACCTTGACAGCTTGAATGAAGATCCGATTCAGAATAATAAAGAAAAAACGGCCAAAGGTAAAAAAGACGGTAAAAAAGATTTCTTTAATAGAGTAGGCGGATTTTTTGACCCTGAACCGCAAAAGGAAAGAGTTCTCAGCAAAGAGGACTTCAGAAGAGCGGGAGATGTATATTTTGCCTCTGTTTCGGCATTTTATAAAGTCATAGAGAGAATTTTGTGGGTTGTACTTATTCTTTTTCTGGTGTTTTCTTTAATGACTAATTATAAGGAAATAACATTTAATAATTTCTTCTATCTGTTGAAGGACTTTTCAAGTGCCGCAGATACCGAAACCTCTAATTATCAGATACTTTCCTATGACTCGGATAAACGTCAGAAGTTTTCGCTTTTCAGAGGCGGAATAGTGAGTGCTTCACCTTCAAGTGTTTCAATATTTACAACAAGCGGAAGAAGAAGCTTGAAAAATAATAATGATTATTATTCTCCGAATATAGTTACCTGCGATAAATACGTTTTGGTTTATGATTCGGCAAGCGCATCTTTCTCGGTTTACAATTCCTTTTCAAAGGTTTATAATCAAAAGCTTGAAGATCCCATAACCGATGCGGCTTTTGCTGAGGACGGCTCATTTGCACTTGCAACAAGACAAGCAGATATAAAAACAGTTATTTATTTGTACGGTAAGGATATAAAACAAAGAGGATATATTTCTCAAAGCGATTACGTTTTTGATATGGCGTTGAACAGCAAAGACGGGAGATTTGCCACGATAGCTTATGATGTAGGCGACGGAACGGGTGAAACGATAGTTACTTATTATGATGTTGATAATACGAATACCGCGAAAAAGCTTTATGAATATTCGATAGGCGGTGAATTTCCGATCACTTGCTCATATCTTGAGAGCGGAGAACTTGCCGTTATAACCGATCAGTCGATAAGAATATTCGACGGAAAATTCAGAGAAACACGGTGTGAAAACTTTTTTGAGGCAGAAATAAGAGCATTCAGCGCAACGCGTGAGGGTGCGGTTGCCGTTGTAAGCTCGGGTACGGTCAGAACGGTATATGCGTTTGATTCAAGTGGAAATATGGTTTATAATAAACCGATCGGTGAAAATATTTTAAAAGCCGAGATGGTCGATAAGTATCTTTTTTTGCAGACTTCAACAGGTGTAATAAGAATAGATACCGATAGAAAGATACGCGAGTCTCTTTCCTCAAGTCAGGGCTCTATGTTGGTCTACAGTGAGGATACAGCTATAGTATGCGGAGAAGCTAAAGCCGAATACCTTGTTTTTGAAGATTAAAAATAGAATTTTTTTAAAAAATTGTCATATATTTTTGGGAGGATAGTTCTTGTTTTGGGTTAATATATAAATGAGAACAAATAAGAAGAAAATGAAAAACATACCAAATATTTTGTCGGTCATAAGAATAATTTTAGTTTTAGTTTTTGTTGTAGTATTCTTTTTGCCAATAAGTAAAATATGGGCATTGATCGTATTTTTAACTGCTGGAGCAACCGACGTAGTAGATGGATTTTTAGCAAGAAAATATAATTGGATAACCGATCTTGGAAAGATTCTGGATCCTTTTGCGGACAAGCTTATGCAATGTACTGTTTTGGTTTGCCTTTGTATTGAAAATGTTGTGCCAATATGGTTTTTGCTTATTTTCTTCGCAAAAGAAATAATGACGCTCTTATTAGGATTTATTGCTATCAGAAGAAGAAGCGTAGTGGTAGTAAGTAAGTGGTATGGAAAAGCTTCTGTTTGCCTATTTTATGCAACTATTTTCCTTGCGGTAATATTCAGATATTTATGTAACTGGAATATTGAAGGGTTGAATCAGTTGTTGTTGTTCTTGCCTGCCGCAATAATGGCTGTCTTTGCGTTTGGCGCATATATCGGCTATTATTCAAAGCTTTCCAAGGATAAAATTGAACACGGAAAGCTTAAAGATGTAATAAAAAATTCCCGAAAGGCTAAAAAATAATTATGGTAATGTGTTCAAAGTGCCACAAAAGAGTGGCGGTAGTATTTGTCACTAAAATAGAAAACGGAAATAAGATAAACGAAGGACTTTGCATAAAATGCGCAAAGGATCTCGGTGTCCCTATAGATAATATGCTTGGGGATGTAATGAATCAGTTTGGAATTTCGCCCGATCAGATAGCCTCAATGGAGGATGAGCTTGGTGATATGCTCAGCGAGGGTGGACTCATTCCTACAGAAAACGATGACCTTGAGGAAGGCGGAGCGCCCGCTGTTGATATGCCAAAGCTTTTTGGACAGAACGGCGATCTTCCTATAGAAAACATTGAAAGAGGAGAATCCAAGCGCAAAAAAGCCGATAAAAAAGGAGAGGAACGTAAGAAAACAAAGTTCCTTGATACGTATTGCAGAAATCTTACCAAAAAAGCTGCAGACGGTAAGCTTGATCGAATAATCGGAAGAGATAGAGAGCTTGCAAGAGTTATACAGATACTTTGCAGACGTCAAAAGAATAATCCGTGTCTTATCGGTGAGCCTGGTGTCGGAAAAACAGCAATAGCTGAGGCGCTTGCGCAGAGAATTGCTGATGGAAACGTTCCTTATAAGCTAAAAGGGAAGCAGCTGTATCTTGTTGATATGACTGCGCTCGTTGCGGGAACTCAGTTCAGAGGTCAGTTTGAATCGAGAATGCTCGGACTTATAAATGAAGTTAAAGAGGCGGGAAATGTTATTCTCGTTATTGACGAGGTTCATAATATTGTCGGCATAGGCGATTCGGAGGGAAGTGTAAATGCCGCAAATATTTTAAAGCCTGCACTGTCAAGAGGCGAGATAAGAATTCTCGGTGCTACAACGCTTAACGAATACCGTAAATATATTGAAAAGGATACTGCTCTCGAACGCAGATTCCAACCCGTAACGGTTGCCGAGCCTTCAATAGAAGATACAGTGAAAATGCTTGAAGGAATAAAGCATTATTATGAGGAATTCCACGCAATAAGAATTCCCGATCACGTTGTTTTCCGCGCGGTTACCTTTTCGGAAAGATATATAACCGACAGATATTTACCCGATAAGGCAATAGACCTTCTTGATGAGGCGGCATCGCATCTTTCTCTTACAAGCTCTGCACTTAACGAAACTCAGGAGATCCGTGAGGAATTGCTCTCTTTAAAGGATAAACGTGAGACTCTTGAGGCAGAATCTCCCGCAGATGAAAAGGAAGCTCAAAGATGCTATGAAGAGATAGCTCAGATAAAATCTAAGGAGATCAAGCTTTCCGAACGTTTGCGCGAACTTGAACCGTCTTGCGATGCCCTTGAACTTACAGAGGCAGATATTGCTGAAGTAATAGAGGTGTGGACGGGTATTCCCGCAACCGATATAAGCGAAAATGAATTTGAACAGATAGATAAGCTTGCTCAGCGCTTAAAAAAGAAGATAATAGGTCAGGATGCAGCGGTTATCGCGGTGTCAAAGGCTATCAAACGAAGCAGAGCAGGTATTTCTTATAAGAGAAAACCCGTATCCTTTATTTTCGCAGGACCTACGGGTGTAGGTAAGACTGAGCTTGTAAAAACACTTGCGGCAGATCTTTTCCATTCTCCTGAAACACTTATAAGACTTGATATGTCAGAGTTTATGGAGAAGCATTCGGTATCGAGAATAATAGGAGCGCCTCCCGGGTACGTGGGATACGACGAGGCAGGACAGCTCACCGAAAAAATACGCAGAAGACCTTATTCGGTAGTTTTGTTTGATGAGATAGAAAAAGCGCATCCCGACGTTTTGAATATTCTTCTTCAGATACTTGATGACGGAAGAATAACCGATGCGAGAGGAAAGACTGTTAATTTTGAAAATACGGTTATAGTTATGACCACAAATGCAGGCTCCGATCGTTCGGGCGCAACTATAGGATTTTCTCCCGATGAGAACTCTCAGGAGGAAAGTGCAACTATGAAAGCGCTTTCTAAATTCCTTCGTCCCGAGTTTATAAACAGAGTGGATGAAATAATCACATTCCGTTCTCTTGATGAAAATGATTTCTGTGCTATTGCTGAAATTATGCTTGATGAATTGAAGGCAGCGCTTGCCGAAAAGAATATATCCTTTAAATATTCAAAACCTGCGGTAGAGTATATTGCTAAAAATTCTTATTCGAGAAAATACGGTGCAAGAAATATGCGCAGATTTATCAGAACAAATGTTGAAGATCAGCTTGCGGAGAAGATTATTTCTGATTACATGCGCACTATTTCGGGTGTAGCTCTTGGATATTCCAAAAAAGAAGATAAATTAACAGTAGAGTGTATTTGAAATGAATGAAAAATGGTTTGCACTACCTATAAATGAGGTAGAAAAAAAGTTAAAGACCAATGCCGCATCGGGATTGTCTTTAAAGGCGGCTCTTTCGCGAAAAGGAAAGGATGAGCCTTTCTTCAGGATAAAAAAGAAAAATATAGGAATTCTTATAGTTGATCTTTTTAGCGACTTTTTCCTGCTGTTGCTCACTCTTGTTGCTTTTTTTACGTTGTTTTTTGAAAGCGGAAGGATCATAGGAACTGCTGTGATCATTCTTATTCTTATCGAACTTTTGCTTATGTTTCTGTTGCATTTCAGGGACAGAAGAAGTTTAGAATCGCTTTCTTCGCTTTTTTTGCCGTCAGCAAGGGTAATAAGAGGCGGTAAGCTTTATATCTTAGATTATAAGGACGTTGTTGTAGGTGACGTTATTATAATTGAGAAGGGTGACGTTATCGGAGTGGACGCAAGATTGGTTTATTCCGATAACTTAAAGGTCACGATGTCGGTTGACGGAAAAAAAGAAAAGATTCTGGAAAAACGTGCTAACGGACATATAAATCCTGCCGAGCTTTATGCTGAAAATATGGAAAATATGATCCATGCAGGCTCTACTATCGAAGAGGGAAGTGGAAGAGCAATAGTTATTTCAACGGGTGAATATACCTATTTAGGATCTATGACAGGTGGATTGGTTCAAAATACTGAAGATGCTTTGCCGGATCCTTTGAGAGCTTTGCGAAAGAGGTTTTCAAAGATATCAATGATACTTCTCATCGCATTGCTTCCGTTCTGTATAATAAGCTTGCTTTTAGGCAATCTTGGGGGAACAGCAATTCTTTCTCAAACCTTGATGCTGGTCCTTGCTTTTGGTGCTACTTGCAGACTTTCAAGCTTTTCGCCGCTGTATATTGCTTTCTTTAATAAATATATAAGAAAAGCAGCTGTTTCGGATAATCCTTGTATCATACGTTCAGCCTATGCGTTTGATAAGCTTGCCGATACCGATTATATTTTTGTTCTCGACGGAAGTATAGCTACAGATGGAATTCTGCATTTTGAAGCGCTTGAAACTGCTGACGGGGCTTTGAAAAATCTTGAAAATATCACGGGAAGCGCAACCGAGCTTTATAATATGATATCTATATATGCCCAGGCGAGAAATTCTGCGCCGAGTATAGGAGTAAGATCGTACGGAATGATCGACGTAGCTGTCGAAGAACTTTTAAATAAGACTAATTTTGACAGAGAAGCCTTGAAAATACGGTGCACGGTAAATTCTTATCTTGCAGGCGTTGATAACAGCATAGGTGATACTGTAAGCTATGTCGAATTCGGTGAAAGCAAAGAAATGTATGTTTCTACGTCGAGTCTTTCTATAGAGGCTTGCGAGTTGGTTTATATTTCGGGTGAAATAAGATCGCTGAGTGAAGAGGGCATAAAGAGTATTAAAAATTCATTTTATACCGATATCAACTCCGGAAAACGTCCGATAGTATTTATTTCTTCGGTTGAAGGTAAAAAATGTTTCGTTGGAATGCTTGTTCTCAGAGAAGGTCTTGACTATGCTACCGTACATACGGTAAATGAATTCCGTAAGAATGGAATCAATGTTATAGTATTTTCAAACTGTCACGACAGAACCGATTCTGCACCGCAGATACCTGAACTTTTGAAGAGCGAAAAGGTAGCATCGTTTATTGATTTCTCGCGCAGAGATATTCCTGTTACCTTTGAATTCGGAAATTATAATGAGTACAGCGGATTTGGTGAAGAAGATATTTTCAAGCTTGCAACTCTTGTAAAATCAGAGGGAAAAACACTTTCCGTCATAGGCTTCTCCAATTACGCACGTAAAACTATCGATATAGCAGATGTATTTATTTCCTGCGCACCGATAAAAACCGAAGCAAGAGGACATCTTGGCGAGGAGATAACGGCTCTTGAAGTGCCGGGAGAAGAGAACAGCGCAAGCTGTTTGCAAACGGTGAAGATAGATGCCGACGTATTGCTTATGCGTCCTAAAAACGGTAAGGGCGGACTTGAACCCATAATGAGAGTTATGGAGTACTGTAAGATAGCATACCGAAATCTTAACAGATTTTTGATATATCTTTTCTGCGCACAGATAATGAGATTTATTGCAGTGATGTTTCCTGCATTTTTCGGCGGAGCAACGGCTGATTCAAGACATCTCGTTATGCTCGGAATGTTCTTTGATCTCTTTGCTTTGTTCCTGTTTATGACAAATACACGCAGAGCAGGTGTTTCGGTAGCGGGTGTTAAAAAAATGTATACCGAGCTGAAATTCAGAGATGTCTTTGCTAAATATAAGGATATTATACTGTGTTCGGTGTTTGGCGGAATACTTATAGTGCTTTTGCCGTCGATATTCGGATATTTCAACCTTTTCGGAGGATACATATACAAAGACGTCTATACTTATATGGCGCTGATGTTCTTGCAGCTCCTTTTAGTTGCCTGCGTTTATATGGTTGACATCAGAAACAAGGCTGGAATAAAGTATCTTTTCACAAGAAAGATCTTTGTAGCCGAGCTTTTGACATTCGTTTTGTTTACGGCGCTTTGCTTTATAGTAACTCCGATCGGAGATCTGTTTGGAGTAGAGCTTAGCTTTGTTACGGTAACACCGTTCTATTTCCTGCTTACCCTTGTTCCCGCGGCTGCATTCTTCGTTTGCTATTTGGTTATGGCTTTCGTAGCCGATACAAAAAAGGAAAATACAGCGCCTAAAAAAGTACAAAAAAGAAGCAAGTAAAAATGAATTGTAAACATTTTGTTAATTTGGATTTTCAATGTTGCAATATCAATATACTTGTGTTATAATTAAACGTAATTTGCGTGAAAAACACGTAAATAATAAATCACACACGCCGTAAGAGGACGGCTCGGTGTTGTTTTGGCTTGGCACAAGGCAATTAAACCGTCATACGAGCGTGGTGGAAAAAACCGAAGGAGGACTAAAATGTCTGTAATCTCAATTAAGCAGTTGCTTGAGGCAGGTGTTCATTTCGGACACCACACAAGAAGATGGAACCCTAAAATGCAGGAATACATCTTCACAGAAAGAAACGGTATCTACATTATCGACTTGCAGAAGACCGTTAAAAAGTTTGATGAGGCTTATAACTTCATCCGCGATATCGCAGCAGAGGGTGGAAACGTACTTTTCGTAGGTACGAAGAAGCAGGCTGCAGACGCTATTGCAGAAGAGGCTACACGTTGCGGTATGTATTACGTAAACGTTCGTTGGCCCGGCGGTATGATGACCAACTTCAAGACTATCAAGAAGTCTATCGGTCGTCTTAATGCTCTTGAGAAGATGCAGGAAGACGGAACTTTCGATCTTCTTCCTAAGAAAGAGGTTGCCGCAAAACAGAAAGAGATCTTCGATCTCACAAAGAGCTACGGTGGTATTAAGACCATGGAAACTCTTCCCGCTGCTATCTTTATAGTAGACCCCAAGAAGGAGAGAAACGCAGTTCTCGAGGCTAAGAGACTCGGTATTCCGGTAGTTGCTATCGTTGATACTAACTGTGATCCTGACGATGCTGATTACGTTATCCCCGGTAACGATGATGCGATCCGTGCTATTAAGCTTATTTCTTCCGCTCTTGCAGATGCAGTTATAGAAGGAAGACAGGGTGAGCAGACCGCTCCCGCTGAGGCAGAGGCTGAACTCGAGGCTGAAGCAGCAGACGCAGAGTAAGATTCCCTTGAAAAATTAAGAAAGGAATAAAAATTATGGCAAACATTACCGCAAAAGACGTACAGGCGCTTCGCGCTAAGACAGGTATCGGAATGATGGAGTGCAAGAAGGCACTTGTTGAAGCTAACGGTGATCCTGAGGAGGCAATAAAGATCCTTCGTAAGAGAGGTGAACTCAAGGCTGATGCTAAGGCTGCTACAAGAATTGCAGCTGACGGTATCGTTGATATCTTAAAGGATGGCAACGTAACAGCTATCGTAGAGGTAAACTCTGAGACGGACTTCGTTGCAAAGAACGCATCTTTCCAGGAGTTCGTAAAGAACATCCTTAAGACAATAATCGCAAACAGACCTGCAAATGTGGAGGAGCTTTTGGCTTCTACTTATCTTGAGAGTGACGTTACGGTTGAGGCAAAGCTCAAGGAAATGATCTTTGTTATCGGTGAGAAGATCACCGTTCGCCGTTTCGCTATCGTAGAGGGTTGTACCAGCACATACATTCACGGTGCAGGCTCTATCGGTGTTGTTGTAAGCTTTGATGCTGATGCAGCTATAGTTGCTACAGATGCATTTGCAGAGTTTGCAAAGAACATTGCTCTTCAGATCGGTGCATTTACTACTCCTTACCTTGACAGAGATTCTGTTCCTGCAAAGGTTATCGAGGATGAAAAGGCAATTATCCTTGCTCAGATGGCAAATGATCCCAAGAACGCAGGCAAGCCCGCAAACATTCTTGAAAAGATGGTTGTAGGTAAGCTCGGTAAGTTCTATGAGAACAACTGCTTGCTCGATATGGAATACTTTAAGGATGATGATCTTAAGGTTGGTAAGTACGTTGAAAAGACCGCTAAGGAACTTGGCGGTGAGATCAAGATTACCGGATTCTATCGCTTTGAAAAGGGTGAAGGAATTGAAAAGAAGGAAGAAGATTTCGCAGCTGAGATCGCTAAGCTCGCAGGCGGAAATTGATTTTCATTTCTTAAATGCATAAAAAAAGAACGGGAGAAATCCCGTTCTTTTTTTGCTGAATAAAATGAATAATTATTAATAAAAATATTCATTTTTTATTGACTTTTTATTGTTTTAGAGATATAATATTATTATGGCTATTTTTGCCTTGACGGATATTTTTATTCAAGAAAGGAAAGCTTTTTTATATGAGCGGATTAAAGAGAAGAGAGGCGCGCGAGCTTGTTTTGGCGTTGCTTTTTGAAACTGAATTTAAGGCCGGAGATACCGCAAAGGATATCTATGAAATTTCTGCGGATAATCGTGAAATCCCTGATGATGAATACGTAAAAAGAGCATATTTCGGTGTTTGCGAAAACCGTGAACAGATAGATGCTTTGATAGGTAAGAGCTCACACGGCTGGAAAACTTCGCGAATGACGAGGATTTCAAGATCTATAATGCGTCTTGCAGTCTATGAAATGCTTTTTGAGGAAAAGATTCCTAACAGCGTTTCTATAAATGAAGCGGTGGAGCTCACTAAAAAATTTGACGATCCCAAAGCAAAAGCTTTTGTGAACGGCGTGCTTAATTCCGTTAAAAACGATATAGAATCAAATGCTTCGGCAGATGAAAAAAATGACTGATAAAAATAAGTGCTTTGTTGGTTTTGATACCAGTAATTATACTACGTCGATAGCTGTTTGTGATATTGACGGAAATGTTGTCGCAAATTTTAAGGCTCCGCTTTCTGTGTCGCAGGGCGAACGGGGATTAAGACAGTCTGACGCGGTTTTTGCGCATATTAAAAACTTACCGATGCTGTCGGATAAGTTGGCAGAGGTGTTGCGGGAATATGAACCGTTGGCGGTTGGCGTATCTGCCTTTCCACGTGAGGCTGAAAATTCCTATATGCCGTGTTTTCTCTGCGGAATAGCCGCGGCAAAAACTTTTGCGGCTCAGAATTCACTTCACGTCTATAATACCGCACATCAGAATGGACATATAATGGCAGCGCTTTATTCTTCGGGAGAAGGGGAGAAGCTTTTGGAAAAGCAGTTTTTGGCTTTTCACGTTTCAGGAGGAACGACAGAAGCGCTTCTTGTAACACCGAACGAAGATAAAAGCGGATTTTCGGTCAAGCTTGTTGGTGAAACTGCTGATATAAATGCAGGACAAGCTATCGACAGAGCAGGGGTTATGATGGGACTCGCTTTTCCTGCGGGAAAAGAGCTTGAGATTCTTGCGAGTCAGTATAGTGGAAAGCTTGAACGGAAAAAGATCTGCGTAAGAGATATGCGCTGTAATCTTTCGGGCATTGAAAATATTTCAAAAGAGCTTTATTCAAAAACAAAAGATAAACAGTTAGTGGCAGCGGTTGTTTTTGACTTTATATGCCGAACACTTTGCGAAATGACTGAACAGATTTTTTCTGTTTACGGAACTATGCCGGTTTTGTTTGCGGGCGGAGTTATGTCGAATAAACTTATGCGAAAAGATATATCAAGCAGATTTGAAGCTTATTTTGCAGAGCCCGAATTTTCTGCTGACAACGCAGCGGGAGTTGCTTTGCTTTGCAGATTGAAATATATTCGAGAAATGGAGATACTTTAATGAGTTTTGATAGCCGTGATAACGCAGTTTCGGTCTATGAATTAAACAGATACGTTAAAACGCTTATGGATAATGATGCGCTGCTGTCGGCTATAAGCGTTAAAGGCGAAATTTCCAATTTAAAATATCATTCAAGCGGACATATTTATTTTACACTTAAAGACGAAGATGCCGAAATTCCTGCAGTGATGTTTCGTTCTTCTGTAATGAATATGCAAATGGTTGCTAAAGACGGTATGCAGGTCATAGCTTACGGAAGAGTATCGGTATACGAAAAAAGCGGTAAGTGTCAGATGTATGTTTCTGCAATGATCGATAACGGTATAGGTAATCTTCGTATAGAATATGAAAGATTGTTGAAAAAACTTACGGAAGAAGGACTTTTCGATTCTCAAAGAAAGAAGAAAATACCTAAAATTCCTAAGACGATAGGCATAATAACATCTCCTACAGGTGCTGCTGTCAGAGATATGATAAATGTTACGGGACGAAGATGGCCAAACGCGAAGATATTGCTTTATCCCGCATTGGTGCAGGGGGATCAAGCCCCCGAGTCGCTGTGCGTAGCTTTGGATTATTTTAATGCGATGCAGGCTTGCGACGTCATTATTATAGGCAGAGGCGGAGGCTCTATCGAAGATCTTTGGGCGTTTAACGATGAACGTGTTGTAAGAAAGGTTGCGGTATCGGATATTCCAATAATATCGGCTGTGGGACACGAAACAGATTTTACACTTTGCGATTTTGCCGCAGATCTGAGAGCTCCTACACCGTCTGCAGCAGCAGAGCTTGCTGTTCCTGATAAATATGAAATGAGCATGCGTATTGATGAACTTTTTGGACGAATAGATACACTTACGATGCGTGTTTTCAATAAAAAGAAAAATGAATTTGCGCTGTTTTATAAACAACTTGAAAATTCTTCGCCAACCGGGCGTTTAGCACTTGAAAAAAGTGAATTAGCGCATAAAAAGGATATTCTTGATTCAATTTTTGCAAATATAGTCGGTAAAAAGCGAGAAGAACTTTCGCTCATTGCCGCAAAGTTAAGTCTTATGAATCCTTTGGCGGTGTTGGGAAGAGGATATTCAATGGTACAAAAAGATATGGCGGTCGTTTCTTCGGTTTCCCAGCTTTCTTGCGGAGATTCTGTTTCGATCAGACTTTCCGACGGATCTGTGAAAGCCACGGTAGATGTCATTGAAAACAAATAAAATAACGGAGAATGATATGCAAAACAATAATATAAATTTTGAGTCAGCTATGGAAAGACTTGAAAAGATAACACAAGAGCTTAACCGTGAAGGTATAACGCTCGAAGAATCGCTCGCTCTTTACGAAGAAGGAGTGAAGCTTGCGAAGGTATGCAATCAAATGCTCGAGGATACCGAACGCAAGATAAAAATTTTACAGATCTCGGAAAATGGTGAAATAGAAGAAAAGAACTTCGCAGAAAAATAAATTTTAAAATGGAGTTATAATGAAAACTCAACGTAATTTTGAAATGCTTGAAGAAAAACTTTTTCAAAATGCGGAAAAGCTTGAATCTTCATTCAAACTTTTTTATAAAGAAAAAGAAATAGATCAACTTTTGGTGCCGTTTCTTGATGTTGAAAAGTATTCTTTGCTTAACGGCGGAAAAAGAATAAGACCGTTTCTTACTAATGCGGTTTGCGAGATGCTTGGCGGAAACATCGAAGCTTCAATGCCTTTTGCAATGTCGGTCGAGATGATACACACGTATTCTTTGATACACGATGATCTTCCGTGTATGGATGATGATGATATGCGTCGCGGAAAGCCTTCAAATCATAAGGTTTACGGTGAGGCAACGGCACTTCTGGCAGGAGATGCGCTTCTGACAAATGCTTTTTCTGTTGCGGTCAGTTCCGAGCTTGTAAGTAAGGACAGTCGATTAAAGGCTGTAACGTTGATATCGCGCGCAGCGGGAGATGCGGGGATGATAGGCGGACAGATCATAGATCTTGAGGGCGAGGTTCGAAAGCTCTCGCTTGAAGAACTTATTTTGTTACACAATTTAAAAACGGGAAGAATGATAGAGCTTTCCGCAGTTCTTGGTTGTCTTGCCGCAGGGTATGATGAAAATACAAGTGAATTTTCTGCGGTCAGATCTTACGCACAGAAGATAGGACTTGCATTTCAGATAGTAGATGATATTTTAGATGTTACGGGTGACGAAGAGACCGTAGGAAAAACATTAAGATCCGATTCGGATAATATGAAAACTACTTTTCTTACATTTTTTGATATTGAACGGGCTAAAAGATATGCTCAGAGTCTTACTAAAGAAGCAGTGCTTGAAATATCAAAGATAAAGGGAAGCGAGATGCTTTGTGATCTTGCAGAGTATTTGTCGGTAAGAAATAAGTGATAAAATAGATCTTTAAGGAGGACGTATGGAAGCTTTTGTGGCAGGTGTTAAAGCTTTTTTTGGCAATTATATGCTTATGAGCGCAATCGTTGCGTGGCTTATAGCGCAGATATTTAAAATTTTTACAGGCGTCTACCGTGATAGACACGTTAATTTGTCGCTGCTCCTTTTTTCAACCGGCGGTATGCCAAGTTCACACTCTGCAACCGTGCTTGCACTTACTACAGCAGCAGCTTTAGGTGAAGGTGTTGGTACACCTGTTTTTGCGATATGTGCAATTCTTTCGATCATTGTTATAATAGATGCTACAGGTGTGCGATATGAAACAGGTAAGCAAGCGAAAATGCTTAATAAAATAGTTAAGGAAATGTTTACAGATACAGAACATGCTGAAGTGCATTTTAAAGAATTTATAGGACATACTCCTTTGCAGGTCTTCGTGGGCGCTATACTCGGCGTCGTAGTTGGAGTTGTTATGTATTTTGCTTTCAGGTGATATTTTACGTATGAGAGTAGATGTTTATTTGGCTGCTGCGGGATATACCGTGAGCAGAAAAAAAGCTCAGGATCTTATAGATGCGGGTGCGGTAAAAATCGACGGTGTGACCGTGAAAAAGCCATCATCTCCGATTAATGAGAATCTTCCGCACGATGTTTCGATAGAGCAGGTATTTCCGTACGTAAGTCGAGGCGGAGTTAAGCTTGAAGCCGCACTCGATGCGTTTAAAATAAATGTAAACAGAAAAAAAGCAGTAGACGTAGGGGCTTCAACGGGGGGATTTACAGATTGTCTTTTGAGTCGAGGTATAGCAGAGGTCTATGCTATCGATTCGGGAAAGGATCAGCTTCACGAGAGCCTTCGTGCCGATAAGCGAGTTCATTCTGTTGAAAGCTTTAATGCGCGTGAGCTTAATACACATATTACAAACGGAGAGTGCGATATTGCGGTCGCGGATCTTTCATTTATTTCACAAACATATGTAATACCGCAGATAGCAAGTGTTCTTGTAGAAGGCGGAATATTTGTCAGCCTCATAAAACCGCAGTTTGAGGCAGGAAGATCTGCACTGAATAAAAGCGGAGTTGTTACAAATTCGGCATATCGCTTTTTAGCGGTAAAAAGAGTTGTAAATTCTGCGCTTGAAAACGGTTTTGATTGTATAGGACTTATTCTTTCACCGATCGAAGGCGGGGACGGAAA
Source organism: uncultured Clostridia bacterium (assembly GCA_937894775.1). Classification (GTDB taxonomy): domain Bacteria; phylum Bacillota; class Clostridia; order Oscillospirales; family CAG-272; genus HGM12713. The sequence goes on from CALAXC010000008.1 coordinate 39,279, forward strand.
TAAAGAATATTTGGCTTATTTTGTAAAGAAAAGCTGTCTTAAACCGAAGATCGACGATAAATTTATAAAGCGAATAACTATGCTTTAAGGAGAATTGGTGTGAAAATAGAAAAAATTGCCGTAGTGACAAATTATAATATTTCCGATAAGCTGGCTGCGGCTGTAACCGTTAGCGAAAAGCTTTCTCAATACATAGACGATATATATATTCCCGAAGGCTATAAGGATAGGATTTTCAGAAGTCATAATCATAAGAAGTATTTTACCTATATGTCTATTGATGAGATATATGTAAAAAGTGATCTCGTTATAGTTATAGGCGGCGACGGAGTAATGCTTGAAGCTGCTCGAAGAGCAACTCCGTGCGGAATACCGATACTCGGTATAAATATGGGACGCATCGGCTATATGACGGAGCTTGAGATGAACGAGCTCGATCTTCTTGAAAAGATCTTTTCTGGCGAATTTTATCTTGATGAACGTGCGATGCTTAAGGTCGAAATGCGCTCAAATAAAGGACAGAGTAAGTTTTCGGCTTACGCGCTTAATGAAGCGGTCATAGCAAACGGATCGACAGCAAGAATAATAGATCTCGAGCTTTCTGATAACGGAAGACTTGTCAGCGAATACCGAGCAGACGGACTTGTTATCGCAACACCTACGGGCTCTACCGCTTATTCGCTTTCAGCGGGCGGACCGATAATAGATCCAAAGCTTTCTTGCTTCTGTGTGACGCCTATTTGTCCTCATTCTTTAGTTGCAAGACCTTTGATCTTTCCCGACACAGCGGTTCTTGAAATTAAGAATATCTGTGTAAGAGAAAAAATATTGCATCTTACAGTTGACGGTAAAGCAACTTTCGATCTTTTCTTCGGTGATACGGTAGTCGTTACAAAGGCGGCTATAAAGACCAAGCTTTTAAGAATAAAGGACGAAGATTTTTATTCCAAGATACGTATGAAAAAATTTATATAATAAAGGATGCGCGTAAATGAAATCACAAAGACAACAAAGAATTTTAGAACTTGTTGCAAAGTATGAGATAGAAACGCAGGAAGATATGATGAGCCGCTTGATAAGCGAGGGATTTAAGGTTACGCAGGCAACGGTATCCCGAGATCTAAAAGAGCTTAAGCTTACCAAGGTTCAAACTGCAAGAGGAACGTACCGATACGCAGTAGGTCAGGTAAGAGGCGGAGTCGGAAACGTAAAAATAAATAACGCAATGGCAGATTCAATAACCGAGATCAGGTATTCTTTGAATAATGTTGTAATTAAAACCTATCCGGGCTTAGCGGCAGCGGTTGCGTTTTCGGTTGATTCTCTGAATATGTCATATATTTTAGGATGTGTGGCAGGAGATGATACGGTGATAATAGTAACAGAAAATGAGGAGTGTTCGGCGGAGCTTAGTGAGAAGATCACCGAACTTATGAAAAGTTTTTAAGTAGATTGGTAAAATCTAAGAAAGGAGATACCTATGCTCAGTACCTTGCATATAGACAATATAGCGGTTGTAAAAAGATTGGATATAGAATTTTTGCAAGGGATGACCGTTCTTACGGGAGAAACCGGAGCTGGTAAATCTATAATAATCGATAGCTTGAATCTCATTTCGGGAGCTCGAGGCGATAAGGAGCTTATAAGAAACGGAGAGAATAAAGCTGAGGTGAGTGCGATCTTCTCTGATATAGGGGAGGAAACGCAGGAAAAAATAAATGAACTTGGGTTTGAGTGTGAGGATGGAACGGTGTTTATTTCACGTTCACTTGGATTGAATTCTTCAACTGCCAGAGTGAACGGTGTTCCGACCACACTTGGAATGTTAAAAAAACTGTCCGCCTTGCTTTTCGGTATTCACGGGCAAAACGATAATGCGCTTTTGCTCGATTCAAAAAATCATATAACAGTTCTTGATACTTACGCAGGTAATAAAGAGCTTTTGAAGAAGTATTACGTGCAGTACACCGAGGTGTTAAGGCTGCGACATAGATTACAAGAGCTTTCAAATGATGTTCGTGAGCAAAACCGAATGAGTGAGATCTTGAAATTCCAAATTGAAGATATAGATTCAGTGAAGCTGAAAAAAGGCGAGGAAGAAGAACTTGAAGCTCTTGCGTTGAAGCTTAGAGGAATAGAACGTATAAGTAAGGCGTGTTCTTTAGTCAGCAAAGCGCTTGAAGGCGGAAAGGGAATGGGAGCTATCTATCTTACCGATAGAGCAGCTTCTGCGCTTGAATCGATTTCGGATGCTGTACCCGAAGCAGAAGATCTTGCTAAAAGACTTAATGATGTAAGGTATGAGCTTGAAGATATTGCCGCATCGATCGCGTCATTTTCCGAAGTGGGCGGGGATGATCCCGTTAAAACACTTGATAAGATCGAAACAAGACTCAATGCTATATCAAAATTAAAGCGCAAGTATGGAAATACTGTTGAGGAGATACTGGATTTCCGTAACGAGGCATCAGGTAAACTTGAGTTTCTCGAGAATGCGGACGATATAAAAGTCGATTTGGAAAATGAATTAAAGGATGTAGAAAATAAGGCAAAGATTATTGCAAAGGAACTCACAGAGTCAAGACGTAAAGCTGCGCATATTCTTTCAAGAAAGGTTTGTGAAACACTTGCGTTTTTGGATATGCCTAAGGTCAAATTCGAGACATCGATAACAGCTCTTGACGATTTTTCCTCTACGGGCTGCGATAATGTGGAGTTTCTCATTTCCGCAAATGTTGGCGAACCGTTGCTTCCTATGGCAAAGATCGCATCGGGCGGAGAGCTTGCAAGAATAATGCTTTCGCTGAAAAATGAAATCAATCAATGCGACGGCATCGATACCGTTGTTTTTGATGAAATTGATACCGGTATTTCCGGAAAGACTTCGCGAAAGGTAGGAATGAAGCTTAAAGAAATAGGAAAAAGCTCGCAGGTTATATGTGTAACTCATTCTGCACAGATAGCATCGCTCGCAAATAATCATCTTTTTGTTTCAAAGGCTGAAAATAACGGACGAACCGAAAGTACGGTTTCGTTATTGACAGATAACGAAAGAATAAACGAGATCGCAAGAATACTCGGTGGAATAGAAATAACAAAAGTACAGATAGCAGCCGCGGAGGAAATGATCCGCGACGGAGCAGACTGAGATCAACAAAGGAGTAAAAAATGTTAACGATCAAATCAGAGATAGCGCAGAATATTGCGCAAACAATACAAACAATAAATTCTGAGGCTAATCTTGATGCTGAAAGCATATTGGGAATGTTTGAATATCCCCCTGATGAAAAGATGGGAGATATTGCGCTTCCGTGCTTTAAACTCAGTAAAGCACTTCGTATGTCGCCCATTAAAATAGCCGAAACCGTAGCAGCAGCTTTTTCTGCTGAGTCGGTGAAAAAGGCAGAGGCGGTTAACGGTTATTTTAATATATACCTTGACGGACAGTATCTTGCAAAAAAAGTCGTTACCGAAGCAAAACAGAAAGGCGATAAATACGGAGCGCCCGATCTTGGAAAGGGAAAAACAGTAGTTCTCGACTATTCTTCGCCGAATGTGGCAAAGCCTTTCCATATAGGACATCTTGGAACAACGGTTATAGGTCATTCTCTTAAAAAGCTTCACGAATTTGCAGGATATAATTGCGTAGGCATAAATTATCTCGGCGACTGGGGAACACAGTTTGGCAAGCTTATCGTGGCTTATAAAAAATGGGGAAATAAAGAGGTAATAGAAAACGGAGGCGTTGATGCGCTCGTAGAGCTTTATGTTAAAATAAACAATGCTATTTCGGGTAATGAGGAGCAGGGTATACCTGCAGATCCCTCACTTGCAGATCAGTCGAGAGCAGAATTCCGTAAGCTTGAGGATGGAGATCCCGATAATATCGCGCTTTGGCGTTGGTTTGTTGATATAAGTCTTGCAGAGTATCAAAAGACCTATAAGCAGCTTGGCATAGAATTTGATAGCTACAAGGGCGAGTCGTTTTATACCGATAAGATGCCTGCGCAGGTTCAGAAGCTTCGTGATATGGGACTTTTGAAGATAGATGACGGTGCGTCTATCGTTGACCTCGAAGAGTATGGAATGCCGCCTTGCCTTATACTTAAGCGCGACGGTTCAACGCTTTATCCTACACGTGACATTGCTGCAGCAGTTTACCGTAAGAATGAATATGATTTCGATAAAATGATATACGTAACAAGCGCAGGGCAAAGCTTGCATTTCGCTCAATGGTTCAAAGTTGTTGAGCTTATGGGTTATGATTGGTATGACAAACTCGTTCACGTTCCGTACGGCACGGTTAGTATAAACGGTGCAAAGCTCGCAACAAGAACGGGTAATGTAATTCTTCTCCGTGACCTCTTCGCAGAATCTATAGCTAAGGTAACGGGTATAATGCGAGAAAAGAATCCCGATGTTGCAAACGGTGATAAAATTGCCGAAGCAGTCGGCGTCGGCGCAATAGTATTCTACTATCTTTCCAATAACAGAATAAGAGATATTAACTTTATGATAGAGGATGCTTTGAGCTTTGAAGGAAATACAGGACCTTATGTTCAGTATACTTATGCGAGAACCTGCTCGGTACTTGCAAAATCCGAATATAAGGGCGCTGATAAGCTTGTGATAACAGCCGATGAAGAAACCTCGCTCCTTAAAACGCTTTCACGTTTTGAAGAGGTGGTAAGAGAAGCTATTTCGGTATACGAGCCTTCCGTTGTTACAAGATATATCCTTGACGTAGCAGGAGCATATAACCGATTCTATCATAACTGTTCAATTCTCGGTGCAGAGAGTGAAGAGATCAAAAATACAAGACTTGCGCTTACAGACGCAACAAAGACGGTGCTTGGAAATGCATTTAGTCTTATTTGTCTTGCAAAAACAGAAAAAATTTAATTTTATATAAATCAAAGTGAGGAAAAACCATGTCAGGACACAGCAAATGGGCAAACATTAAGCACAAAAAAGAAAAAACCGATGCTCAAAAAGCCAAAATTTTTACAAAGATCGGTAAAGAGATCACTATTGCAGTAAAGACGGGAGGCGGAGATCCCAACAATAACTCAAAGCTTCGTGATCTTATTCTTAAGGCAAAATCAAATAACGTTCCTAACGATAATATCGAAAGAACTATAAAAAAGGCACTCGGTGCTTCGGGTGAAAGCTATGAAGAGATAGTTTACGAGGGCTACGGTCCTGCGGGTATAGCGGTAATCGTTGAAACAACTACCGATAACCGTAACAGAACTGCGGGTAATGTTCGTTCTTATTTCTCAAAATATCACGGAAATATGGGACAGACGGGCTGCGTTTCGTATCTTTTCACCGACAAAGGACTTATCGTAATTTCTAATGAGGATGGAGATATTGACGAAGATAAGCTTATGGAAACAGCTCTTGAATCGGGAGCAGAGGATTTTGCGGCAGAGGGAGAAGTATTTGAAATTTATACAGAACCCGACGATCTTTTTGCTGTAAAGGAAGCGCTTGAGGCAGCAGGATATTCTATCCTTTCCGCAGAGCAGGACAAGATCCCTTCAAATTATGTTACACTTGATAACGAGGAAGACATTAAGTTTATGGGATTGCTCATAGAACATCTTGAAGATGATGATGACGTAATGAACGTTTATCACAACTGGGAGAATTGCGACTAATATGGGAAGGGTAAAAAGACTTCTTTCCAATACGGCTATTTTGGGGGCAGGTACTTTTATTTCAAAAGTACTTGTTTTCCTGCTTATGCCGTTTTATACTACCTACCTTACGAAAGCTGAATTCGGAGTTGCCGATGTTTTGATGCAAACGGCAAATCTGATTATTCCTCTTGCGGTTCTTGGAATCAGCGACGGACTTTTTCGGTTTACGATAGACGGTAACCCCGAAAAGCGAAAGCAGGTATTCAGTGTATCTATAATTACAATGTTAATAGGTATAGTGCCGCTTGCGCTTATAATTCAGATATTTAGATTTTTTTCGGTATATGACGGATTTATATGGCTTGTGTTTTTATATATCTGTTCGGCAAATCTTCATCTTATAGTTGCAAACTATGTAAGAGGGTGCGATAAAACAAAGGTATATGCTATACAGGGGATAGTGAATACTATGTTGGTTATAGGATTTAACATCCTTTTCCTTGTAGTTTTCGATATGGGTGTCACAGGATATCTTCTTTCTGTTGTAATAGCAGACTTTTTGGTGTCAGTAGGACTAATTCTGTTTTGTAAGCTTTACAAGGATATAAAACTGAAGGGGATAGACAAGCAGCTTATAAAAGACCTTTTAGGGTTCAGTATACCTTATATTCCGCTTACTTTAATGTGGACGATAACATCTGTTTCCGACAGATTTATCATCCTCGCTACATTGGGTGAGAATGCCGATGCGGTAAACGGACTCTATGCGGCGGCATATAAGCTTCCGACTCTTATAACTATCGCAGGGGGAATATTTATAAAAGCTTGGCATCTTTCCTCGGTAAGTGAAAAAGATGAAGAAGAACGAGCGGTATTTTTCGGTAGTATATACAGATACTATATAGGCTTTTTGTTCATAGGCGGAGCTTGTCTGGTAGGATTTTCAAAAATAATGACAACTTTGCTTTTGAATGAAAGCTACTACGAATCCTGGAAGTTTGTTCCTGTTCTCGCAATAGCGATGGTGTTTTCTGCATTTTCGGAATTTTTGGGAAGCGTTTATTTCGTTCATAAAAAAAGTACACGTTCCTTAGTTACCGCATCTGTGGGTGCTGGGATGAATATAATTTTGAATTTTGCTATGATACCGTCGATGGGAGCAATGGGCGCGGCAATAGCGACAGCTATATGCTATATAACAGTATTTGTTATACGGTTGATAGATGCTCCGAGATATATAGGATTTAACCCTAGATTTTTAAAGCTTATCATTAATATGATGCTGTTGATAGTACAAACGGTAATAATGATAATGGAAATTCCGTATTGGTGGATATGGCAAATTGCATTGATTGCGGTTATAGTTATTTATAACGTAAAGGACCTTGCAACGGCAATTTTGAAAATATTAAAAAAGAGAACAAAAAAGCAAGAAAAATAAAAATATTTTTTTAAAAAAGTATTGCTTTTTTTTAGGGATTATGTTATAATAGTTCGTAATGTGTGCAATGGCACGAATAAAGAGTGGTCCGCTGCGAAGCTCTGCATGAACACTCGGATTTTTAAGGAGGACTGAAAGATGAATAACTTGCTTCAGGCTTTTACAAACGAGCAGCTCAAGGCGGAGGTACCCGTACTTAATGTTGGTGATACAGTTCGTATTCACAACAGAATCAAAGAGGGTAGCCGCGAGAGAATCCAGATGTTTGAGGGTACCATCATCGCAAAGCACGGTGGCGGAATTTCCGAAACATTCACTGTAAGACGTGTTTCTTACGGTTGTGGAATTGAAAAAACTTTCCCCGTACATTCTCCTAACGTTGTTAAGGTAGATATCATTCGTTCGGGTAAGGTTAGAAGAGCAAAGCTTTACTATCTTCGTGATAGAGTCGGTAAGGCATCAAAGGTTAAAGAGAAGATCTAATTGCTTTATCAAATCAAAAAGGACACCGCAGGGTGTCCTTTTTGATTTTTTATTTTAATTTGTTTTTTGCTTTTTCAAAAACTGCATCGGCTTCCGAAGGCTCCGAAATAGTGAAAATAACGTATTTTCCAAATCTTTGAGCGTCAGCGGAATTTATTTTTTCAAGCTCTGCGGGAGCATAGTTCCTCAAAAAGTCACGCTTTTGTTCTTGCGCATCTTTTAAATAAAGCTTTGCTTCTTCGAGTAGCTTTTTTGCGGATTCTTCGTCTTTTGCAGAGATAACACCGACTTCCGAAACATCGGTCGTATCTGTTGAATATGATACGCAGATATCATCATACAGCTTAGGATCTGTGAAGAAAAAACGTATATCTTCATCTGAATACTTCGAAAATTCTCCCTCAGGAACTGAAATTTCGCTCGTCAAGGCATCGCAAAGTGTTGCGCTGTCGATTTTCTTAGAGTATTCTTCGCTTGAGCAGGATTTGAAAAATAGAGCTATACAGCCGATAGCCAGGATAACGAAAAGAATTTTTTTGATCATTATTTCTCCTTACAGTTATTTTGTAACGGGATTTTTATTGATATACTCAAGTATTTTTATATATGCGGCAGAGTTAAGATGAAAACCGTCGCTTGTTTGATATTCTGACTTTAAAAAGCCGTTTTCATCCTTTAGAGTAGATGCTGTGTTTATATAGAATGCGCCGTTTTCCAAGGCGACTTCTTCTGCCCAGACGTTGAGTGTTTCAATATATTCGTTTAATTTTTTTGCAGTTACAGTGTGGTTTTGCATATTCATATTTTCTGCAACGGGAAAACAGGAATTTATAATAATGACGGTGTTTTTTGAGTTTTCCTTTACAGTATCTATAAGATTTTTATAACAATGCTTAAAATAAGAAGAACCGCGTGAAATAAAGTTTGTTGCTCCGTTGAGTCCGAAAGTCAGCATAAGATATTCGGGCTTTTTTCTTTTCAATGCTTCTGAAAATTCGAGTTCTTCTTTGGTTTCGGGATATATTATACGGCATTCAGATGTGTTTGGCTCGAGCAATAAAGTCCCGCTTTTCGGTCCCCAGACCTGCAGAGTTTCACGTCCTCCTGAAAGAACGCCACGGTTTTTTAAATGATATGTCGTTGATTCTCCTAAAAATATAAATTTATCTATATAAGAAAATGAATCGGTGTTGTTTTCTGTCAATATTTCGGTGTCGGTGACGGCTGCAGGCGTATCATTTTTTTGCGGAGCCGCGCAAGCGCTGAAGAACAGCGCCGTTATAACCGCTATCAATATAATTTTTGACATAAAAAAGCCTCCATATACAAAACTTAAGAATAAAGCTTTAAGAATGGAGGCTCTTATTTTATTTATTTTTGCCCGAAAACTGTTTTTTATATTTTTCTTCGGGTTGCTTTGTCTTTTCAATGCGTTTTTTAAAGAAGGTATATATAAGCATAAATGCAATATATCCCAATGTGAAAATTACGATCCCGACAAGTGTTTGTGAAGCGGTCATCGAATTAGGAAGACAGAAGCAAGTCCAGAAACCGAAAATATAAATGATATAATGCACAACGTGCCTTACTGCGGTGTGCAGAGCTTTTACAGACAGTAATGCGTTAGCGATAGCCAAGAGGACAGAAAAAACGAAGAAGAGAAGAACTCTTTCCGCTTGAATAGCGGTCTGCTGCGCAGAAATATTGATCATCTGTAAAATAAGCATATATATCGCTGTGATCACGGTGAATATTACACACGAAGAAACGAGTGCTTTTTTGATCAGTTTTTTTAAATCCATTTTAAAGTTTATCCTTTCGGGTAGTATACCCATTTATTATATCATAAATGTGGATTTTTTCAAGTATATTATGTAAATTTTAACCCTGAATAATAACGGCTGTCCTAAATTCTCATTCAAGACAGCCTGTTATTTATCTTTTTTTCTTTTTATTCTTTTTCTTTTTACCGTTATTCTTTTGAACGGATTTTTGTGTTACCTTGATTTTCGCTTCCGATTTTTCTTCTTTTTCTTTTTCAATCACGGAAGGATCGGGGGCAGAGTATTCCTCTTCGCTCAGCGGAGTGGGATCTTCTGGGATACACGAAGCATTTTCTCTGCAAAGACGTCTTTCACGCAATCTTTTTAAGATCCATTCGTGGAATATAGTATAGAGAACACTGCAAAGCGGAACGCTTATTATAATTCCCGCAATTCCAAATAATTCTCCGCCGATGATTACCGAAACGAGCACCCAAAGTCCGGGAAGACCGATCTGTTGTCCCATTATTCTTGGGTAGATAACGTTTGATTCGAATTGTTGCAGAATAACAATAAATACTAAAAACCAAAGTGCTTGTATCGGATCGACTAAAAGTATTAAGAAAGCACCTATGATAGCACCGGTTATTGCGCCGAATATAGGAACAAATGCGGTAAGGGCTACGATGCAGGAGATCATCAACGCATACGGGAAACGGAATAAGGTCATTCCAATAAAGGTCAATATGCCAATGAGAAGAACCTCAATACACTGACCGGAAACAAATCCTTCAAATGCTCTTTTGCCTAAATGGAAAATATCGATAGCATTTTTCGCTTTTTTCTCCGATAAGGTGGAGTAAAGAAATCCTTTCACGAGCTTTGTGAGTGATTCTTTTGATGCAAGTATATATATTGCAAGAATAAAACCGAGGATAACGTTCCAAAACGATGAGAAAAGTGTAATAACTGTGGTTAAGGTCGTATGGAAAATATCACTTGAATTATCGCCCATAGAGAATTGTATCCAATTCGTTACCATATCCCAAGAAATAGTGACTGATTCAGGATCTAACGGGATTTTTAGTGTAATTATCCATTCACGTATTGTTGAGTTCAGATCCTCCATGTATTTAGGCGCTTTTTCGATAAATCCTTGACATGTTCTCCAGAATTCGGGAAGGATATATGAGAGCAGGAGAGAAACAACAAGAAAAATAGTTGTCAGACTAAGAGTTATCGAAACGGCTCTTTTTATCTTTGCCCATATTTTTCCGTTTTTAGCTGTGAGCTTTTTAAATATCTTGTATTCAAAAAAGTTTACGGGAATATTAAGAATAAAAGCAATAAATATTCCTATAAAGATAGGGGATAGCACCTTAAGAATAAGAGCAAGTATTGAGAGTGATTTGTCTATATTGTTTATTATTCCGAACAATATAATCGAAACCACAGCGATGCCTAACCATTTTAAATAGTGCCAATTAGGATCTTTAGGTATTTTCTTCATTATAAATAAGCCTCAAAAATCAGAATTATTTTTCGTTTTTTTCCTCGGCGTCGTTGTTATCGTCACCGTCATTAATTTTTATGCTTACTGTAGCTCGGTCTATGCGGTGTTCTTTGATTTCTTCTATAGAAATATTGAGCTTTTCGGTAGTAAGATCAAAGGTAGAACCGTCATCGGGAACAGAACCGTAGAGTGCTAATGCATACCCGCTGAATGTGTCGGAATCGGTATCTTCAAGCTTGACACCAAGCGCCTCTTCAACTTCGTCGATCGAAGCGCTGCCCAATATACGCCAGGAGTTCTCACCGAGCAATTCAACAGGGGGGAGCTCTTCAACACCGTCTTCGGTTTCATTGTTAATATCTCCGACAATACATTCAATAAGGTCGGTCATAGTAATAACACCAAAAAGTCCGCCGTATTCATCAAGAACAACTGCCATAGATTCCTTGTGCTGACGCATATTCTTAAAAAGAACGTCTGCTTTTACGGCTTCAGGAACGAAATAAGGTGTAGATACTATTGTATTCATAACATTTTCGCGGCTCTTGTCATCAAGACGAAGATAAGAACGTGCGTCAAGAATACCTATAATATTGTCAATACTGTCTTTGCAAATAGGATAACGGGAAAAGCGGCTGTTATTTATAACATTGTCCCATTCTTCCATAGTATCGGCATAATCAAGGAATGTAAGATCGGTACGGTGAGTAGCAATTTCACCTGCACAAAGATCGTCAAAATCAAAAATGTTTTCTATAAGCTCTTTGTTGTATTCATCTATGCTTCCATCTTCGTGGGCTTCATCGATAAGCGTGAGAACTTCACCTTCTGTAACGGTGTCTATAGTTTTAGCCTTAAATATCTTTGAAAGAAGCTTTTTCCAAAGCATAAATATTGCGTTTATAGGTGTAAGAATAATTACAAGAAAACGAAGTATGGGTGCTATCGCCATCGAAAATCCTTCTGCGTGGTCTTTAGCGATGCTTTTTGGTGAAATTTCTCCAAAGATAAGAACTACGACGGTTATTACTGCAGTTGAAATTGCGGTGGCAAAGTTTTTTACCGTAGGATCAACGATAGCTTCAACAAACCAGATAGTTGATATTGAAGAAAGTGCTATGTTCACTATATTGTTTCCTATCAGGATAGTAGAAAGCACTTTGTCATAGGATTCTGCAAGCTTGAGGGCAGAAGCCGCACGTTTGTTTCCTTCTGCGGCAAGGTTTTTCATTTTTGTGCGGTTAAAAGATGTATATGCTGTTTCGCTTGCTGAAAAGAAAGCGGAAAGCATAACAAGAATAAACATAACAATAAATGTTAGAATACTCCCTTCGGGTAAGTCCATAATCAGTTACTCCTTAATTTAGTATTGAGAGAAAACAGCGATAAATACGAAGAAAGATTTTTCCAAAAACGCAAAAAAGCATAGCCTGAACGCAGATATAACAGTCAGGTTATGCAATCATATTTTCGAATATTTACTTCGGCTACTTATATCTCCGTCGCTCACGGTATTTTCTCCTCTTTAAAAATGTATTATATATATTATATCATAAATTTATATTTTGTCAATAGTATTGTATAAAATAGAAGAAACCGACCAAAACGGGAAGATCTTGGACGGTTTCTTTTATAGCTTAAATAATATTATTGCTGCGTTTTATATTCTTTCAGCGCGGTTGCAAGCTGATCGGGGCAGGAAGTAGTTTTAAAGCCACAGCGAATTCCCGAAAGTCTTTCTATAGCCTCATCGACCTTCATTCCTGCAATCAAAGCCGCGACGCCCTGAGTGTTTCCCGCGCAGCCACCTGAGTATTTTACCGAAACGATAACATCGTCTTCGATTTCTATGTCTATTTTACGGGAGCAAACTCCCTTTGGAATGTAACTGAATTTATTCATAGTATATTCTGATCTCCTTGATTTTTGTGATGTTATTTTATTTCTTTGTAAATTCCTATCGGAGTGTAATTTTGAAATTTTAACGCAACGTAAAGACGGAAGGGCGTGGCATTCTGCGGTGTGAGTGAAAAAGTAAAGAAAAATCTTTTTAAGTGTGAATCATATTCAACAGGAATAGAATCTATACTTACCGGAGTTGCTTGCGCAAGATCTGCCACAGTAAAAAGGGGGGAGAGAAATTCACCGTCAGAGCTTATCACCGAAAACTCAAAAATATATTTTGCGTTTTTGTCTTTGAGATCAACAGGCTTACAGGCTCTTGCGATACGCGCATATTTCACCGTTCCGATATCGTCTTCAATGTCTGTTGATGCAGATATCTTAAGCTCATAGCGGTCAAGCATAGAATAAAAGCTTTTCATATGCCCGTCAGTTGAATTTGAGATCGGAAGAATACAAAATTCACATGTTCCGTCTGTTATACTTTCACAGCTTTCGGCAAAGCTTGATACGTATTCGGGCTTTGGATTTGTGATCCCTTTGGAAAGCTTTTCGTAAGCAAGCTCGTTAAATCTGTTTTTAACAAAGGATATTTTCGAGTGAGCTCCCGCAGGAGTAGGCTCATCTGTTCCTATAAAAATTGCGTTCTGTACCTCTTTTTTTAATTCGGATCTGCAGAGTGCTTCGCAAAAAGCAAAATCATCATTAGGGGAGGTTGAGAGAGTAAGCTTTTTAAACTCTGATAAAATTTGTTCTAAATTTTGAAAATTAAAATAGAGTGCATCTACTATTTCACTGACGGTAAGTCGGTTTTGTTTATATCCTGTCTGGATCCGCTTGGAAAATTCAGCAAAATTTTGCGTTAATATAATGATTTTCTCGTTGTCTGTCATATTAAAGCTTCATCAGGAGCTTATAGCTGTTTTCCATAAAGTCCCGCATCTCCTCGGCAGTAAACTTTTTCTGCGAGAGCAAAGCTAATTTGTACACGTATTCAGCTATATCTTTCGCTCCTTCGTTATCCTCATCACAAATATTGTCGAGCTTCTTTATAAGCGGAGAAGAGTTGTTGACGATAAGGGTTTTGTTTGGCGGAGTGGGGTTTGATATCCCGTACATACGCATCATTTCTTCCATTCTGCGTATTTCCTCGCTTACACTCAAAAGCGCAGGGACGGTTTCATCGCTAAGCGCTTTGAATTCGATCTCGGTGTTGTCATCGATAACCGATTGGAAAAGCTCTTTTATCTTATCGTTTGACTCGCTGTCGGTGCTCGTTTCTAAGCTCATTGATTCTGCTATATCGGAGTCAACTCGCAAAAATTTAAAGCTGTCATCAGAGCTTTCGGCAAAGGAAACGAATTGAAGATCGATAGCTCTTTCGAAAAGAACTACTTTAACGTCTTTAGCCTCGAGCATAGAAATATATTGAGCCTGAAGCGATCTGTCGGTTGTATAATAAATCTTGTTTGGAATATTGTTTTCTGCTTGCTTTATATATTCTTCAACGGTAAGTGCCGAGCCGTCAACGATCTCAAGGAGAAGAGAATTCTTTATTCTGTCATAAAACTTTCTGTCGCGTATAGAAGCATATTCTATAAAAGGCGCAATATCCTTCCAGATACGTTCGTATTCTTCACGGTCATTGTGCGCAAGTGAATTGAGCTTATCCGCAACTTTTTTTATGATATGCGCGGAAAGCTTTGAAACATAAGTGTTGGTTTGTAAATAGCTTCTTGATACGTTTAAAGGCAATTCAGGACAGTCGAGCACACCCTTGAGCATAAGGAGATATTCGGGAATGACCTCTTTTATGTTGTCGGCAACGAAAACTTGATTGTAATAAAGCTTTACTTCGCCTTCAAGAGTTTCGTATTCATTTGCGATCCTTGGAAAATAAAGTATTCCTTTGAAATTGAGGGGGTAATCTGCGTTTATATGAATATAGAAAAGAGGATCTCGCATATCGTTGAATACTTTGTGATAAAATTCGTTGTATTCCTCTTTAGTACATTCGGACGGTTGCTTTTGCCAAAGCGGGGTGGTATCGTTTATAGGCGCTGCTTTTTGGTTTTCATCGGTTGAATCGATGTCGTGAAAATATATGTCGATAGGCATAAAGGAACAGTATTTGTCAAGTATCTGCTTGATCTTAGCAGAGCTTAAATATTCTTTTTCGCTATCGCTGATGTGCATAATGACGGAAGTTCCGTGCTCCGTGCGGCTGCCTTCGCTTATTTCGTATTCACCTGCTTCGTTGCATACCCAATGGACAGCAGGAGTGTCGGTATAAGATCTCGTTTCGATCTCAACCTTGTCACTTACCATAAATGCAGAGTAGAATCCAAGACCGAAATGACCTATGATCCCACTTGAAGATGAGGATTCATCTTCATATTTCTGTATAAAATCAACAGCACCTGAAAGAGCTATGCTACAGATGTATTTTTTTATTTCATCTTCGCTCATTCCAATACCGTTATCGCTTACGGTGAGAGTACCTTCTTCGGTATCCAAAGTAACGTTTATAGCATACTGTTCGTTCTGCGAATCGCGGATGCCGAGAGATTCAAGCCTTTTAAGCTTGGTAATAGCATCGGATGCGTTTGATATTATCTCACGTAAAAATATATCCTTTTCGGAATAGAGCCATTTTTTAATTATAGGGAATATGTGTTCTGTATCAACAGATATTCCACCCTTGTTTATGTTTTCTCCCATAACAGATTCCTTTCGGTTGTAAATTAATATATTAATAATATTTTATATCCAAAAGCGGTTTAAGTCAATAGCAAAAATCAATTTAAGGTATTTTTTCTTAATAGACTTGAAATTTAAGATGCTTTTTGCTATAATTCTTTTATAAGTATTTTGTGAGGTACTGTTATGCGCAAAAGTGTGAATGCATATGCAAAGATAAATCTTTTTCTTGATATCACTGCTCTCAGAGATGATGGGTATCACGATATTCAAAGTGTTATGCAAAGTGTTTCTCTTTGCGACGTTGTTGACATCGAGGTAGCAGATAGCTTTGAAGCATTTGATAAAAATAAAATAATCATTGAATGCGACGATCCAAGAATTCCTTGCGGAGAAAAAAATATTGCATTTAAGGCGGCAGAGCTGTTTTTAAGTCAATACAGAAGAACCTGTGAGCTGCGGATCAGTATAAAGAAATCTATCCCGATGGCGGCAGGACTTGCGGGAGGAAGTGCGGATGCGGCGGCAGTTTTGGTTGGACTTAATGAGCTTTTCGAATTTCCTTTTTCCGCGAATGAGCTTTGCGCTATGGGAAGAAAAATAGGCGCTGACGTTCCTTTTTGTATTAAGTGCGGATGTAGCTATCTTAAGGGAATAGGAGATGTTTTCTTTGATTTTCCTCGTGTACCCGAGAATACGGTTTTCGTTATAGCTTGCGGTGGAGAAGGAGTTTCAACCAAAGAGGCATATGCTTTGCTTGATGAAAAATATGATAACTTTAAAAATTATGCTCCCAAGGATGTACAGCTTTTGAAAAACTGTATTGAAGCCGCTTATAAGGACGGATTCGGCGATGCGTTTTTTAATATTTTCGAAGAACCTATCCTCAAGATAAGGCCTACGGTTGGGCTGCTTGAAAATATTATGCTTTCTTCGGGGGCTGAAACAAGTATGATGAGTGGAAGCGGTCCTTCTGTTTTTGGTGTTTTCTTTTCACTCGAAGAAGCTCGGGATGCTGTGGAAAAAATAAAACGCGCAGGACATTTCGCAACAGTTGCATATCCTGTGGGAAAACGTAGTTTTTTGAAGTGATTTCATCAAAAATCCGATAAAAAAAGAGAAGATATTTCAAAAAAGTTTCTTGCTTTTTGCGAGAAACTTTTTTGTCGTAAAAAAGGGTATTTTTACCGCCTGAAAAATGCAAAAAAAGTTATAAAAAAAGACTTTTTCGGTTGACAAATATAATATAAAGTTGTATAATTATTATGTATGTACTTTTTTGTGAAAATTGATGATTTTAATATATAAAAATGTGTTTTGCGGAGGTCTGGAATGTCGTATTTAAATGATAAGGATAAAATGAACAGAGAGATGGAATCTCATAAAGATAAAGTTAAGCTGGTTATAAAAATAACGTTTATTGCTTTTGCGGTTGCTTTGCTCGCATTTACGGTTTCTCTTATAGTAAGTCTTGTTAAGGGTGGACTTTTTGCATCCTCTAAGGATACCACCCCGCCTACTATCCAGCCGCGAGAGGGTACTACGGTAGTAGGTTATCTCGGAGAAGCTCCTACCTATAAAAAATATGTCACAGTCAGCGATGATAAGGATGATGCGCCTGAACTTAAGATCAATTCGAGTAAGGTCGATATAAATAAAGAAGGCTCTTACGAGGTTAAATACATAGCGAGAGACGAAGCAGGAAATCAAAGTAAGGTTCTTTCTATTACATACGTTGTTAAAAACAAACAGTATTCTGAGGACAAGCTTATGACCTTGATCGAAGCACTTGCTAAGGATCTTGGAATAACAAAAGATATGTCAACGGTAGAGCAGGTTAGGGCTGTTTATAACTTTGTTAATCAAAAAATTAAATGGTCGGGCGGTATAGGCGAATCAAATATTCCCAATATAAACAGAAACAACTGGAAAACCGACTGGACAGAAGAGGCTATCCGTACCATAGAGCTTTATAATGCAGATGACTGTAAGGGTGACTGCTATTCTTATTATTCGGTGTCAAAAGCATTCTTTGAGTATTTTGGCATCAAGAGTGTAGGCATACGCAGAGATATGTCTTTGGATGCCGAAGAAGGAACTCACTTCTGGCAGATAGTTGATATCGGCGGCGGAAAGTGGTATTTCTATGACGGAACAAGACTTGCGGGAAGCTTTAGCGACGGATCTCGTAACGCTTGCCTTATTACTCAGGAGAAATTGTCTTCTTACAAAACCTCAAAGAACGAGGATTATTTCTACAGAATTTCGAAAGTCGCTCAGTGTCTTGATTTTTCAAGTGCTGGAATAAACTCTTATCCTAAGGTATCAAACGAACCCTTGAATTGATCTCGGAGGGGAAAATGCAAAAGAATATTCTTGAATATTTAGAAAAGACTGCCGTTACTCATAAGGATAAACTTGCTTTTTCAAACGGTAAGGAAGGTCTTACTTTTTCAGAAATTTATGCAAAAGCCCGTTCGGTAGGAAGCTTTCTTGCCGATAACGGTTATTATAAAGCTCCGATAGCGATAATAATGGATAAGCATCCAAACACTCTTGCCGCGTTTTGGGGTACAGTTTACGCAGGCTGTTTTTATGCTTGCATAGACGAAAAAATGCCAAAAGCAAGAATACTTGCAATATTTGAAAAATTAGAACCTGCCGCAATAATTTGTGATGCGAGAAATCAAAAGATGGCGGCGGAGCTTGGTGTGGGAAATATCTATCTTTACGGAGAAATATCCGACTATAAAGAAAATACGGACGCGCTTTCCGAAATACGCAAAAAGCAAAGCGATACGGATGCCATATATGTGGCATTTACGTCGGGATCTACGGGAACACCGAAAGGAGTAGTGGCTTGCCACAGATCGGTGATTGATTACACAGAATCTATTTGCGATGCGCTCGGTTTTAGTGAAAATACCGTTTTTGGAAATCAGACTCCGCTTTATTTTGATGCACCGCTTAAGGAGATAATGCCGACGTTAAAGCTTGGCGCAACTACTTATTTTGCTCCTAAAATGCTTTTTTCGTTTCCGATCAAGCTTATCGAATTTCTTGATGAACATAAGATAAATACGATATGCTGGGTGGTTTCGGCGCTTGTTCAGATATCTTCTCTCGGAGCGCTTGAAAAGTATGTTCCAAAATATCTTACTACAGTTTGCTTCGGAAGTGAACTGTTCCCGAAAAAGCAGTATGATCTTTGGAGAAATGCCTTGCCCGAAGCAAGATTTTTCAATCTTTACGGTCCTACCGAAGCTACGGGAATGTCTTGTTATTGGGCTGCCGATAGGGAACTTGCAGAGGGAGAACCGATACCGATAGGACGTCCTTTTGATAATACAGATATTATTTTACTTGACGATAAGGATAAAAGTGCTGACGAAGGCGAGATATGTATAAGAGGCACTTGTGTTACAATGGGATATTATAACGATCCCGAAAAAACGCAGGCTGTGTTCGTTCAGAATCCATTGAATAAAGCATATGGCGAACGTATATACAGAACGGGAGATCTCGGACGGTATAATGAGAGAGGTGAGCTCGTTTTCCTCTGCCGTAAGGATTCGCAGATCAAACATATGGGACACAGGATCGAACTTGGTGAGATAGAGTCAGCGGCGCTGAAAAACGATCTTGTCAAGCAAGCCTGCTGTGTCTATGATAATAATGACAAACGCATAGTGGTCTTTTTTGTCGGAGAGTGTGATGAAAAATCACTTTTAAAGCACTTGTCGGAGCTGCTGCCGAGATATATGCTTCCTGCAGAAATACAAAAGCTTGATGCGATGCCTTTTACACCCAACGGTAAGATAGACCGAAAAGGACTCAGGGAAAGGGCAGAACTCAAATCTTAAATAAAAACAAAGGAGCTAAAAACTATGGAAAAGCTTTTAAAAATACTCAATGACCTTCATCCCGATGTGGATTTTGAAAATAATGATTCTTTGATAGATGACGGAATACTCGATTCGCTTGATATAGTTACGATCGTAACCGAGATATATGGAGAATTCGACGTAACGATACCTGCAGAGGAGATAGTTCCCGAAAACTTCAATTCTGCTAAGGCTCTTATGGATCTCATTATAAGAATAGACGAAGAATAATGCTTTTTACTTCTTACGGATTTATAATATTTCTTGCGGCGGTCATCTTTCTGTATTACATAATACCTAAGAAAACACAGTGGATGTTTTTACTTGCCGCAAGCTATATTTTTTATGCATTTTCGGGGCTTTGGAATTTTGCTTTTGTTTTTGCGGTAACACTATCTTGCTATATAATTGCAAGAGTTATCGAAAAAATGAAAAACAAGGAAGATCTCGCGGTCGAACAAAATCGAGAAAATTGGACTAAAGAAGAACGAAAACAATACAGGGCCGCCCAAAAGAAGCGCAGACTATGGGTGCTGGTTTTGGGACTCCTTATAAATCTTGGAATTCTTGCTGTTATAAAATATACAGCGTTCGCAGTAACTAACGTAAATTCCTTGCTTTCGCTTTTTGGAGCAAAAGAATTAAATGTTCCAAGTCTTATATTGCCTATGGGAATTTCATTCTTCGTGTTCCAGAGTGTCGGATATATTATCGATGTTTACAGAGGAAAGACCTTTGCCGAGAAGAATATCGCAAAATTTGCGCTTTTCGTTTCCTTTTTCCCGCAAATGGTTCAAGGTCCCATATCAAGACATTCCGATCTTGCCGAGCAGCTTTATACTCCGCATAAGTTTGACGGTAAAAAGGTGAAATTCGGACTTCAGCGGATTTTATGGGGATTCTTTAAAAAGCTTGTTATTGCCGATAGAATAATGGTGGCAATAAAACCGCTTATAGCTGTTGATAACGGATATGACGGAGCATATGTTTTTTTGTTGATAATTTTCTATTCTATACAGATATACGCAGATTTTACGGGTGGAATAGATATCACCATAGGTATTGCTGAGGCTCTTGGAATGAGGCTTGCCGAAAACTTCAACCGTCCTTTTTCTTCAAGAACCACAAAGGAATATTGGAACCGTTGGCATATGACAATGGGAAGCTGGTTCAATGATTATATCTTTATTCCGCTGTCGGTAACGAAACCATTGCTGAAAATTTCAAAAAAGGCGAGAGAAAAGAACAGTAAGCTTATGAAGGGACTCGGAAAACGAATACCTGTTTATACAGCTACTACGGTTACCTGGTTTACAACAGGACTTTGGCACGGGGCGGCGTGGAATTTCATAGTATGGGGATTGCTTAACTGCCTTGTTATTCTGGTTTCTCAGGAGCTTGAACCGCTTTACAGGCGTTTCAGAGGGCGCTTTCCAAAGCTTGTTGCCTCTTATCCCTATCACTGCTTTGAAGCTACGAGAACATTTTTGCTTATGGGACTTATCCGTACGCTCGATTGTTACCGTGATGTGGGAACTACTTTCTCAAAATGGGGAACGATGTTCACAAAATTCAATTGGAACGAAGTTTTTGGCGGCGGAATTTTAGATCTCGGACTTAATATCACAGATTTTGTAATAATCGCAATAGCGGTAATCACCGTTGCGATCTTTTCAAAGCTGGGACAAAAGAGAAATATCCGAGAAGAGCTTGTTGATAAAACAGCGCTTTCGTGGATACTTGCGGGCGTATTTCTTTTTGTTGTGATTTTGTTTGGCGCATATAGTATAGGATACGATGCATCTCAGTTTATTTACAATCAGTTTTGAGTAATGATAATTAAAATTAGTAAAGGCTAAAAATAAATGAAAAAGAAAATTATAATAAGCATTTCTGCTATTCTTGTGCTTGTAATAGTATTTGCTTTGCTTTCTTTGCTTCTGAAGCCTAAATATATAACTAACCCCGAAGGCAGACTTATCGGTGAATACTATTCACACGCAAAAGGAAATGACGTTATATTTTTGGGTGACTGTGAGGTTTATGAAACCTTTGTTCCTGCGATTTTGTGGGAAGAATACGGTATCACTTCTTATGTTAGAGGAAGTGCCCAACAGTTGATATGGCAATCATATTACATATTGGAAGAAACATTTAAATACGAAACACCGAAGGCGGTAGTGTTTAACGTTTATTCGTTAAAATACGGAACTCCGCAGAGTGAAGCTTTTAATCGAATGACGTTTGATAATATGAAGTGGTCGGATGCCAAGATAAAAGGCATAAAGGCATCGATGACTGAGGAGGAAAGCTTTGTGGATTATTTGATACCGCTTTTCAGATATCATAGCAGGATAACTTCTTTAGAGGAAAATGATTTTAAATATTGCTTTGCAAAGCCTTCTGATGCGTCGGATAGCGGATATCTTATGCAAACGGGTATAGCGCCGATGAAGGCGGAAAACGAAGATCCCAGAGAGCTTTATGATTATCAATTTTCTAATACCGCCATTGAGTATCTTGATAAGATACAAGCACTTTGCAAGGAAAACGGAACCGAGCTGATCCTCGTTAAAGCGCCGACGAATTCCTGGAATTACTATTGGTATGATCAGTATGAAGAGCAGGTAAAAAAGTATGCAGAGGATAATAGTCTAAAGTATTATAACCTTATTGAAAAACAATCGGAAATCGGAATCGATTGGAATACAGACACGTATGACGAGGGATTTCACCTCAACGTTTACGGTGCAGAGAAGACTTCTGTATATTTCGGTAAAATATTGACCGAAGAATGTGGTATCGAAGATAAAAGAGATAATTCTCAGCTTAAATCGGTATGGGATAATAATTTGAATAAATATAATGAAAGAAAAAAACAAATGGAGGCTGAAAGCAAATGAAAAAAATAATAAGAGTTTTCGCATTAATAATTGCAATAGTATGTTCGGTATCACTTTTGGCTGCTTGTAACAGCGGTGACGATAATAAAGATGATGGTAAGAATGATGGTAAGAATGACGGGGCTGTTGCTTATTACGTAAATTATAACGGTACTAAGATCGAGCTTGGAAAGAAGGCAGATTCGGTCCTTTCAGCGCTCGGTACGCCTAAAGCAAAGGATTCGCTTGGCGATTGCGGAGGCTTTGGCTTGCAAACAAGATATACATACAATGATATAGTGGTTTATACAGTAAAAAACGATAGCGGTGAAACGATAGACCAGATCACATTTTCAAACGATACACCTGAAACACCTAAGGGAATATGCATAGGAGATAGCTCGGAATCTGTTATTTCTGCATACGGTGACCCCACAGCAAAGAACGATACTAAGATAGAATATCAAAAGGATTCTTTGGTTCTTAAATTCGGTATCGAAAACGGTGAAGTTAAATCGATAAACTTTATCAGAATAACTTCTAAATAAGCTGTTTTGATGCTAAAAATATCTGTCGGAAGGCATTTTTTGATGCTTTCCGACACTTTTTTTATAAAAAAATAAAAAAATGCAAAAAAATTAGCACTGTTTACAAATAATTAATAAAAAAATATCAAAAACTATTGACAGACGCAAAAAAAAGTGTTATATTTTATACATAGAGTTAGCACTCTTAAACATCAAGTGCTAAAAACGATAATTATAGATCAGGTGAATTACGTGAAACAGAATGAGTTAAGCGAAAGAAAAAAGTTAATACTCAAAGCTGTGGTTGAAGCTCATATAGAGGGCGGAGAACCTATAGGTTCTAAGTATATAGTTCAAAGCAATCTGCTTTCCTGTTCTTCGGCGACTATACGTAATGAGATGGCAGAGCTTGAAGAGCTTGGATATCTTGTTCAACCTCACACTTCAGCCGGGAGAGTGCCAAGTGAGGCGGGATACCGTTTTTATGTCGACTCTCTTGTTGAACAGTATGCAAAGACCACACACGAGGTTGCGCAGATAAATCAGCTTTTGAGAGTAAAAATGGATGAGATCGATCAGATACTCGATATGGCATCAAGACTTGCATCAACGATGACCAATTATACGGGGATAGCGATAAAGCCTAAAATGAATACTGTAACTATGACAAAGTTTGAAATAGTTTCTATGAGTCTTAACGATTTTGTAATAGTTATGATAACTTCGGGCGGAGCGATCAAAACCAAAAAGGTGAAAATCGAATTTCCCGTTGGCGAAGCGGCTTTGAAAAAGCTTTCAGATCTTTTGAATTCCGAAATATGCGGTCTTGGCGCCGATATGATAACTCTTCCTATTATAATGGGACTCGAGGAAGCTATGGGCGAGGATGCTTTTTTGGTAAATCCTACGGTCAAATGTATATACGAGGTTATGAACGAGATAGATGGCGGTGATATGAAGCTTACGGGAATAAATCATCTGCTGAAATACCCCGAATACTCGGATACAACTGAACTTGGAGATCTGCTTGGAACTCTTGAAAGTCAAGAGGAAATACTCGATCTTGTATCGTCTGCCACAGAGAATGACAGAATAAACGTTCTTATCGGATCAGAAAGCTCTGTAAAGGTTATGAATAATTCTTCACTCGTTTATATTCCTATTAAAAAGGACGGCAAAACAGTCGGAGTTATAGGAGTTATAGGACCCAGAAGAATGAATTACAAGCAGGTCTTGAAAACGCTTGGAGATATAAGTATAAATATCTCTTCGATAATCGGTGAAGATGCAAACTGTCTTACCGATGGAAATTCAAATAAAGGAAATGATAAAGATAATAAATAATGGCGGAGGTCAAAATGGAAGAGAATAAGAATAATACGGCGGAAGATGTCATTGAGGAGAAAGCTGAAGAAACGCTTGATCCCGATACACCCGAATCCGTCGAAGCTGAGGCAAGTCCTGAAACGGCGGAAGATGAATCTCCTTTAAAACATAAGGATAAAAAGAAGTTAAAAAAAGCAGAAGCCGAGATAGAAAAGCTTACCGCACAGCTCGCAGAGGAGCAGGATAAATATTTAAGGCTTATGGCAGAGTATGATAACTTCAGAAAACGTACGGCAAAAGAGAGAGAGGGGATATATACCGATGCTTATTGTGATGCACTCAGTCAGATATTGCCTATAATAGACAATCTTGAGCGTGCGGCTCAATATAGCGCAGACGATCCTGATTCGCCTATGGCAAAGGGAATAGAGCTTACTATAAAGAGTTGCGTGGAAGCACTTAATAAAATGGGTGTTTACGAGATAGAGGCTATTGGAAAACAGTTTGATCCTAATCTTCATAATGCTGTAATGCATATTGATGATGAAGCCTTTGGTGAAAATGAAATAGTTGAGGTCTTTATGAAGGGATATATTAAGGGGGAAAAGGTCCTTAGATTTTCTATGGTAAAGGTCGCAAATTAAAATAATAAAATAAATTTAAAAAATATAAAAACAACCATATAAAAGGAGGAAATTTATTATGGGAAAGATTATTGGTATAGATTTAGGTACAACAAACTCTTGTGTTGCTGTTTTTGAGGGTGGAGAGCCTATCGTTATTCCTAATCCGGAAGGCGCAAGAACTACCCCTTCGGTAGTTGCGTTCTCAAAAACGGGTGAGAGAATGGTAGGTCAGGTTGCAAAGCGTCAGGCTATAACAAACCCCGATAGAACAGTTATCAGTATCAAGAGAGAGATGGGTACTTCTTTTAAAACAACTATTGACGGTAAGAATTATACTCCACAGGAAATATCGGCTATGATCCTTCAGAAGCTTAAGTCTGATGCTGAGGCATATCTTGGAACTTCGGTAACTCAGGCTGTTATCACTGTTCCCGCATATTTCTCGGATGCGCAAAGACAGGCTACAAAGGATGCAGGAAAGATTGCAGGACTTGAGGTCCTTCGTATTATCAACGAGCCTACTGCCGCAGCACTTGCGTACGGTATGGATAAAGAAAACGATCAGAAGATAATGGTATTTGACCTTGGTGGTGGTACATTCGACGTATCACTTCTTGAAATTTCTGACGGCGTATTTGAAGTTCTTGCTACTGCGGGTAATAACCGTCTTGGCGGTGATGACTTCGACCAGAGAATTATCGATTGGATGGTAGACCGTTTCAAAGCTGAAAACGGTGTTGATCTCAGAAACGATAAGATGGTAATGCAAAGACTTAAGGAAGCTGCTGAAAAGGCTAAGATCGAGCTTTCGGGCATGTCGAGCACAAATATCAATCTTCCGTTTATAACAGCAACAGCTGCAGGACCTCTTCACTTTGATGCAACTCTTACAAGAGCAGAATTTGAAAAGATCACAGCAGACCTTGTTGAAGCAACTATGGCACCTACACGTCAGGTCCTTTCCGATGCAGGCATCAGCGCTTCTCAGGTAGATAAGGTTCTTTTGGTAGGTGGTTCTACAAGAATTCCCGCAGTTCAGGAAGCGGTTAAAAAGAATCTTGGCAAAGAGCCCTTCAAGGGTATAAACCCCGATGAATGTGTTGCACTCGGTGCTGCAATTCAGGGAGGAGTTCTTGGCGGTGATGTTAAGGATCTCCTTCTTCTCGACGTAACACCTCTTTCTTTGGGTATCGAAACTCTTGGCGGTGTATTCAATAAGATAATTGAAAGAAATACAACAATACCTGTAAAGAAGAGCCAGGTTTATTCGACTGCATCAGACGGTCAGACCTCTGTTGAAATTCACGTTCTTCAGGGTGAACGCGAGATGGCTGCATATAATACAACACTTGGAAGATTTAATCTTGACGGTATTCCCGCAGCGCCCAGAGGAATTCCTCAGATCGAAGTAACATTCGATATAGACGCAAACGGTATCGTAAACGTTACTGCAAAGGATCTCGGAACGGGTAAGGAACAGCACATCACTATTACTTCTTCCACTAATATGTCGCAGGCAGATATCGATAAGGCTATCAAGGATGCTGAAAAATTTGCAGAAGAAGATAAGAAGCAGAAGGAAGCTGTTGACGTAAAGAATGCAGCAGATGCCCTTGTATTCCAGACAGAAAAAACTCTTCAGGATTACGGTGATAAGCTCAGTGATGACGATAAAGCTCCTATAAATACAGCGCTCGAAGCTCTTAAGACAGCTATTTCAGGTGGAAATATCGAAGATATCAAGGATAAGACCGAGTCCCTCAAGAAGGCACTTTATGCGGTTTCCGAAAAGCTCTATGCTAATACCGGAGCAAACGCAGGTCCCGATATGGGTGCAGGTCCCGATGCAGGAGCCGCAGGCGGTGACGGAACTTATTATAACGCAGATTACGAGGATAAAACCAACGAGTAATTAAATACTTCAGGCTATCGCAGATTTTTTCTGCGATAGCCAAAAGTTGTTTTATCAATAATGATTAACAGAGGATTATATGGCGGAAAAAAGAGATTATTATGAAGTTCTTGGAGTTTCCAAAAACGCAAGTGATGCCGAAATAAAAAAAGCTTACCGTTCTATGGCAAAAAAGTATCATCCCGATATGAATCCGGGCGATGCTGAAGCAGAGGCCAAATTTAAAGAAGTCAATGAGGCTTATGCGGTGCTTTCCGATACCGATAAAAAATCCCGGTATGACAGATTTGGACACGCAGCCTTCGAGCAAGGCGGACAAGGTGGCTACGGTGGCGGTTTCGATGCTGATTTCGGTGATCTTGGTGATATATTCGGAAGTATATTCGGCGGTGGATTCGGAGGATTCGGATCGTCACGACAAAGCAGAAATGCACCGATGCGCGGCGAGGATGTTATGACGCGGGTTGTTATCACCTTTGAGGAAGCTGCGTTTGGTATAAAAAAAGATATTACCTTCCAAAGAATACAAAAATGTCAGGACTGCGCTGGAAGCGGTGCAGATAAGGGAACCACGGTAGAAACTTGTTCTTCTTGTAATGGAAACGGTCAGAAGCGTGTTACACAAAGAATAGGCGGAATGGCATTCCAGACGACAACGACGTGTGATAATTGTCGAGGAACGGGAAAGATCATTAAAAAGCCTTGCTCAAATTGTCGAGGAACGGGATTTATTAAAGTTAATAAAACACTTTCTGTAAATATCCCGGCGGGTATAGATGACGGTGAGAGAATAGTTCTTCGGGCGCAGGGATGCGACGGTAAAAACGGAGGATCTGCAGGAGATCTTATAATTCAGGTCAATGTTAAGCGACATTCTTATTTTGAGCGTGACGGTGTAAATATTTACTGTGACGTACCGATAACGGTGTCGGATGCGGTGCTGGGCGCAGAAATAGAAGTTCCCACGCTTGAAGGAAAACAGAAATTCACCATACCTGAGGGAACTCAGTCTGGTACTCAGTTTGTTTTAAAGCAAAAGGGAATTCCGCACGTGAACAATTCAGGACGAAGAGGAGATCTTATATTTTCAACTATCGTAGAAATTCCCAAGGGATTGAACGAAAAGCAAAAAGAATGTATGAGAAGCTTTGCTGCAGCTTGCAACGATAACGTTTACGTTAAAAAGAAGAACTTTTTTAAAAAAATTTTCGATAAGGATAAAAAATAAAGTCGTTAAAGGAATAAAATATGGATAAGGATTATACGTGCGAGGATTGGGGAACCGAAAGCGAGTGGACGCAGATAAAAGTTACAGTAAAGCTTGAAGTGCTTGACGATGCTGTTGCGGTAATGAATATGGTATCAAATTATCTTCAGATCGAGGACTATAGCGATATCGATCTTAAGACCTGCTATGGAGATCTTATTGATGAAGCAATTCTCAATGCCGATAAAACTATTGCATCTGTTTCTGTATATCTTCCCGCAGACAGCGGAGTCGCCGATACGGTCGTCTTTTTAAAGACACGTTTTGCAGAGCTTGGCATAAATGCCGAAATATCTGTAAGCGGTGTTAATGAAGAGGACTGGGCAAATTCTTGGAAAGAATACTATAAGCCGATAAAGATAGGCGAAAAAATAGTTATAGTTCCCGCTTGGGAAAAGTATTCTGCAAAAGACGGTGAAATAATCGTAAGAATGGATCCGGGTATGGCTTTTGGAACGGGAACTCATGAAACGACTAGACTTGTTATAAAATTTTTGGAAAAATACATAAAACAGGGAATGAGAGTTGCCGACGTAGGCTGTGGAAGCGGAATACTCGCAATATGCGCATCTAAGCTTGGCGCAGGCGAGTGTAAAGCATACGATATAGATCCCGTTGCGGTAAAGGTTGCAAACGAAAATATAAAGGATAGCGGACTTGATAACGTAACTTGTGATGTGTCCGATCTTTTAAAGCAGGTTGACAGGAGCGCCCCATATAATGTAATATGTGCTAACATAGTAGCTGATATTATTATTCGAATGATGCCCGATGTAGGCGAATTGATGAATGAAAATTCCGTAATTCTCGCATCAGGAATTATAGTTGAGAGAAGCGAAGACGTAATAAATGCGTTTGATGATAACGGATTTAAGATCGTCGAGCGAATCGATGAAAACGGATGGTGCGCATTAGCTGTTATGAAAAAATAAAAATAGGGGCTGTCTCATTAAGCGCAGAACAAAATTACACGAAATAAAATCATAAATTAATACCGCTTTATTATCAAAAAAGTGATAGTAAAGCGGTAT
>CALAXC010000009.1 GCA_937894775.1 uncultured Clostridia bacterium
CGTTATTCATTATACCATAAAACCAGAATAAATACAAGAGGTTTGCAGAGTTTTTTTATAAGTTTACAGTATTGCTAGAATATTGAAAGGCGGCACCCGATAAGATGTCGCCTTTCCTTGTGGTAGTCGTCGAATGATCGGCGGCTTTTTGTATTTAGTTTACTCGTGTTTCATATTGATTTCCGTTAATCATCGCGTGCGCCAAACGAGCCAGGCGAAAAGAACACTTTGTATTTCTTGTTTGCTATTTCTTCAGCATCTTCCACAGAATCACAGCTAAAGGCAATAATATCACCTTTTACAGCATAATAAATGCGCAATATTGCACCATCGTACTCTCTATCTTCTGCTTCAGTGTGGTAATTGGTAAATGTAATCTTTATTTCACCACTATCTCCGGATTTAAGTGAAGAAAAGTCGATATAATACTTCTTGTGATATGATGGGTAATTATCTTGAATGACTCCGCCCACTTCATCGTTACATTGATACTTAGGATCTGTTATATCGT
Organism: uncultured Clostridia bacterium; assembly: GCA_937894775.1. Classification (GTDB taxonomy): domain Bacteria; phylum Bacillota; class Clostridia; order Oscillospirales; family CAG-272; genus HGM12713. The sequence goes on from CALAXC010000009.1 coordinate 512, forward strand.
GTTCTTCTTCGATTTTTACATCGGCATTATTGATAGGCAATCCGTTTGTTTCTATTGTCAAAATTGTCCTGTCGGGATAATAGCTTTCTTCCATAGTTGAGTAATCTGTTTTGGTTGCAAGGCCCACAAACATATCTAACACACCGTTATTAACGTTATTTTTGTTGATATAAGCATCAACAGTAGCGGTAATAATTAGCGAAGATTGTGGCTTGCTTGAATTACTCTCATAAGAAGAAAAGACATATACTGTTGCAGCATTATCGCCACCATTGCGATTAAGCAAGTGGGGCAAAACTGTAAATGATGCTGTAAGCATTATGCAAAAACAAGCTGCAATGGATACCCACTTCACCCAACCGTTCTTTTTCTTCTTTTGCACCTTCTCGGCAGGTGCAGCCTTCATGATGAGCTCGGGATCAAGACCGCCGAGGCTCCTATAAATATTCTTATTCGTCATACGTCAAAGCCCTCCTTATGTAAAAACTCTTTCAGCTTCTTTCTTGTGCGGAGCAAGAGGACGGTTACCGTGCTTTCTTTCATTCCATACTCCTCCGCGATCTCGGCTACGGAGCTTGAGTACCAATACCGGCGCACAAAAACATTCTGCGTTTTGTCGGGCAAAGACCAAACGAACTTATTCAAAGCATCCCTCAGAGCAACGCTCTCGCCAATGTCCTCTCCGCTGTCGTTGTCGGGAATACACTCGGCAAGCTCGTCAAGAACAAGCATCACTTGTCCTCCGCGCTTTTGCGTATGGTATTCCTCGTAGCGATCAAGCGAAAGCTGTCGGCTTATCATCCCAACGTATGGCTTTAGTGGGTCGGGACGATTAGGTGGAACGGTGTTCCACGTTTTGAGATAAGTATCGTTGACGATCTCTTTTGCATCTTCGTCATTTTCGAGAATGCGATATGCGATGTAATGGCAGTACCGTCCGTACTTCTTTTCGGTCTCGGTGATAGCAGACTCCGAGCGCTCAAAATATAGATCTACTATCTGCTTATCTTCCATAACTCACACTCCTTTCGTGTGTTCTTGAAGGTCCTTCACCCTAAATAACGGGAAAATTACCGTCCACACTACACTCTGACGAAAACTTTTTTATAATATCGGTTTCTTTAATGGCTTGCTCGTCGTGTTGCCAATATAGCCTACGATCTGCTCGTCGCTCATCGTAACTGTTTGTCTTGTTTGAAGTTCCATAACACACCTCCTTCGCTGTTATTTGAAAGGCCCTTCATAAATAATAGTCGATACTTATATCAAAAAGGCTCATGTTTTTTGAAAGTTTTTTGGATTTTCTTTATTATATCATATTTTTGCGTAAATTGTGTGAACTGATATGAAAAATTGGGTGCCGCCGAAGCAACACCGACATATAAAAACAACGGCAAGAACTTTTAACATTCCTGCCGTTGTTTATGATTCTATTGGGTATCAAAACGGTATCAAAAACTCGCTTTGAGTGCCGAAAACCCTTGATATATAAGGTTTTTTCGACTTGCGTTTATTATTCCCACTCGCTTAAATTAGCATTATATTGAGTGAATTTAGGTCTTTTCGCGCGGTTTTTCGGGGGATTTGACCGAGATTTTCCGCTTTATCTATGGTGTCTACGAAAAAACGGTATCAAAATGGTATCAGCGATACCGCCCGGAAAACACACTTTTTCTGTTCGCTTTATTATACCATAAACGCGGAATAATTACAAGAGGTTTGCAGTAAAAACAGGCAGCATTATTGTAATTCTTTCTTTGTTCTCTTTGCTACACAAGCTACAAGTACAGCAAAATAGCAAAGCACGATTATTTCCACGATGAAATGATAGATGTTGACTTGCAAGATATCTACCTGTGTGCGTAAAAAGAGTTCAACACCGCCGAGAACAGCGAAAGCACCTACCGCAAAACGATGAGCCTTGTGGATGAGCTTATCCTTCACAAGAGCGAAGATGATAAGCACGAATCCTACGATATTCGCAAGGCTTGAAGCATCCTCGATGGAAACATTTATCGTAGAGAAAAGTTGATTGATGATATACGCATCTTGGCTCATTATCTCAGGCATAAATACGAATATCAGGCTACCGGAGATCTGACCGATAAATATTGACAGAGTTTCGCTTAAAAGAATTGTTACACAAGCAGCCGAGAGAAGCTTATTTTTACGAACTCTTTGATATTCATATCCGAAATATGTGAGGAAAATCAGAAGCGCAAATTTGATATAAGTATCAAGCGTAGACATTATCGAAACAAGCTGTACGGCGGTTGCCTGCGATATTGCTGTGGAGTCAACAAAAATTACGCCGGCGGTGTAAACAGCATATATGAAGATTGTAATTACTAAAGAGATAATAGTAGATTTTGATATTGAGTTTTCGCTATTGTAGCTACATTTTTCAAGGAATGAATAAAGGAGATACAGAAGTGCAACCTCTATGAAAGCTCCAAAATAATATGCCAACGTATCCAAGAGTATCTTAAGAACACGTGCGGAATCCGGAGTTTTTATTGCAATGATTCCTATAAAAGATATTGCAGATATGCCGAGGAAAGCTAATGCGTAAAGAGAAAGCTTGCCTATGTTCTTAAAAACGCCTTTATAATAATGGTCGCTGTCCATAATGGAATAGTTGAAATAAATATCATTCTTTCTGAAGCTGTAAACTACGTATATTCCAATAATGAAAAGCAACGTATAGATAATACCGCTTGGACCGCTGTCGGCAAAAGTAAGAGGTTTACCGAGGTATAAAACAATGGGTATATCAAAAGCAAAAGCACCTAAAGATATTTTTATAAGTATTGAAGCAGCTTTCTTATAAAAACTACCTTGTTCTGCTTCAGTTCGTTCGTCCTTAGATATTATGATATGGCGAACGAGTCCAATAATCAGAGTGACAATCGTGCTAAAACAAATAATCACATCAGGAAGCGCAAACCAATAATAACGAACATCCGATGCGTTTCTTAACAAATTCACACAGTGAATTTCTGCAAGTACGAAAGTTATGGCAAGCGCTATAAGAATAGATCTTTTTGCTATTTTACCCTTAACATTTTCAATTCTTTCATCGTAAAACATTTCATTCCCTCCAAAATAAATCATTGAGCGTAACGCCCAACTCTTTGCATATACGAATGCACAATTCTATCGTGGGATTATACACCCCGTTTTCGATCATATTGATCGTCTGTCGTGAAACTCCAATGTTCTTTGCAAGATCTGTTTGAGATAAATTTTTCTCAATTCGTGCTTGCTTCATCCTTTCGTTCATCAAGTCCTCCTGTCAAATATATTAGACAATGCACATTATATCACAAAGAGCAGAGATTGTCAATTATATTTGACAAATTTATTTAAAAAAGTGGCTTGGAAGCATTATTCCAAGCCACTTAAAACTTATTTACTTTTTAGTGTAGTAACCGATGAAACAAGCATACGGCGAAGTTCACCGCAATCGTGCAACAGATTTTTAATTTTATATTCTTCAACTATATTTGCCTTCGCAAACAATTCTAACCAATACTCTGTCTCGTAGCATTCCTTTAAAGCAATTTGAAGTTTTGAAAGAAAATCAGCTTTGCTTTGAGCATAATTAACTTCTCTAATATTTGCTCCTATGCTAGTGGCAGAACGCTCAAACTGGTTTTTAAGAGAATAGTGACCTTCTATTGAATTTGCCAAGTCCAATGCGTTTACAGCGAATAGCATTGATAAGTCAGCAAGCTTGTTTTCTCTCATGTGATGCTCCTTAATGAAATCCAAAAATGAATTTTAGGATGAAGTCACGTTGTGATGAAGTCCGCTGACGCGGATGAAGTCGAAAACTGCGTTTTCGGTTGAATTAAATCCACCTATCGCCGCAGCGACTTCATCCAAGCTTTGCTC
>CALAXC010000010.1 GCA_937894775.1 uncultured Clostridia bacterium
CCCCTCTTGACCCCGCCACCTTTTGAAAAAGGTGGACCAAAACTTTCCATCTGGGGTAGTGCGAACAATGTTCGCACACTAATTTTAAATTTTTATCACCTCATCCATCACACCTTCTTTTCTCTCTTGCATTTTTCTTTTATTTGTTATATAATAATGATAATGAAAGGCGGTGCTAATATGTCATATCTTCACGGAGTTGAACGAAGGGAAGAGCTTAAGCGAATTTTTACGGGCAAAAAGACGGCTCTTATCACAAATCCTACGGGAGTGGATAGAAATTTTCATACTACAGCTGATCTGTTTGCCGAACAATACCGTCTTTGCGCTCTTTTTGCGCCCGAGCACGGAATTCGTGGTGATATTCAGGCGGGCGGAAGAGTTGATAGCTTTGTCGATGCGAGAACGGGAATTCCCGTTTATTCCGCTTATTCCGATGCCATAACCGACGAAATGCTTAAAGATATCGATATTATAGCTTACGATATTCAAGATGTTGGATTACGGTTTTATACTTATATTTATACTCTTACCGCGCTTATGGAAAGGGCGGCGGCACTCGGAAAAAAGGTCGTCGTGCTTGACAGATACGATCCGATAGGACTTGATAAGATAGAGGGGACTTTGCTTGACGAGAATTTCTCGTCGGGAGTTGGTAAATATGAGCTTCCTTCGAGATATGCTATGACGGTCGGCGAGTTCGCAAAATATGTAAATTCCGAAAAGGGAATAGGCTGCGAGCTCGAAATTCTTGCGTGTGAAGGGCTTTCGAGAAATGACGATCATCGCTCGTTAAATCTTCAATGGGTCCCGCCTTCACCAAATTTACCGACCTACGAATCGGCTCTCGCTTATGTTGGAACGGTTCTGTGCGAGGGAACTAATCTTTCCGAGGGCAGAGGAACGACAAAGCCGTTTGAGTACATCGGCGCTCCGTGGCTTCGTGCTGACGAGGCGATAAAATATCTAAATACGCTCGGACTTTTGGGCTTTACTTTGCGAGAATGTTGCTTTACGCCTACTTTTTCAAAGTATTCAGGTGAGCTTTGCAGAGGATTTCAGATACATATAACCGATCCCGATGCCTTTGAACCTTTTACGCTTGGGCTTTTTGCGGTCGACTATATAAGAAAAACGCATAGCGAAATGAAAATACGAGATGCGCAGAGTCAAAGAGCGTTTATAAATCTTTTGCTTGGTACAGATGAGTTTTTAAAAAACGGCTTCGACCCTGCAAGGTTTATTGAAAAGCATAACGAATTGAACAAAAAATTCCGTCATTCTACCGAAAAATTCTTGATTTATTAGTACTGTTTGGTGCTGTTGTATAAAAAATAATAAAAAAGTATTGATTTTTTGACTTTTGTGTGATATAATCTATGTGTATAATTATATCATTTTGAAAAGGAGGAGTAATATGCGAGGCTATAAAAAAGGATTTTTTATCGTGATATCGGTATTGCTCTGCTCGGTTATGATTACGACCACAGCGCTTTCGGGCACTTTGGCTAAATATACTACGTCGGATTCTTCGTCTGACAGCGCAAGAGTTGCAAAATGGGGAATTGAGGTTTCGACAGGTACAGGTCTGCTTGATGAATACGTAAAAGATGAAGTTATATACGTAAAATCCAAAGGCGGAATAGGCGATAAGGTTATCGCTCCCGGAACAAGCGGCGTGCTTGTTTGGATATCGATAAAAGGAAATCCTGAAGTTAAATATAATATAGATATCAACGGTTCGCTCCTTACGGGTGACGGATATCATACTCAACCGCATCCCGATGCGGAAGATGCTGCTATCTGCCCTAACGAGGGGCTTGGCTTACTGAGATATTCAGGCGGAGCTGCTTTCGGTTATTTGCCGATAATATTTAAGCTTTATAAGACGGTCGACGGTGTAAAAACCCTTGAAAAAATATACCGTGTTGGTGATACGTCAAGCGGTGATAAGGATTATGTAAATAGCAGCGGAGTTGCTATGGCTAAGCAACTTTCTGCTGATGTTTCCGAAATTTTTGATGAATCAAAAGCTCCGAATGAATCGGTAAATATTGTTTATTCTCTTGAATGGGAATGGCTCTATGAACCTACCCCCGCAGAGGGAATAGAATATGAAGGCTTTTCGGGATTTAAGCATTCGCATCAGACGACCGAAAAGGATACGGTTTTAGGCGAGGCATTAAACAAATACAGCGCTTTGAATGAATTGCCCGAGGATGATGCGCAACGCTGTAAGCTTACAAAGCTTGCGCCGTTTGATATCGTAGCAGAAATGACGATCGAAGTTTCTCAGGCAAAAGAATAATACAAAAGGATGTCTCAGACAAAAATGAGACATCCTTTTGTATTTTGAAATTCACTAACACTGCCGGATATTTGTTTTGCTTTTCTCACAATTAACAATCAGATTTCTTTTTGATGCTGTTTTTTACTAAAATTTGAATAAAAAATGATATATATACTAAAAAAATATAAAAAACTATTGAATTTTTTTTAGATATGTGTTATAATTCAATTGTATATCTATATCTTTTTGAGAAGGAGGGGGTAATATGGGAATCTACAAAAAAGGCTTTTGCGCTGTTATATCAATATTGCTCTGCTCAATATTAATTACAAGCACTGCGATTTCCGGAACCTTTGCCAAATTCACTGTTAACGATTCTTCTAGTGATTCTGCGAGAGTGTCAAAGTGGGGAATTGAGCTTTCAAGCAGTACAGGATTGACGTATGAATATGCGGATGGAGATGTTATATATTTGACATCAAAAACTGATGAGACAGATGTTGGTGATAATATCATCGCTCCCGGAACAAGAGGTGTTCTTGCGGAAATAACTATTAAGGGAACTCCCGAAACCGCATACAATATAGACTTTAGCGGAACTCTTACTTTAGGTAAGGGATTTAAAAAATCTGCGGGGTACATACGCGAGAAAAATGATACTACAGGAAAAATGGATGCTATCGACTATTTTCCGATTGCACTTTTCCTTGTTGAAACAGACAACACTAACGGAAAGACGGTTACCGTAAAAGCTGCTGCGGGTTTGACAAGAAAGGGTAATACGTTGTATTTATTACCTAGTACGGGGACTTATACTTATAAAGGCGAGTCATTTACTCCGGGATCTTGGAATGGAGATGATTTGGGATTGGATGGATTTTTGAAAATTTTCAATTCTGAAAGTGCTGTTGGCGATCCGGGTACGTATAGGTATTTAGACGTTGTTTTTGATTCCGCTAATGACGGTTCAAGCACTACATCTACCGGTGCTATTTCTCCTAATACTACCATAAATAAAACTTATTCGGTAGAGTGGGAGTGGTTGTATAGTCGCGGTGAGGGTAACTATCAAACCGCAGAACTCGATACTCAGCTCGGTGAGGCTATGAGAAGATATCCCAAAGATTTTAATATAACTTTGGATTTCAGTGTAGCTGTCAGCCAAGTAGATTGATAAAAAAGCTGTTGCGTAAGCAACAGCTTTTTTTTATGGAAAATTGAAAATAGAAAATTACATTGTGCGGTGATCGCGTTAGCGGTGGATGAGGTCTTTAATTATCTAAAGCTCAATCAACGCACAATGTACGCACAAAGTCGGCTGAGCCGACAGGCAATCAACGCACACACATAGCTCGCCCAAAGCCATCGGGCGCTATGTACATCTTGCAAAGAGCGATTAAGGAAAGTTTTGGTCAAGCTTTTTCAAAAGCTTGTGGGTTCTCAGGGCGACGCCCTGAGGCGCACTCCGCAGAGTGCGAAACACCTTCATCGTTCGAAAAACGCAGGAGAGGGTGAATTTCTTTGCGGAGCAAGTCATAACCACCGGCCGTGCCGGTGGCTTGCACAAGCCCCCTTAGGGCATGTCACAGGCTGAGCCTATAGGCTCGCCGAAAAGTCTGCCAACCGCACGACTTTCACAGGCATGCCCCTAAAGGGGCTTTAATTATTTGCCCTCTTTTACCGGCTGACCCGTGAACGGGTCGACAAACTCTTTTATACTCAATTGCTCTTCTTCGTAATCTTGTTGCAATTGATTTCTTATGTACTGCTCAATAACTTTTTTATTGCGCCCCACTGTATCAACGTAATATCCTCTACACCAGAAATGTCTGTTTCCATATTTGTATTTCATGTTGGCGTATTTCTCGAATATCATCAAACTACTTTTTCCTTTGAGGTACCCCATTATTTGTGATACACTATACTTGGGCGGTATGGACACGAGCATATGGATATGGTCTTTACAAGCCTCTGCTTCAAGTATTTCTACTCCTTTATATTCGCAGAGCTTTCTCAACATCATTCCTATATCTGCTTTTATCTTTCCGTAGATTATTTGTCTACGATATTTCGGTGCAAATACGATATGGTACTTGCAATTCCAACGAGTATGTGCTAAACTATCTGTGTCAAGTTTCACGACTTGATCCTCCTTTGATGTTTTTATTGTTTTGGTTGGCAGACCAACTTTATTATACATCAAAGGAGGTATTTTTTCTACGCATAGCTAAAGCTTTTTGGAACCACCAGCACTGCTGGTGGTTTTCGTTATACAAAAAAAGCCCCCGACAGAATTTATCTGTCGGGGATTCTTTTATAG
>CALAXC010000011.1 GCA_937894775.1 uncultured Clostridia bacterium
GCCGTTCATAGCTTCAATGTGGCTCTTGCAGATATACAAACCAAGTCCTATATTTTCTTCACCCTCATTACCGGAATAGTACGGACGAAATACGTCCTTGTCGCCGAAGCCCTTGCCGTTATCCGAAACTGTAATAACACACTTATCGAATTTGCGGTATGCACGAAGCCATATTTTACTGCAATCTGCGTGCTCGATAGCATTCAGAACGAGATTTTGAAGAACGGATTTCAAAGCGTCGGGCTTGGCAAAAGCAACGGAATGTTTTGCTGAAATTTCCATTACGATACCGTTTGCCTCCGCGTCGGGTGAAAGCTCTGCGTAAACAGAGTTCAGAATTTCATCCACCGCTACGGTTACAGGTGTTTCCGCAACATATTTTCGCTTTGCATAATCGGAAACGGTTGAAAGATTTTCGTGTAAATCCGTAACCTTTGCTTCGATAATATCAATGGTTTTGAGTTGTTCCTCATTCTTTTCTCGCTGCCTCAATATAGAAAGGTAAGTACGAGCAGAGGAAAGCGGCTTTTTCATATCGTGAGAAACGAACTGTAAAATTCTTTCTCGCTCGTCAATAATGGCTCGCATATTTCTTGTTTGCAATTCAACCTCTGCCGCAAGATTGGCAGTAAGTTGACGGTTGCGGCTTTCAGATAATATAAATTCTCGGAAACCGATCACAAGAATAACGCCGAGCATCATTAAGGACAGCCACATAAAAGGACTGTAAAGTACATTCGTACTTTCGTAAAACGAGAATATTGCGTAGCCGGCAAAGACAACGGATAATGCGTTGTTGATACACAAGTCAAAACGTTTTCCACGAAGAATTTCCATAACGGAAAAGCCAATAATGACAAGACTTGTCATTACACCGATAATTTGATATGCAAGCGTTATCGCTTCTGCGTTTGCAATATTCACAAGCGGTACGGAGAAAGCAAGTCCCGTATAAGCAAGCGACAAAACAGCGGTGATATACTTTACGGGAATTTTTGCAAAGAATTTAGGCAAGGTAAAACTTGCGCCAAGCAGGAATATACCGACAGCCGCAGAGCGAACGGCTAACCATAAATACGGAGAGGTGGTTGCTCCGACAAGCGACATTGAGGCATACACAAAGGTCATAATACCTACGGCAAAAACAAGTTGAGGAACAAAAGCGGTTGCGCGCTTCAAAATGCAAACGAATACGAAAATAAAGAAGGTAATAAGAGCCAAAAGACCTGTAATCAATTTGAAATTGTTACCGCTGCCCACAATAGAGCGCACGTCTTCATCAAGACCGATAATAGGCGTACCGACAAATCCGACCTGTTTTCCTTCCTCTGCTTCATAGTGAATGGTAACGATACAGCCGTTTTGAATTGGGTTTTCACTCCAAGCTCTGTTTGATACAATCAACGGAATATCAAGAAAAATGCCTTCCGTTCCGTCTGCGTGTACTACCGTTTCATCATAAGCAAGCTCTTGATCCGTCGTTGCATATTTCACGGAATCAAAGCCCGTCAGCGTTCCCATAGAAGCCTCGTGCTGCACACGAACGAATACGTTGCAGGCTGAAAGCATAGGCGGCAGATACATCGTAAGGTGCAACCGTTCATCATCACCTATGTACTCGGCATAGGGGGCAAGATCTTCTTCCCACGTTCCGTTTGCGGGATTGATACCCTCAATGTTTGTAATTACGTATCGAAGTGTACCTTTTGAAGCAAGAGCTTCGCCATTATGCTCATTGCTGATAGCATTTGACGATATTTCCGCATACTCGTTCGGATAGTAATTGTATGCGATCAGTCTTTTAACCTCAAAAAGATCGGTTACCTTAACCGTGGTTGCCGTATGTGTTTCGGTAATGGGAACTTTATTTTCTCTGTCGTAACCGACCTGTATTTCATAGGTGGTATCGTGCGAGGGGGCTATATCTATGTTCCTTTCTTCCGCCATTGGCAAAAGGACGGATATCAGCGTACCGATTATAAGTATGACCGCAAAAATAGCAAGTGATAAAGATTTTTTCTTCATTGCTGTTCCTCCCCTGTAAAACAATATCCTTTTCCAAATTCGGTATGTATCATTTTCACGTTTCCGCAAGCGTTTGTCAGCTTGATGCGGAGCGTGGATATATGCCTTTTTATTGTCGTTGTGTTAAGACTTTTCATTTTCCAAACGTTTTCGTAAATTTCGCTTGGCAAAAAATATTGCCCTGCGTGTGTAATTAGAAACAACAAAATATTAAATTCGGACGAGGTGAGAGAAATCGTTTTATCTTGAAAGGTGCAGGTGCGTTTAACGGCGTTTACCGTCAATCCGTTTACGGTAATAATTGCTTTTTGTATCGGCAACAGACGTAAGTCAAGACGCATTTCAAGCAGCTTTGGCGAACACGGCTTCACCACGTAATCAAGAGCACCTTGTGTAAATCCTTCTATCATAGATTCTTCCGAGCCTATATCAGATAAAATTACAACGGGTGGCAAGCTATCCACAGCATTAAACAAGTTGATTCCGTTGCCGTCGGGTAATATCAGGTCGAGAATGATACCGTCATAGGTATTGTTTTTCGCAAGCTCTATCCCTTCAGCAAGCGTTGTTGCGGTATAGACTTGGTTTTTCATGCTAAAATACGTGCTTAATTCGTTTAGCTCTTCGATATTATCTTCTATAATGAGAAGTTTTCTGTATTCAACAGCCATCTTGCACCTCTTTTCTTCAATTTTTACTATCCTTTTTCTTATTATATCATATTTTATTGAATTATTCAATCTCTTTCAACCGGTTACGATTGGTTACGATTTCATTCGTGCCAATTCATTTTTCCAAAAATGTGATAAAATCTAAGCAGTAAACTTAAAA
>CALAXC010000012.1 GCA_937894775.1 uncultured Clostridia bacterium
GTCAGACACATAGCGTGCGAATCACGGAGCGAAGCGGAGTTACCCTAGTGCCAAAGCATAGAAAATTAGGTTTTTCACCACTTTAAAAACAAAAAAAGCCGTATTAAAAAAGTTTTCCCCACCGTATTGACATCAATTTCGGGGTATGATATACTGAAATTACCAAAAGCTTTCAAGAGGTGGAAATGAAAAAAATATTAGCTATCTTTCTTTGTTTGATCTTTGTGTCTTCTGTGGTTTCTTGTAACCATAAAAACGAAAATACTAAACCCGAAAAAGCGCAAAATACAACACAGGACTCAACGCATGAACCTTTAAAAACAGATCCGCAGGAAAAAGAAGAATCGTTGGATTCAGATTATAAAAAAGCATATTTGGAATTTTTGAAGAATAAAAACGGACCGTATTGCTCGTTTTCTCTCGTTTTCATTGATAACGATGATATTCCCGAGCTGTATCTCCGCGGTATATCCGAAGCCGAGGGCGACATAGTCTGCTCGTTCAAGAACGGAGCTATCATAGAGCAGCGTCTCGGACGCACGGGCGGCGGAAAATATATTGAGCGCAGCGGAGAGATGATCAATCAAAACGGACACATGGACCGCTACTACGACGTCGTATATAAGCTCGACGATCACGGATTTTCTACGGTGCTCGACGGAAGATATGAAGAAAGCTACGCGCATATTGGAGACGAAGGATATATTATTACTCACCGCGAGTATTTTATAGACAGTACCCCTGTGAACGAAGCCGAATACAACGAAGCGCTCGGTTTTGCTTTTGATCTTTCAAAAGCAGTAAGACTCGACGAGAACGCCGTATCCTACGATGCGATTGTTCAGAAACTTCTCGGGAATTCCGACAGCTTGACGTCGGGCAAATAACTAATAATGATAAAAGCGACGAATTATAAAAATCCGTCGCTTTTATTTACTCCATTCAACAGTTTCCGCTTACTGTATCAATGCAAAATTCAGTCTACTGTGGGAACAGTAAAGTCTGCTGTACCATATTTGATAACAACGTAAGTGGAATCGCTTCCCAATTCAAGCTCGATCTTTGCAAGCTGATCGTCCTCAAAATAAAGCCTTACTTTATCGTAAGTCTTTACACCGGTGGTCTCCATTCCCACAACGTCAGAGAAGATCGCAACCTGAATATTAGAACCCTCGTATGCCTTCCAAGACTCGCTGTACTCAAAATCATCAACAAGATCAACAAAGTAAAGCATATTAGCAAGGAAGTTAATGCGAGCATCGTAACGAACGGAAGCATTATCATTATTTTCCCTGACCCAAGTTCCGTTGGATTTATAATAATGATATTTTACCGAATTTTCAACAGTCCAATAATCGCCGTCATATATATTCTCACCTATGTACGAATATGTCGAGCCTTTATGCTGTTTGGCAATATTATAATTATCACCAAATGTAATTTGATAATTCGTAGCACCAATGGTATTCTGCATAGCAGCAGAGAAAGAGGTGATTGTTGTTACAGGCTCATATTGTACAGGTAATTCCAACTTATACTCACAAATCGAGCAAGTACGTACCTTTGTTCCTGCGCTTTCCTTTGTGGGTTCTACGGTAACTACCCACTCGCTCCAATCGTGCTGACCTACGTTTGTTTTTCCACAAACGCTACAAGTCATGGTGTGATTTTGCTCGGTAGCTTCAGAAAGAGTGAACGAGTGATCTGCTTCATCAGCAACTCCCTCATAACAATCTTCATCCTCACAATCGTGCCAATGCTTCGTATCGTTATACGACCATTCTGTTTTATATGTACACTCATGTCCGCAGGCCGTAAGCATTACGCCAACGGAAAGACACATACATACCGCAAGTAAAATTGATACAATTCTTTTCATAAGGTATCTCCTTTGCAAAAATATTTTTCGGTATTTATGTGTCGCGTCCTTTTTTGCGGATATAAAAAGGTGCGAGACCGTCGAAGCCACGCACCGAAAACCGCAAACTCCGATGTCGCTAAACAAACCTTCCGCAAATAAGCACTACTCTTGCTTTTCACTAAGTTGGAACCTGCGTTTTTACCAAATTCAACAGTGAAAAGAGGAAAAAAGGGCATAACATCCCCTTAAATAGAAATGTGCTCGAATTGCGATATTAAGTTTGTTTAGCATAATCATTGTATCACAATTTTACGAACAATTCAAGACATTTCAGCACATTTGCGGCATTTTCCTTCAAACTTTTTTCGCACTTAAAAAATACTTTGTTAATAATTCGCTATCACACGCTCAGCTCTGCCTTTGATATTTCAAAATCAGTAAGACTCGACGAGAACGCCGTATCCTACGATGCGATTGTTCAGAAGCTTCTCGGGAATTCCGACGGCTTGACGTCGGGCGCTAAAGGATAACAAAAGCCGATATGGAATTGATCCATATCGGCTTTTTACCTCCGCTTTACTTCTTATTCGTAACTCCCTCGGAGCTTATCTTATATCCGTCGGGAACGGGATCAGGGAAGAACGCCGCGTAATACGCCGCCTCCTTTATACCCCCAAGATGTTCCTCCTCAATTCCGCAATCAAGATCGACCTTGTCGGGATCTATCTCAAATATCGACGCGAATATCGTCCACGCCGCGACGATGCTTCCATACTTTGAAGGATGGAATTTATCATCGTTATAGAGATCAGGCTCGAAGCTCTCGTTGCTGTGAAGATCGTACATCGCTATTCCGACGTGCGCCACATTCGCGTCAAGCTCCTCTGCTATCGCGTCATAAGCCGCTCTGAGAAGAAGCTCCATCTCCTCGGTCGTGCCGCCGTGAGTGGGGAGCTTGGAGTATCCCTCCTTGTAGCCCCAGGTCTGATAGAACCAAAGCTCCGCTCCGTTCGCCTCAACAAGCGCCGCAAGATCGCGCGCACCGTCAAAGAAGCCCGCGGGCTTCGCGATAGGCCTGCCGCTCTGCTCCTGAAGAATAACGTAGTCATACTGCTCGTCCTCGAGCGCACGACGAACTCTCGCGCCGTACTCGTCATTTGCGTCGGCAAACTCGTCGAGTCGATGTCCACCGTTTGTTATGGTATCTACCTCAACGTCAAGTCCCGCCGCCTTGCATATTTTCTGAAAATATGCCGTCGGCATATTGTTGTAATAGGTAAAGCTGTTGCCTATGAAAAGCACCTTGAAGTTGGTTTTCTTCTCTGGCTCTTTGTCATCATCCGTAGGCTTCTCGGTGGGCTTTTCGGTTGGCTTATCTGTTGGCTTCTCGACTGCATCCGTCGCCTTGTCGGTCTCCCCTGCTCCGCTTTCCGCGGGCTCGTCGCTGTTACAGGAAGCAAACACTAACATAGAGGCAAGAAGCGATATCATCAAGATAGCTGAAATAAATCTTTTCATATTTTTCTCCATAAAGATCACTCAGATTTGCAAAATTATGATACCACATTCTCGCCGATTTGTCAATAGAGACGAGAAGTTCTTATGTGTCATACCATATGAATACGATACTCCTATTTGTAGAGAAGGAGTAAAGCAAAACACAGCCTCACCAGAGCGGTGGGGCTGTGTCTTTTGTCAAACGCCTTGTTGCGCAAATCAAAATGTAATCTTTGTCTTACTTTCCAATATTCCAAAGATAATAGTCAATTTTTTTAAATGAATTAAGGTATGTAAGATTCGGGAAAGTTGCATCAAACTGCTTTATGCACATTTGTCCCTCTGTAGTTTTGATAAAATCACCTATTTCGCGTGTTAATTTTGTATAAGCTTCAACATAAGCCATTATTTTATCTTCCCCTATAAGAGTGGGATCGATTGAAATATCTAATGCTCTGATCACTTGGCTATCCCAAATAGGATAATTGGGATTTATTGTTGCGAGCATTTTGCTGGCAAAAGAGGCTTCGATTGATTCTATTATTCCATTTTTTGCTTTGTGAGGAACCGATGAAATTTCTCGTAAAATTTTCTCAAAGGAAATATCCTGATCGTTTTTGTGACTTTCCATGAAATCATAATACGCTTTCAACCAGTTTCGATCTCTTCGAACTCTGTAATAGCTATTATAGTTTTTTTGATATTCTATATCGGTTGAAACGTCTGTGTTGTGAAGTTCTTGGGTTTTGAGATA
>CALAXC010000013.1 GCA_937894775.1 uncultured Clostridia bacterium
TAGAGAAATCTTGCAGGAGGAATGTCTCCCCGGAAACTACATATTGTTTGCTCCTAAATTTGAGGAGTTCTCAGCGCATCCCGAGAGCATAAAGAAAGTTTCGGGTGAACCAAATTTGTATATTCTTCAGGCACAAGAGGGAGAACTGTTACAAAATCCGAAACGAACGGTGTTCTTCGTAGTTGAAAAACAGAAACGCAGCATAAGAATTTCTGCGGACAGAAAGAATAATGCAAAATTCATTCATGACGGCGAAGAATTCATCGTTATTGATGGCGAACTACGAGTTGTCGTAAAGTCTGATGTTGACATATCCAAGTATGGTGTTCGTTACGAATCTACCGATTTTAGATTGAACGCGTTCACTTGTGAAGAAAGCGAAGGATATAAAACCTTTTTCATCACGGAACTGCTCAATGTGTGCGAACCGCAGAAAATCAATATTTTCAGCTATGCGGATAACAAAATCGAAGCATCCTACAACGTTGTAAAATTCAACAGTATAAGCATTACCTACGATAAAAAGCTGTATTTTGATGACGAAAACCTTGGTACGGTGCGCTTCCATACAGAGAAATACGATAAAAGCGTATCGTTTGATATCAACCAAGGCGACATAGTGATTCCGTTTGATGACGGAGATATTGTTCTTTCTCCGCCCGTGTTAAGATGGAAAATCGGAGATGGCGATTTTTCAATGCAGTACGGAGAAGATTTGTGGTATAAAAATTACTCGAATTCAGCGGAGCTTGTTATTGATTTACCTACAGAAATGGGTTATCAAGTGTTCTTGAATAACAACACTGTTTTGTCCGAGAGTGTGGCATTCAATTCATTTAAGCTTGGCGAAACTCTCTGGTCTATGCTGCAAGATGGTAGGAATGAAATTATCGTATTCGTAAAAGTTGAGGATATCGCTGTTATTCCTATCTTAACAGTTTGCTTGAAGGAAAAACTCAAATTCTCGCCTTTTGTAATAAGCGGAAAAGAGATGCTGTGGGATGTGAGCAAATCTTTTGTTGGCGATTCCACGCCAAAATTCAGAATCTCTTTCTGTGAGAATGATACAGTAAAGCATAGCTTCGACATCAGCGAAACCATCGATGAAAACTATAAGAGTAGATGCTTCTCATTAGCTGAGCTTGAAATAGGTATTTATGATGTTACCGTTGATTTGATGAAGCGAGTTGGATTTATCGAAAAGCCTCTCCGCTTATTCGAGCAACAAGTGGTGTTTGGCGATATCAACAAGATTCGCTTCAAGGGCAAAAGTCTGCGCTTTGAAAAGGTAATGCTAACAGGCAAGGCTTCGTATGAGGAAATCAAGCCCTTCTATGTGGATCACCTTTGGTATATCGGAGAGTTTGACGGCTGTCATTATTATACTGGAAGTGCCTATATTATCAACCGTGATGGTTGGAAAACCTATTTGAACACCATGGCAAACAGCGAAGGAACATACGATGATATCAATCCAATAAGACTCGAACTCAAGAGTGAAAATTCTTGTTTCATCGTTGCCGGTGTTAATCCCGACGATATGGACGACTTCTTAGGTGAATTCACTCTTGACACCAAAAACAGAATTAGCAATTTTAACAGAAATACGAGAGGAATTGATTATTTCCTCTTTAGCACCGAGGAGGTGAAATAGAATGTTCAATCCGGCTAAAGCATCATCAAACATAAAAGAAGAATTTATAGACTACATAGCGACAACGCATGCGTTTGCGAATCCTTCTTTACAAGAGCAATTTGTAAAAGAGTTAAGGGCGAATATTGCTCGTGGCCCACTGCTTGAAATTAAAGATGTATTTAAGAGCGGCAAATCGATCGAAGAAATGATCGAGGATGCCGATTGTCCTCTTTCTCCGTTGTTCAGAGAGCTTGAAGCAGGCAAGCCGAACGATAAGTTACATAGGCACAAGCTTCCGATAACTCGTAACTTGTATCTGCATCAGGAAAAAGCAATTCGTGCTATCGTTGGTGGAAATAACGCAGTTGTTTCTACAGGTACAGGTAGTGGTAAAACGAACTGCTTCTTAATTCCCGTACTAAATGAACTGTTACGAGAAAAGGAGCAAGGCACACTCGGTAAAGGTGTTCGTGCATTGTTCATTTATCCTATGAACGCTCTTGCAAACGACCAAATGAAGAACATCAGAGAAATCTTGATGTGCTATCCCGATATAACCTTTGGTGCATATAACGGCGGTACAGAAAACGATGAGGAAAGTGCTATTGCCGTATATGAAGCCATGTTCGCAAAAGAAAAAGTGCCTGAGCTTCGCCACAGATTGCCTAACGAAATTCTATCCCGTGACGAGATGAAGAAGAATCCTCCGAACATCTTGTTTACCAACTATGCGATGCTCGAGCATTTGCTGTTGCGTCCAAAGGATGACGTCTTGTTTTCCAATGCGGATTTCAGATTCGTTGTTTTGGACGAAGCGCATATTTACACAGGAGCAACAGGTATCGAAACTTCGATCCTTCTTCGTAGATTAAAAGCAAGAATTTCGGCTACCAAGGATACACGCTTTATTTTAACGAGTGCTACCTTGGGTAGTGATAGCAGCGTAGACGATGATATTATCACCTTTGCAGAGAACCTCTGTGGTGTAAGCTTTGACAAGAAGTATATTATCAGAGCCGAACGAGAGCCGTATGTTCCTAATGCCACGATCAAAAAATATCCAAACGAGCTATATGAAAAGTTAGCGGATGGCGAAAATTTTGTGTGGCAGGTTCTGAATGATTACGGATTTAATGTTGATAAAGCAACTGACGAAAAAGAGCTTCTGTATGATTTTTTGCTGACTTCTGATCTATACCATGCATTGCGCCTACGCCTTGGCGGTATTTGCGAGTTGTCTGAGATCGGTGAGAAGTTATCTGTTAGCATGGATGTAGCAATTGCGTTCATTTCGCTTTGCACTCGCGCACAAAAGAACAAAAAATCCTTGATTGATGCAAGATATCACTTCTTTATCCGCAGCCTTGAGGGGTGTTATATTACATTGAACGGCGATAAGCGTTTGTTCTTGAATCGCCAAAGAACCTATTGGGAGAATGGCAAGGAGTCTGCCGTATTTGAAGCGGCTGTTTGCGACGATTGCGGAAGAATTGCACTGGTCGGCAAAATTGAAAGTCGCAG
This sequence comes from uncultured Clostridia bacterium, assembly GCA_937894775.1. Taxonomy (GTDB): domain Bacteria; phylum Bacillota; class Clostridia; order Oscillospirales; family CAG-272; genus HGM12713. The sequence continues at coordinate 3,158 of CALAXC010000013.1, forward strand.
ATTGGTTCAGGCAAGCAAGCTTGAGGAAGAAGTCGAATATTACTATCTCGATGCCGATGATAATGCCGATATTGAAGATGATGACATTGAGGACGAAACCGACGGAAAGAAAGAAGTGTTCTATCTCTGCCCGATCTGCGGAGCAATCGTTGCCGAAAATGAGATTCATAATCTGCCTTGCGATTGCGGCAAGGAAAACTATATCAAGGTCATTAAGGCGAAAATCCTCAAAATAGGAGCAAGATGCGGTAACTGTCACACTGGTCATTATAAGAGATTATATCTTGGTAATGATGCAGCAACGGCTGTTTTGGCAACCTCTTTGTATGAAGAGCTTCCCGAAATCGAATATGTTGAAAGCGAAGAACAAACCAAAGCTAAAAACATTTTCGCAAGGGCGGCATCTGCAAACAAAAAGGTCGCAAGAAAGACCGGCAGACAGTTCTTGGCTTTCTCCGACAGTAGACAAGAAGCAGCTAAGTTTGCGTGTTATTTAGGTAAGAGCTATAACGAATTCTTGCGTAGACGTGGCATCTGTCGCATCATTGCGGAAAGAAAAGACGAAATCGTATCCCACGAATATACGATATCTGATTTTGTAACCTTGCTTACAAATTATTTCACGGCAAAGAAAAGCTTCGCAAAGAGCAATTCGGATGAAAGCAATCTTACACTTGATAGCCGTAAGAACGCTTGGGTTGCACTTCTCAACGAATTGGCTCGATATAACTCGACCACCTCGCTTACTGCGTTAGGTCAAATACAATTCGAGTATAAAGGTAACACGCCGGACATTGTTCAGGTAATTGCAGAGGAATATAATGCCGATCCTGTTTCGGTAAAGGCATTGCTTGATTTGCTAATTTTCGAAATCGTTAAAATGGGCGCAATATACACAGACTCCGATAGCGATATCGATGATAACGACCGAGAATACATATTCTTCACTCCGTCACAGAGATTCGTTACTTTCATGCAATCCCCCGAAAGAAAGAGAGCAACGGTATCGAACTGGATGCCTAAAAGCAAGAGCAATGGAAACGGATACTATAAATCTAACCGTCTGTATTATGTTTGCTCCACGCTTGGTATATCCGAGGATCGTGCGATAGAATTTTTAACGCAGTACTTTGAGTATCTTTCCGATCCCGAATGCGGCAATCCGTATTGTATGGATGATCTGAATAAAGACGGAACTTACGTGCTTCGCGCAAAGCATTTTGTCGTAAAGATCAACGGCTCTCCCGATGCACATTGGTATCGTTGTAAGAAATGCGGTAAGATCACACAGTTCAATTTAGGTCATTGTCCTTCTGTCAGATGCGAAGGAAAGCTCGCCCGAATCTCGCCCGACGATATTACGAGAGATAACCACTTTGCAAAGCTGTATATGAGCGATAGAATGTCGCCATTGCTCATCAAAGAGCATACTGCACAGCTCAGTAAAAAAGAGAGCGCCGAATATCAGGAGCAGTTCATTAAGAAGGAAATCAATGCGCTTTCTTGCTCCACCACCTTCGAAATGGGTGTTGACGTTGGTGACCTTGAAACTGTATTTTTGCGAGATGTTCCACCGTTGCCGTCCAACTATGCACAGCGTGCCGGACGTGCAGGTAGAAGTCTTGATGCGGCGGCGTTTGTGCTAACATTTGCAAAGTTAAGTTCTCACGACTTGGCATTTTTCAAAGATCCCAAGCGAATGATTGGCGGAACGATACTTCCTCCGTTGTTTAAGGTGGATAATGAGAAGATAGTTCGAAGGCATATTTATGCGGTTGCTTTGAGCATATATTTTGCGGATCATGAGGATCAATACAACCACAACGATGCAGATAAGTTTATAAACCAAAAGGGATATGAGGGATTCATTGAGTGGATTAATGGACATCCCCAAAGACTTTTGGATATGCTGAAGGTATCTATTCCCGATCTTGATAATTTGCATAAGCGTCTCGGTATTGATGATTTCTCTTGGATTGAAGAATTCAGCGGCACCGAAGGAGTGTTCACGCAGCTGATTCAGGAATATGAAACCAACATTCAAAATTTTGAAAAGTTAATCAAGCAATTCAAGAGAGAAAACGATTTGACCAAAGCGGCTATGTGCGAAAGAAAGCTTCAGCATTATAAGAAAAACAAGCTGATTGATTTCTTGGCTCGTGGTAATATACTGCCAAGATACGGTTTCCCCGTTAATACAGTTGAGCTACAGCAAAATACAACCGCAAACAATGTTTCCAAGTTGAGGTTGAGCAGAGATTTGCAGATTGCAATAGCTGAATACGCGCCTTCCTCGGAGGTTGTCGCTGACGGCAGACTATATACGAGTCGTTACATCAAGAAATCCGCAACAGGTAAAGATAAGCAGGATTGGTACACGGGATATATCGGAGTGTGCCGAAATAAAGATTGCAACACTGTAAATTACAGCATCACCCCCATTACAAGCGAAGGAATTCCTTGTTCGGCTTGCGGCAGAAAGTTGTTTAAGATGGACTTCTATGAGAGCATCGAGCCTCGTTCCGGCTTTGTTGCCGAGCGACAGGATAGAGATGTTCCTATGAGTCGTCAGGAAAAGAATTATCGTTCTGAGGATTATTACATCGGAAATGTTGCCGCAAGAACGATAGATAAGCATAGGTATCTGTTTAACTCAATAGAAATTCAGGTTGAATCCACAACCAACGATTCCTTGATGGTGAAATCCGTTAGCAACTTCTATGTTTGTCCTCTCTGCGGTTACGCTGTGGCAGAGGATGAAGGTATTGGTGAAAAAGAGATTGAAAAGCAGATGCGCGATGGAGCATTGTCCGTAACGACAACGAAATCTCACGAAAGCTTGTACGGACAGTATAACTGTAATTGCCATGAGCTTGTTAGACGATCGCTCCACCATGAATTCAAAACCGATGTTGCTAAAATATCCTTCAAGTGTAACACGTCCGACTACAACACGATGGTGTCGGTAATGTATGCAATCTTGAATGCGATGGCTAAGGATTTGAATATTGAAAGACGAGATATCAAGGCGTGTTTGTCCGCCAAGCTCGTCAGTGGTATTTTAGATCTCTCTATCGTTATTTACGACTCCGTTCCCGGCGGTGCTGGTCACTCAAGAAGATTGGTAACCAAGGATGGAAAAATGCTGCATAGCATCTTCATGTCGGCGTTGAGATCAATGAGTGAATGCAATTGCGAGCCGTCGTGCTATAATTGCTTGCGCAGTTACGAAAACCAAAAGATTCACGATCTGCTCGACAGAAAGTTGGCAATTGAATTCTTGCAACAATTTGTAGGAACGGTTGAAACAGTAGAGGAAGATGAGGATATTCCTTTCCGAATATCTCGTGTATCATTTCTGCATGCCTATGGCTCTTTGCGAAAATGATGGTTTTTATTTTGTAACAATAAAAATAGATAAGTATAAAATTAACTCTTTTTGGAAATAATGAAAATACAGTTGGAGGCAAACAGGTTCGGACAAACTGTTGCCAACCCGGGGAGAAAGTCACCGCGCGCCGTTAATGGAATCTCTTTCAAAATCTTAATGTTCAGAGTTTTACAAAGATTCCGCAAGTCGGAGATCGTGCCGGGGTGAATGGTCGGGGTATCATACCACGGTCTTGGCAGATTCCGATTGACCGGCATATTCCCGAACATCAATTGGATACGGGCATTGATATGGCCGAAATTCATGTAGGAAATGATTCCGTATTTCCCGATCCGCAACATTTCCTGCAAGAGCAAATCCGGACGTCGGACT
>CALAXC010000014.1 GCA_937894775.1 uncultured Clostridia bacterium
CAAAAGTCCTTGATTCTCAAGGGCTTTTTGTGTTTTTATAGATAAAAACAACCCCCTTTCACCATTGCGCCTTTTCCCCGACTTTTTGGCTTCAGCCTGCGACTTTATCGCATGATTGAAGATTAACCGCTTTTCTAATATAATACAAGCAGAAAGAAGGGAAACGAGGATTTATCAAAACCGATTAGACATCAGGAGCTACCGATAAGGCAAAAATCAACATTTCTCCGATTTTGTTTGCTATAATGATATTAACAAGCGGATAAACGAAACGGAGAAAAAACAAATGCAAGCAATTAAAACGACAGAGCTTGTCAAGCGGTATAAAAGCATTACCGCCGTGGATAAGCTTGATTTAGAAATACGCGAGGGGGAGCTGTTCTCTTTGCTTGGCGTAAACGGTGCGGGAAAGACTACTACCGTTAAAATGCTTTCCTGCTTGACGAAGCCTACGGACGGAGATGCCATTGTAGGCGGTTACAGTATAACAAAGGAATCGGAACAAGTAAAGCGGTTGATTGGCGTATCTCCTCAAGAAACCGCCGTTGCTCCTAATCTTTCCGTGGAGGAAAACCTTGAACTGATTTGTGGTATTCACGGCTTCTCCAAGGAAAAAACGCAGGCGAAGATTACAGAGCTTTCCGAGAGGTTTGGTTTGGATACTGTGTTGCAAAGAAAGGCAGGTAAGCTGTCAGGTGGGTGGCAACGCCGCGTCAGCATAGCAATGGCACTGATAAGTGAACCTAAGATTCTATTTTTAGACGAGCCTACTCTTGGACTTGACGTTATAGCAAGGCACGAGCTTTGGGAAACCATTCGCTCTTTGAAAGGCAAAATTACGATCATCTTAACTACACACTATATGGAAGAAGCTGAAGCACTCTCTGACCGCATAGGCATTATGAAAAACGGAAAGCTTCTTGCAGTAGGCACGGTGGATGAACTGAACGATAAAGCCGGAACCAACGATTTTGAAACGGCGTTCGTTTCTATCGTAAAGGAGGGCTCGATATGAGAGTGATGACCTTTGCCAAAAGATGTACGAAGGAGATCTTGCGCGATCCAATCAACCTTGGTTTCGGCTTGGGATTTCCGTTGGTATTACTGCTGCTTCTCAGTGCTTTACAGGCAAATATTCCCGTGAGCTTGTTTGAGATCGATACATTGACTCCCGGCATTACCGTGTTTGGATTATCGTTTATGACTTTGTTTTCGGCAACGTTGGTTGCCAAAGACCGTGAAAGCGCACTCTTACAAAGACTATACACAACACCTCTTACGGGATTTGATTTTATTATTGGATATATGCTTCCGCTTCTGCCCATTGCTCTTGGTCAGACTGTTATTTGTTATCTGTTTGCGATTCCCTTGGGGCTTACGCTCAGCGTGAATATTATTTATGCGGTTATCGGTATGATACCTATGGCAATTTTTAATATCGCACTCGGACTTTTGTGTGGCAGTATTTTTGGCGTAAAACAAGTTGGCGGTATTTGCGGAGCATTGCTTACCAATCTCTCTGCGTGGCTTTCGGGTGTATGGTTTGATTTGAAACTGGTGGGTGGAGTCTTTGAGAAAATAGCCAATGCTCTCCCATTCGTTCACGCAGTCGAAATGGAAAAAGCGTTGTTTAGCGGAGATTTCGGGCTTGCAGCAACACATATTTTGCCGATTGTTCTGTATAGCGTAGCAATAACGGTGATTGCTGTGTTCTGTTTCCTCAGACAAATGAAAAAACAGTAAGGATATTGAAAATGAAGTACAAACTCATCATTGATAAAGATGCTGAAGAAGAAATAATAGCAATCGTTCACGCGCCTTCTTCTCTGACACAAGAGATAGAAGATCTTGTGCATAGCTTTTCTGGAGCAGACTTTATTATAGGACACCGCGAAGAAGAAAAACGAAAGCTTTCCTTCGGAGAAATAGAGTGCATTACTGTTATTGATAGAAAGGTAATTGCCATTGATACGAAAGGCAACCGCTTTTTGCTCAAAGACCGACTGCGAGAATTAGAGGATATTTTGCCATCGTATTTTATCCGTATCAACAAATCCACCCTCGCCAATGAGCATCGTATTCAGCGATTTGATGCGGTTTTCAGCGGCGGTGTAGATGCCGTGTTTTACTGCGGATATAAGGAATACGTTTCAAGACGCTGCTTTGCGGAGATCAGAAGGAGGTACGAAGGAATATGAAAAAGTTCGTTTTGGAGTTTGTGCGTCGAGGCTTCATTGCCACGGGGTTAGGTCCAATTGTTTTGGCAATCGTCTATTTGATTTTGAAACAGTCTGCTGCCATAGATACCTTAACAGTCAATCAAGTCTGTATCGGTATATTTTCACTCTCCGCACTTGCCTTTATTGCAGGCGGTATGAATGCTATATATCAAGTTGAGCGTATGCCGCTGATGACGGCGATATTGATACACGGCGGTACTTTGTATATTGGCTATCTCGGCACGTATCTACTAAACGATTGGCTTGACTTCGGGGTAATACCGATTATAGTATTCACAGCAATTTTTGTTGTGGGTTATATCGTGATTTGGGCTATCATTTACTCGATTATCAGAAGAAACACAGCAAAACTCAATGAAATGCTGAAGAAGAAACAACAAAAACCATAATCTGTTTTTATGGCTTTAGGTACAAAATAGTTGGGGCAACTC
>CALAXC010000015.1 GCA_937894775.1 uncultured Clostridia bacterium
ATTGGAACGGAAACTCTTTGGCATTGTTGAGTGACCATTTCGGTCACGCTGTTTCGTTTAGAGAAAGGCGAGAGGGCGAAGCCCCAAACGGAGCGGGAAAGCCTACTAACGGCGCGTTTGTCGAGATGCTGGCAGAGCATTTGAAACAGAAATACGACACGTATAATAAAATTCGAAAGGACAAAAATGGAAGAAAAAATTTATAATTTGATTGAAAACGAAGACGGCACGCTGACCGCCGTTATTAATGAGGGTGTAACCCGTCTTGAGGAATACCCCTTTATGCCCAAGCTATTTGAACGCAATGAAAATGTCACTGTTCTTGCCGTGCCGAGCACGTTGGAATCGGTTTACATCAATTTTCAGAACAGCTTTCCGAACCTTAAGAAAATCGGTTCAATGGGCAATAATCCGAATTGGAGAAATTTCAGCTTCAAGTATGGCTTGTTTAAATCCTCTGATCAGCCCAGAGAAGATCTGCCGTATCTGATTTCAAACGGCGACGGCACGCTTACCCTTGATATTCCCGAGGGCGTGCGTGATATGAGCGATATTGGACATTGGGATTTTTACGATAAAGTAACCGTTATCAAATTCCCCGCATCTATGGAAGATATAGGTGATTATTTGACTTGGACATTTCAAAATCTGACTGAGATTCATATTCATCCCGATAACCCATATTTTGTCATGGAGGACGGAGTTGTGTTTTCCAAAGATAAGACGAAGATCATTCGTTGTCTTGAAAAAGAGGAAAGAAGCATGTACACAGTCCCCGATTCTGTGGTGGAAATTGCTGCCGATTGCTTTGCGGCTGTGAGTTATCTTGTTCGGATAAATATAGGCAAAAACGTCAGAAAAATCGGACATCGAGGACTTCAGAGCGACGGACACTTTGCAATGAAGAAAATCTATATTCCCGCTACGGTTACCGAGCTTGAAGGGGAGATCTTTGACACGGGAGGCGATGACGGCGGCGTATATTACCCCATAGACGTTGTCGGCGGCGAGCGAGGATCTGTGATCGAGGAGTATTGCAACAAAAGAGGCATTACCTTCGTTGAGGTACATGAGGACGGGATCGAGGAGTTCTACGCCGCATCCGTCGAGGAGCTTCGTAAGAGAGCAAAAGAGCAGATGGAAAACGAGACCGAGTTTTTCGTTGACGAGAGCGACAAGGGTTACCAAATGAAGTATGCTGACGGCACGCTTGAGATTTTCGTGCCCGATGATGTAACAATGACCGAAATTACCGTAAAGGATACTAGAGTGAAGATCAACGAACACAGACGTGAGAAGGTCAAAAAATTGATCATCGGAGACCGTATCACCGAGCTTGAAGCACTTGCCTTTGACGATTACAGAAATCTTGAAACGGTATCTATCGGCAAGGACGTGCAAAGAATCGATCCGTGGGCTTTCAGCGGAAAAGACGGATCGGGTAGCTACGGTTGCCCTAACCTGACAAGTATTGAGGTTGACGAAAATAATAAGTGGTACAAGGCGGAGGACAGTGTGCTCTTTACATACGATATGAAGACCTTGGTGAAATACTGCCCCGCAAAGCCCGAGCTTTATTACGAGATCGATTCCCGCGTGCGCCATATCGGAGAATGTGCTTTTCATTACGCAGAGCACTTGCAGTGTCTTAAGATTGGAAACGGTGTGGTTTCTGTCGGAAAGCTTGCATTTCTCAACGTTAAGTCACTTCGCCACGTGTATATTTCCGAAAGCGTGACCGAATGGCCCGAGCGCTTTCCCTTTGTGGAGTTGTGGGGTTATGAAGGCCCGTACCGTATCTACGGTTTGGTGATCGGTGGTCCGCGCGATAGCTTTATCCAAAAATATTGTGCCGATGACGGTGAATGCTTCCTTGTGATCGAAGATGACTGTATCGACGATTTTCTTGCAACGCCTCTGCCCCCCATTGCAAGTTACGATGACGATTCCGACCCGTATATTGCCGAATGTAACAAGCTGATGATCGTAAGTAAAGACGGCGCGCTGATCCAGGCGGGCGAGTTTGGCGAGGAGCTTGTATTGCCTGAAGGAGTAGTCTATATGCGTTGTCGAGTTGATCTGTCAAAGTGCAAACGGGTAGTCATTCCCTCATCATACACACACCCTTGGAGCGTTGGTATTAGCGGCGACGGACCCGCGCCTCTGCTGGGAGAGTTTGTCGTATCAGAGGATAATCCCCAATTTATCGCCATAGACGGACACCTTTACAGTCAGGACGGTACTCTGATGACCTATGCCCCCGATGCAAAAAATCAAGGCGTTTTGCCCGAGGGAACGACGGGTATTGCCGAGGGAGCGTTTTCATTGATTCCCGAACCGTTTGAAAAGTTGTATATCCCCGCAACTGTAAAGACCATGAAATTTCAATTACAGCGGGCAAACGTATTCTGTGAAGCCGAGGTTTCCCCCGATAACACAAGCTTTATGGCAATTGATGGCAGTATCTTCACCGCAGCCGGAAAAACTCTTGTTTATGCAAAAGTTTCCGAGGATGGCTACATAGTACCAGACAACACCGAGATCATCTCTAAAGGTTCACTTGCCGCCGTCAGCGGAACCGTCTGTATTCCTGCAAGTATAACAAAAATAGAAGACGAGTACGGACTTGGGCGTGAGATTACCGCCATCCGCACCCCAAAGGGCTCTTATGCCGAGCAATATGCAAAAGAGCACAAAATACGCGCCGAGCTTACCGCAGGTGGCGTGGTGGTTGAAGAATGGGATCCGCCAAAGCCACAATACTCGTTTACACCTGCCGATGACCTTCCGTGGTGACATAATTCAATGATAAAAAGGGACTATGGCATGTTATTTCAAACGGCCACAGTCCCTTGTCTATTTAATTCTGCGCTTTTAACTCTCGCTTGTATTTATAATATGAATTTCTTGAACAACCACAGAGCTTGATGACATCGGGATCCTCAAGCGAGCCACCAAAATCACGGCTGTGCTTTTTGATGACCTCCTTGCACTGGATTGATTTCTTGGTCACAAGAGTAGTTCCTTTTTGAAGTCCGATCCGAGTTCCGTTCCGTTTGCTTTCTCTCATGCCTTGCTTGACGCGCTCATGAAGATCGTCGATCTCCTTCTGCGCTTGGTCGAATGCCGCCTTAATTTGCTCCGAGGCGAGAGCCATGAGAAAGTTGTTTATCAGCTCGATATTTCCCTTAAAGAAATCATCCACGGCTTCGTTGCCTGTCGCAATCGAAATATTTAAGAGATTGGCTTTGGACGAATCATAGATCGACGAGTTGATCAAAGGCTCGTTGAGGAAAACAAGTTCTACTCCCATTTCATAAAGCATCTTATAATCCTTATAGCCCTCAGAAGCGCATCGACTCATTCGGGATACACTGTCAAACACGATTGTGTCTCCTTTTTGTATTTGCCCCATCAGCTTGTCCCATAGGGGCCGTTGCTGAACTGTTCCCGTATAAAACTCTCGAATGATGATCGCGTTGGGATATACCGCCGTAATATTCGTTACCTGACGAGTGATGCGCTGGTGCTTGGTGCTGACACGACAATAGCCATAAATCATAATAAAGCCTCCCTATTGTATTGAAACAAACTTTAGTTTCTTTTGATGCTATCATTATGCCGTGTATTTGCTAATTAGGCACGAACTTTTGGTATAACTTTTGCGAACTTTGTTTTGATGCTGATTTCATATAAATAAAAGCACAAGATAACAATGAAGCTGCAACTTGTGCTTTTGATATATTAAGAAAAATAGGTATGGCTTTTTATTGGGGACGATGCCTATCTATGGCTATGTCTTTTTTGTGGTTTCATTTAATTTAGCATTCTTTTTGCTTGAAGTTTTCATAGATAGCTTGGGACAAGGCTTATTATAAAAGCTTGTGGCTAAATCTTATAGGCAGATGCTTTATAGGCAAAATCGATGCGAAAGATAGAAGATAGATAAAAAAAGATATAGAAATATGATTATAATATACAATAGCTAACAGTTGTAAAAGCTGGGGGAAAAGCTTTGTGGGTAAAAAAGAATAATAATATAGACAAGATAAGAAACAAATGGTATAATATACAGTAGTTAACAGTTGCAAAAGCAGAAAATAACATTGAGGTGCTTTGTTATGATTTCAGTAGTAGAAATAGCGAATAGATTGGTAGATAAGGTCGATTACAATTTTGCTTTCTATGATAATAGAAATAAGTGGGAGCCAAGACGAGCAGATTATTATGTTTTACCGGTGTTCCATATAACGGAGAGTAAAGCCAAAGGTGCTGAAGCGAAGCTTAGAACAAAGCTAAGTAAGGTCTTGACGTTTATTGATACAGTGAAGCATAAGCGTTTTAAAGACGGCTGTACCATTATGCCGATCAGTAGTACCAATAAAGACAATTTGGCTATCTGGGGTAATGAAATGAACGTTTCCAGAGCAATTGCCTATATGATAGAGATTGGCTTGATTGGTATTGAAAACGATAAATATCAGTTCGGTGCCTATTATGAAAAAGACAACAAGAGCAAATCATATTATTACTATAAAGAGAATGAAGATAAACTCAAATCTTATTGTCAAACCAAAGGCATTGAAAGGTACATAGTACAAAATAAAATCTATACTATGGACGAGCTTCAAAATGTTCATAGGGATATTGACAAGGACAAGGTGCATTTTGCGACAAGGCTTAGGCTTTATAAGCCGATTGAACTGAGCAAAGCAGAGTTTGAAAAGCAGTTAACATTGTGTTTATATGAAAATTATCCGGGACTTCGATTTCATATTATGAAAGCAAACGAGATCAATGAAAACTATTATCAAAATTACCCTGAGTTTCGGATTCGTTTCCAGCCTAACTTTACTTGGTCTGATGATGGACTATACGTGAGCGGTATCGGTATTCGTGCGACCAATTCTATGATCAGTCTTAAGAAAGACAAGCGTGCGGAGATTCTTAAAGCTTATGGCTTCACTTTGGAAAAAGACATCAATGCTTCAGTTCCAAGAATTACATTGTCTTTGAATAGCGGCAAGTGGATCGATGAATCAGAAGATATGTACGAGCTCATATTTCGTGTTATGGAGCCGAATGGCGACTTCAACTATGAAGTGCGTGAAGCAATCAAAAAGCTTCATATGCGAGCTTATTTTGACTCTGGGGACAAGCTTACAGGGCATCATACTTGGTTGTCGATGGATCAGAGTGGCATTGATAGAGAGGACGTTTGTGATACTATGAAAGCTTTTCGTGAAGCAATTATAGAAGCGGAGGGCGGTAAGCTTTATGGGAGTGATATCTTTTACATTGAGTCATGTGTATATCTGATGACGTTATATGATCTGGTTACATCGGGGCATAAGGTGTGGCAGGTTTATGATTGCTTTTATGCGACGGGGGAAGAAGATCAAGAGTTGTTTGATTTTATGATTTCAAATGGAGTAAAGAGAAATTTTGAAGATTTCTTGTCGGTTTGGTGGAAAGTATAGAGATAAAAAAATATAAATAATAAATATAATTATATATACAATAGGTAACAGTTGCAAAAAGTGTGGCGGAAAAGATAAAAAAGATATATTTATAGTGAGAGAGATAGAAATTATATAATATATACAATAGGTAACAGTTGTAAAAAAACAGATAATTCGGGGTGAATTATCTGTTTTTTATGTTGTGTGTGGTTATTTGTTGAAATAAATGATATTGATGATATCTTTAAGTGAATAATCTTTTTTAATAAGGTTGATGGATTTGATAACATGTGGGTATTTAGAAGGATGGGTGTATGAGGTTGTAAGTAGTTTGATAAGAGATTTGTAGGTGTTGATATTATATTTAGAGAGATGATATCAATGGGAAAACCTTCCATTTGGTTATAAATACGGGGGCAGTTGCCTGCGCCTACCATTAACAGCTTATATTTTTTACTCAAC
>CALAXC010000016.1 GCA_937894775.1 uncultured Clostridia bacterium
CGTTGACAAAACCGTATGCATCAATGTATAATAAAAATAACGAACAGGTATGTATATCTCTCAAGGAGGTGTCCCGTTATGCGTCTGGTTAAGCACTATATTTTCAATATCAAAACAAAAATTCCTTTCTCAGAACTACCGGAAATTGTACATCGTTTTTTGTCTGAAAACCATCTTACAAGTCATCGCTTCTTGTATTTCTTTGAGGATATTCTCGATTATAACGAAACTAAGGACGAGGCACTGCCTCGCAGCAGCTGCGCTAAAATTTTGAAAGATTGTCCCTCTCTGGGCGAGATTCGGTATCATAACGGAAGATCGCACAATCGGTCAGACAGACTATGGTTGAGTAACATTGACAGATCGGATGACTTCTCTGAAAGCAACCTCTTGCCGCTTATGAAGAAAATACACCGCAGATACGGCTTTTGTGAAAGCAATCTATACTATTTTGACATTGATTTCTTCGGAAAAAGAACTTGTTTTGAGCGTGATTATTCTGTTGCACTTCGAATGTCAAAAACGGATAAAATACCTTTTGATCCCACATTATATATGGAATGCCAGCCTTATGGTTCCGGCATCACCTTACACAGAGATGCCTGTGCGGAAAACTATCTAAAACTGTCTGTGGATCTTTTGCACGATGGCATCGTGATGGATGCAACTCCTTATTATGAGGCAATGCAAAAACTATTACCACAAATCAAAGCAACGTCTTCTCTATCCATCTACCTATCTGAAGAAGAAAAGCAGCGCATTAAAGAAATCAATCAATCCGCCGAACCAGTTTTGCAAAATTGCCGCGACTTTTTTGCGAATCGGCTTTCTTTCACTTCCTCTCAAAACGCTTTTCCTTCAAATTACTCAGTCGCCAAACCGTTAAAAAAGCTTGCAAAGAAATATGGATATACCTACAAGCTCGTTTGGAACGGGGGCGTGTATTCGTTGGAAAAGCGTACTGCAAAAGGGAATGTGATCTATATTGATGTAGACAGCGGACCGTCCCATTACGATTTGGGTGTAGGTATATCATATCAAGGTGTTGGTTTTAATCACAGAATTGGTTGTTGTAATCAAACACCTACAAATCAACAGGAAGCGGATGCGTTTTTGGAAAATACCCTTTTGGGCATTTCCGAATTTGAGAATACCTTGCTGCCAGCATTAGATCGTTTGTTCCCAGAAACACCCAGTTGGTTTATTCCTTCTGATTTCCCTTAAGTCCGTTATGAATACTCGTACCAAATAATAAAGGGAGGCTTGTGCCTCCCTTAATGACAATTATTTGAGAAAGGATGGATTTCTATGTACGGAACGGAAAATCTGATTATATCCTCTCCCGTTATGTGGATTTTCTTCGCCATCGCAGCGATCCTGGGCTTTCTGGAATACAAGCTTCCGCATAAATGGATCTGGATCACGCTTACCGTCGTATCACAGGCGGCTGCCGTCGTCACTCTGCTTTTCGCGAACGCGGCGCTCTCCGAATTTTTGCTGTATATCCTCGTCGTTCTTTTCATCAGACTCTGCTATATTATGCTTGAAAGGAGAAAGACCGCATGATCTTCAATTCGTTTGGCTTTTTGATTTTCTATCCCTTGGTTCTTCTCCTGTATTTCGCTTTACCGAAACGCTGCAAGTGGCCCGTTCTCCTTGCCGCAAGCTACTATTTCTATATGTATTGGAACTGGAAGCTCGTCTTCCTGATCCTCTTCACGACCGTAGTTTCCTATATCAGCGCCATCATCATTGAAAAAACGGAAAACAAACGCCGCAAGAAATTCTGGCTTTCGATGACGCTCATCACGTCGCTCGGTGTTTTGTTCTTCTTCAAATTCTTCAACTTCCTCGCGGATTCCGCCGTTTCCATTTGGAACCTCTTCGGCGGCGAAGCGGATTTCATCGCGCTGAAGCTGATCCTGCCCGTCGGCATCTCCTTCTATACCTTCCAGACGCTTTCCTACGTGATCGACGTTTATCGCGGTACGATGAGAGCCGAGAGACACTTCGGCTATTATGCGCTCTACGTTTC
>CALAXC010000017.1 GCA_937894775.1 uncultured Clostridia bacterium
ATCCCGGAGTAACGCTTAAAATACGTGTTGAAATAATACTGGTTGCAAAAATGCATCTCCTCGCTGATCCCGGACAGTGTCCGCGAAGGATCCGCAAGAAGTTTTTCAATATGAAGGCAGCGTGCTCGCCGCACATACTCCGCTACAGTACAGCCCTCCTCACGCAAAAATATGCGGGTTAACTGTTTTTTCCCGATGTGGCAGTAGTCGGCAAGCTCGTCGACTGAAATCGCATAACAAATATTATCCCCAATATAGTGTTTCGCAAGTTCCAAACGCATATCTCCAACCTGTTCAATCGTTGTCTCTGTAACTACTGACGAAAACAAACGCAACATTTGAAGGATACACTCAAGCACACGGTTGCCAATCAGCACTGTATGATACGGCTTGTGTTCTCTTTTTTCTTCCTCTATATAAGCGATACACTCTTGCACCGTAATCGGTGTCACACATGAAAAATACGAGCCCATTTCTGTGAGAAGTTGCTTCGCCATACTGTGATTTTTCAACTCAAAGGTAAAAGAATATTTTTCTGTTTCGTTTGTTTCCTCGGTCAAGCAATGGTACGACAAAGGAGAGATCATCAAAAAACTGCCTTTTTCCAGCTTAATACACTTACCCTCAATCTCGTAAATCTGGTATCCCTTTTCGATGATATGTACCTCGACACACTTGTGATAATGTCTTTTTCTCGTAATATTGGTTCTATCACTTTTCGACACAATATGCTTAAGAAAACATTGCAAAATCCCAAATTCTTCCAGAGCAATTGCACTATGATACGGATCATTTTCAGGCTGTTTAAAAAGAATTTTCAAACTATATCCTCCCATTTCGATTTCGACTTTTTCTAATTATACCATATTTTTATTGTTTTTACAATTAAAATGTCCATTTTTTATAAAAACAAGTCTCGTTTGCAGATTGCTTTGGGCATACATACGTGATATAATGTTTTAAAATCGAAGAAGGAGCAAACATGGATATCTTCACTACTATGATCACCCCCTATACCGCTGACGGTAAGGTAGATTACGACACAGCAATTAAATACGTAAATTGGTATTTTGAAAACGGATTGTCGGGTATTTTCGCTATCTGTCAGTCCAGTGAAATCTTTTGGCTTTCCCTGGAGGAACGCGTGACACTCAATCAAAAGATATATGCTCATGCCAAAGCTCTGGAGAAAAGTTCCGGTAAACAATTCACAGTCGTATCCTCCGGTCATATCAGCGAAAGCCTTGAGGATCAAATCAAGGAGCTGAACGCCGTATGGAAATCCGGCACCGATGCCTTAATCCTCATCACCAATCGCCTCGATCCCCACAACGCGGGAGACGACGTTTTTATTTCGAATGCAGAAAAAATTATCGCTGCCCTTCCGAACGACGTAAAGCTCGGTTTATACGAGTGTCCCTATCCCTACAAACGACTTGTTACTCCAAAGATTCTTGATTGGTGTCTCTCCACGGGGAAATTCTACTATATGAAGGACACTTCCTGCGATGCAGAAATTATGGCAGAGCGTTGCCGTCAGCTTAAGGGCAGTCAATTCAAGCTTCTCAATGCCAATTGCCAAACCCTTTTGGAATCCATGCGCAACGGCGGTGACGGCTACTGCGGTATTATGTGCAACTTCCACCCCGCGCTGTACACATGGATGGGCGAGAATTACGCCAAAGATCCCCTTACAGCAGAGCTTGTACAATCGGTCATCGGTACGTTCGGCTTCACCGAGGCTGGGCTTCCCTATCCTCTGACCGCAAAATATCATATGAATCTGTGCGGCATTCCGACGGCAACCATTGCACGCAACCGCAACAGTACCGAACTGACTGATTATGCTCGCAACTGTATGAAGCAGATGAAGCTCGCAACCGATACACTGGAAATGTATTTGAAGCAAAAAGGAGGGATTTCATGAAAGGAAGTAATACTTGGAGCTACGCACCCTACCGTCCTCTGTTAACGAATGTCGGAGATATTTATATTTGCCGCATTGTTCCCCAAAAAAATGCAATCCATTTTGAATGGTTGGATATCGGCAATGCCGACTACAGCATTTTTTACCGTGTGCGAGGGGAAAATGATTTTTTGTCTGCAGGAACGGTAACAGGTACAGAATATACGATTCGAGGACTTATTCCGGATACCGACTACGAATTTTTTGTTGCTACCGAGAAAAAGAAAAGCCGCATACGTCTTGCGCGTTGCGGTGAAACCATCGGAACCGTGGTCAATTATCTGCACCCCGACGACGAAGCTTATGCCTTTTCGGGGCGCTATCTCTGTTCCCCCTCGCTGGTACGTCATCCGGGCGGTTATCTCCTTGCCTCCATGGATCTCTTTGCAGGAGGGCATCCGCAAAATCTGACTCTCATTTTCCGCTCGGACGACAACGGAAATACCTGGCACTACGTCAGCGAGCTAATGCCCTGCTTTTGGGGAAAGCTGTTTGTGCACAAGGGAGAGCTTTATATGCTTGCCTGCTCAACCGAATACGGAGATCTTCTGATCGGCAAAAGCCTTGACGGTGGTAAAACCTTTTCCGCGCCCGTTACGCTTTTGCGCGGCTCCAACGGCAAAAACGGAAACAGCGGCGTACACAAAAATCCACAAAATATTTTCTACCACAACGGGCGCATTTATGAAACGCTGGAATGGGGAGCATGGGCTAATAAAGAATACTGTCACGCAGCAATGGTTATGTCCTGTGACGAAAATGACGATCTGTTGCGCCCGGAAAATTGGAGCTTTTCTGAGCCGTGCACATTCTCCCAATTTGATCCGTGCTTGGAGGACCTCCCCAATACAACGATGACGATTGAAGGCACGCTAACCCTTTCTCCGGACGGAAAACTTCTAAACATCATGCGATTCGGAAAATATCATCACGCACTCGCCTATGAAGTAAACGTTTTGGATCATGATGCCCCCCTGATGTTTTCACATTGTATTCGCTTCCCCGCCAACTACTCTAAATTTATGATCAAATACGATGACATTTCGCGCCGCTACTATTCCGTTGGAACCATGGCATACGATCCCGATAACGTTTCAACACGTGATTATCTCGCTCTCTTGGTTTCGCACGATTTAGAGCATTGGGAAATTGCACGCAAACTCTATGATTATCGCGGAATCGACACCGCGCATATTGGATTTCAGTACGTGGATTTTGAATTTGACAATGAGGATATCATATATTTGTGCCGCACCGCCATCAACGGCGCGCATAATTATCACGATAGTAACTATTCAACGTTTCATCGCATTAAAAACTTCCGTGCTATATAAAGCTTCTTCAAAAAGTCACGAACGATGTGACAACCTGTATTAACAAATTTTTCGCAAAACGAAAAAAAGGGGCTGTCTCATTAAGAATCCAATAAAATCAAGGCAAAAAAGAGAAAAATGCAGTAAGATCTATAATCTTGGCGGATTCTTAATGAGAACACACCGGGGGCGAACGGATTTAGAGGAGAAATCGTCGGATGACGAGCGAGAGGTGTACAAGGGTACACCGAGCGAGGAAACGGCGATAGAATAAAAAACGAATTCAAACGGAGAAAACCGTAGGTTTTCAACCTCGATACCATTTAAATACCTATATAACAAAAGTGGAGGCACTATTTCAATGTCTCCACTCGTTTTTTATTCGGTTATCCCTAAATGCGACAGCCCCTTCATACCTATTTTTAAAGAAATACTTTTTTATTTCTTTACCTTC
>CALAXC010000018.1 GCA_937894775.1 uncultured Clostridia bacterium
TATCAAAAAACAAATATTTCATTCTTTTTTCTTCCGCACAGCGAGGGCAAAGCCCGATTATTTTTCGTAAAAGCGAGCGTCTTGCCCGACGGACAGACGCTCGATGCCTGTTATTTTTTAATTTTTCGGCGTGATAACGCTCTTACCGCCCATATACGGTCTTAACACTTCGGGAATGGTAACGCTGCCGTCCGCCTGCAAGTGATTTTCGATAAACGCAATCAGCATACGGGGGGGCGCGACCACGGTATTGTTGAGGGTATGCGCCAGCTTGGTTTTGCCGTCCTCATCCTTATACCGAATGGAAAGTCTGCGCGCTTGCGCGTCCGTGAGGTTAGAACACGAGCCGACCTCAAAATATTTCTGTTGACGGGGACTCCAAGCCTCTACGTCGCAGCTCTTGTATTTCAAGTCCGCCAAATCGCCCGAACAGCACCCAAGCTGTCTTACGGGGATATCCATAGAACGGAACAGCTCGACGGTATAGCTCCAAAGCTTTTCATACCAAGCCTCGCTTTCCTCGGGCTTACAAACGACGATCATTTCCTGCTTTTCAAACTGGTGGATACGGTAGATACCGCGCTCCTCGATGCCGTGTGCGCCCTTCTCCTTGCGGAAGCAGGGAGAATAGCTGGTCATGGTCAGAGGAAGATTCTTTTCCTCGTTGAGGGTATTGATGAATTTACCGATCATGGAGTGCTCGCTGGTACCGATCAGGAACAGATCCTCGCCCTCGATCTTGTACATCATCGCTTCCATTTCCTCAAAGCTCATAACGCCGGTAACCACCTCGGAACGGATCATAAAGGGAGGAATGTAGTAGGTAAAGCCCTTGTCGATCATAAAGTCACGGGCGTAAGCGGTCACGGCGCTGTGGAGACGGGCAATATCGCCCATCAGATAATAGAAGCCCTCGCCTGCAACTCTGCCTGCGGCTTCCTTATCAATGCCGTTGAAGTAAGCCATAATGTCGGTGTGATAAGGGATCTCGAAATCCACGGAGGTCTTTTCACCAAAGCACTCTACCTCCACGTTCTCCTCGTCGTTCTTACCGATGGGTACGCTGGGATCGATGATCTGAGGGATCTTCATCAGCTTTTCCTTCAGCTCGGCGGAGGTGGTACCTTCCTTTTCCTCCAGTGCCTTCAGCTCGGCAGCCTGATCGGCAACCTGCTTCTTGACCTCTTCCGCTTCCTCACGCTTGCCCTGACCCATCAGCATACCGATCTGCTTGGAGAGCTTGTTGCGGTTGGCGCGCAGGGTATCAGCCTCCAGAATGGTGGCGCGGTTCTCAGCGTCCAGGGCGATCACTTCATCCACCATGGGCAGCTTGTGATCCTGGAACTTGTTGCGGATGTTCTGTTTTACGATTTCGGGGTTTTCCCTTAAAAATTTCAAGTCAAGCATAAGAATTTTTCTCCATGTATTTTATAAATGTTTGATAAAATTTGTCTTTTATTTATACTTACATTTAATTCATTTACCGACAAGCTTGCCGTCATACTTTCACAGCCTTTCATAACTTAGTAAGACAATTTGATCAATGGGTATTTCAATACGCATTGTAGTGAAATTTTCTATATTGAACATCTCATTTTGGGGATAAAGATCAAAATAATATTCTATCGTATCGTATTCCAAAGAACTATTACCCGTATATTGAAATATGAATTCATCATTATTGTTTTCTATACATATATCCTGACAGTTTTCCTTGAAACAAATTATGTCTCCCCTCGAAAAAGAACTTGACCCATGTGAGACAAAGCAAAATGTATAGCTGTTTCCATTATACGTTATTGAGTCTAACAATAAATATACCTCCTCAGTATATTCATATACCATAATTGGCTCTTTACCGTACGTAGAAAAATCAATAACTAGTTCGCATCGGGGTAAGTCATTTCTTAACTCATTATAATCGTCTAAATCATATTCTGACATACCGTATAGGGCACACTGTATCCGGTCTGGAACAGAAAACAATACAATTATTATGCAACAAAAGAGAATAAGAACTAAAGTAATAACATATTTTTTCATATTATCCGAATATCCTTTCAAACGACCACGTGCTTTTTATGGCTTTTGACTTATATGTAGTTTCTATTTTTTCTATGTTAGGACAACTGCATAAACACGCAGTTATCCTATATGTAGATTATAGCATATCAACACAAAAAAGTCAAAGGATTTTTAATCGCAATCTACCATTGCGGCGAATTTTTTAGCCTTTTCAAACGCCAAACGCATAAATCCTTCATAATCAAGATGCTCGTATATGCGGTGGGTATCTCTGTTCGGCTTTGAATTGCGTGTCAGCTCAAAGGTCAGCGGACCTGTGAAGTTTGCGCGTTTGAGGCGGTTGGCAATACCCTGCCAATCGGCAACGCCGTCAAAGGGCATAAGGTGGGAGTCATCGTGCCAGGTCATCTCGTTGGGGTCAGTCATGCCCATATTGTCGTCAAGGTGGGTGCATACAAGGCGGTCACCGTAAACGGCGGGAACGTCCATTGAGAAGTTATAGCACATTTCGTGACCTGTATCCCAGCAGTATCCGAGGGCTGAGTG
>CALAXC010000019.1 GCA_937894775.1 uncultured Clostridia bacterium
GTAACGCAAGACCCTCCGCAATCGCAGTCTTACCAACACCGGGCTCACCGATGAGACACGGGTTGTTTTTGGTCTTTCTGGAGAGAATGCGGATCACGTTTCGGATCTCGTCGTCACGACCGATGACGGGGTCAAGCTTTTGCTCTTTAGCTTTGGCGACCAAGTCCTGTCCGTACTTTTTGAGTACGTCATAGGTCTCTTCGGGATTGTCGCTGGTGATCGTCCTGCTACCTCGAACGTTTTTCAGAGCAGTCAGAAAGGCATCCTTCGTAAGACCTGCATTTCGGAAGATATCCTTGACCTTCATATCACCCTTTGCAAAGAGGGCAAGCATCAGATGCTCGACAGAGACGAACTCATCCTTCATCTTCTTCGCCTGTGCCTCTGCCTCGGTGAAGGCTGCATCAAGCTCTCTTGAGAGATACAGCTTGTCTGTCTGAACACCGCTGACCTTCGGCAAGGAAGAGATCGCTTGGTCTGTAAGTGTTTTTATATTTTCAATGGAAGCGCCGGATTGCTTAACAAGGTTAGGGATCAGTCCATCCTCCTTGGATACAAGGGCATCGAGCAGATGGATCTGTTCGATCTGCTGATTTCCGTTTTCCAAGGCAATGGATTGTGTATCACGAAGCGCTTCAATACTTTTCTGTGTAAATTGATTCATATTCATACGTTTCACCTCGATGTAATAGAGTGGGGAACCCTTACGAAGAAGGGTTCCCCGATTATTTACTGAATTTCAAGTCGTCTGCCTTCTTCGACTTTCTGTGTTGCTTTGGGCAGTGTCAACGTGAGAATGCCGTCCTTGTAGGAAGCACAGATTTCATCGCTGTTGATGCCGTCCAGATCAAAGCTTCTTGTGAAGGAACCGTAAGAACGCTCTCTTCTGAGATAATGGTTCTTTTCGTCCTTTTCTTCGTTTTCGGTTTTGTGCTCAGCATGGATCGTGAGATAACCGTTTCTGACTTCGGCGTGGATATCCTCTCTCCTGAAGCCGGGGAGCTCAGCGTCAAGAACGTATGCGTTCTCGGTCTCGCGAATATCGGTCTTGAAGGCAGGAACCTGATGTCCGAAGAAGTTCTTCTCAAATTCCTCCATCGCTTTGAAAGGGTCATAGGAACCAAGAAAATGGTTGTTGCGTGCAAAGGGTGTAAGTTCAAACATAACAGAATCCTCCTTATAGATTTTGTGTTTATAGTATTTGTTGAAAGGATGATTTTTATTCGAGATTCAGGCGCCTTTCGAATCTCTTCCTTTCACGATTATATTGTAAACCTAAATTGTTTCATAATTGTTATAGAAAAATGTCATAATTGTAAATATTAGCACTCTAATATGTAGAGTGCTAATAAAGACGAAGCCGAAATGAACAACAAAATTCTTAAGACGCAAAATCGTTAGCAAAATAATGCCACATATGCTAAAAATAAGCGGCTATATAATTATTTATTCTGCTTACGTAAACATCTTCTTACACGATTGATATGACGTTCAAAGTCACCGTTGTCAATACAAGCGCACCCGCACCGCAAGCGAAGCGCAGCGGAATTCGGTTCGCATATCCGCCCGAAGAGCGTTGGGGAGCTTGATAGTGATCAGATAGGTGAAATTTTGTAAAAATATTCTTCCGCCCTTGCTTTTTGAGCATATTTGTGATAAAATTATTTATATAAATTTTCTTTATGGGAGTAGCGATATAGTGAAACGAAAATTGATTTTTTTATTGGCATTTATCACGGTTTCTTTATTGTTTATATCAATTAGTATACCTGCATTTGCCGATGATGTAATACAAAGCGGTACGTGGGGGAGCATATCTTGGACACTTAATGAAACAACAGGAGAGCTTGTTATTTCCGGTGAGGGCGATATTGAATCTTTGAGAGATCAAAACGATGCTGCGTGGGTTCCTTATAAAAATAATATTAAAACCGTTATTATAGAGGACGGCGTTACCGGTATCGGTTTTTATGCCTTTGCTAATTGCGATAATCTTTCGAGCGTAACAATTCCCGAAAGTGTTACCACTATTCGAGCATGGTCTTTTAAAGAGTGTCAAAGTCTTAGAGAGATTGTAATTCCTAATAGCTGCGTTAACGTGGATGACGATGTTTTTTTGTGGTGTAACAATATTGTTTCGATGACAATGCCTATGAATGCAGTTGTTTCTTTGCCCGAAAGAGGTGTTAAAACGATTGTTATTACTAACGGTACAAGTATACCGAATAGTGCTTTTTATCGACGTGACGCCGAAAGTATAACCTTGCCCGATAGCGTAACGTCTATTGGAATCAATGCTTTTTATAATTGCGGAGTTCTTAAAAATATTAACATTCCTAAAAGTCTTACGGAAATAGGAGATAACGCTTTTCAATGGTGTTATTCGCTTGAGAGTGTAGATCTTCCTGAAGGTCTTATCTCTATAGGCGACAGCGCTTTTTGGGGATGTAAAAAGCTTAAAAATATAGTTATTCCTAATAGTGTTGTTACTGTTAAAGCGAATGCTTTTACGATGTGTGAAGCTCTTGCTTCCGCTGTTCTTCCTGAGGGGTTAACCGCGGTAGAGGATTATCTTTTTGATGATTGTAATAATTTGGAGTCTGTAATTATTCCTCCAAATGTAGAATATATAGGCGATTCTGCTTTCAATGGCTGTAAAAAGCTTGAAGAAATAATTATTCCTGATAAAGTTATTGAGATAAAAGGAAGAGCGTTTGGCGATTGTTCTTTGTTAAAAAAAGTAACTATTCCTAATGGCATACTCACACTTTGGAAGTCTGCTTTTGAAGGCGCAAAAAATATCGAAACTTTTATAATGCCTATTGCCGCGATTCATTTGATTCCGAAAAACAGCTTGAAAACTGTTGTTTTTACAAGTGGAAATAAGATTCCCGAGAATGCTTTTGAGGGGTGTGAGACCTTGCAAAAGGTAGCATTTTGCGGTACTGAAGCCGATTGGCAAAGCGTTCAGGCAAATGATGCGTGGATGAAAGACTTAGATGATGTTGTTCTTTTATATCACGATTGCGAGTGGAGCTTAGACGGAGATAAGCATATAGGAGGCTGCTCGGTGTGCGGTTCACAGCTTGAAACCGATCATATTTGGAACAGAGGTACAGTTACAACAGCGGCTACGCATCTTGCAAAGGGAGAAAAAACTTATAAGTGTACTCTTTGCGATGAAGTAAAAACCGAAGAATTGGAAAAAATTGCCGAACATAATTATACTAAGTGCGTAGAGCACGATAACGGTCAACACAAAAATATTTGTGAGTGCGGAGAAACTGCTTTAGCCAAACACTCGTACGGCGCTTGGAAAACTGTAATTAAAGCTACTGCGGAAAAAGAGGGCGAACGTCAAAAGGTGTGCGCTTGTGGACATAAAATAAGTGAGGTTATTCCCGTTTTAAAGAGCAATAAAAAAACCGATGCTACTTCGCAAAACGAAACTGCGGATAACGGTAAGAGTTCAGATGATGCCAATATTGAGGATGGCGGTTGCTCTGCATCTTTTAAAAATCGTTTTATAATAATCGCGACTGTGTTGTTGGTTTCGTTTGCTTTTTTGAAAAAGCGAATGAGAAATGAATATAATTGAAATATAAATTTATAAAAACAAGGGCTGATCGATCAGCCCTTGTTTTTATATTATATTGCTTTTTATAGCTTCTTCGAGTATTTCTGCGATTATTCTCATTCCGTCCTCGTCGGGGTGCAGACCGTCAACAGTGTTTATATAGTAAAAATCATTGTTGAGCTTGCTACGGAAGAGATCTGCAAGAAAGAAATTTTCTCCCGCTTCGTCTACCGCATCGGAAATTATCTTATTGAATATTTCGGCTTGTGGCTTCATAACGATATCTCTGTCGGGAATGTTTACACAGCAGACTTTTGCATTTGGATATTTGTTTTTTACCGTTTTCAGCGTGCTTTTATAATCTTCCTCGAATATCTGAGGCGCAACTTTTCTGCCAAGATCGTTAGTGCCCATAAATATAATAATTATATCGGGTACTGTTTTGTCGTTATGTGAAAGGAAATTTGCTCGGTTGAGCCCCGATGAGCTATTGTCTTTTCCGCTGAGATTTCCGCCCGACCAGGAATTGTTTACGCATAGCGATAAACCTAATTTTTCTATAAGCAACATCCAATAGGTTTTTTTCAACGGAAAGGGACGTCTGTAAAAATAAGGGTTCGGGCAGAGCGATTCATTTGCGTTTATATCGTTTGAAACGTCCTTATAGGTCGATATGCTGTCACCTAAGATAGATAACTTTTTGCCTTTGAGCATAATGAGTTCTCCTTTTTGCATATTTAGTTGAACTGTGAATGATACAACGAGTAATAAAAGCCTTCTTTGTGTAACAGCTCTTCGTGATCTCCTTGCTCGATTATAGCTCCGTCCTTTACTACTAATATAGTGTTGGCATTCTGAATAGTCGAAAGGCGGTGAGCGATAATAAAGCAGGTCTTATCTTTCATAAGATCGGTCATCGCATTCTGTATCTGTATTTCGGTTCTTGAGTCAACGTTTGACGTTGCTTCGTCAAGAATAAGAATAGGGGTGTTCGCAAGGAAAGCTCTTGCTATAGTGATAAGCTGCTTTTGTCCTTTTGAAATGTTTATGCCGTCGTCGGAAAGAATAGTATTATATCCGTCGGGCAGACTTTCGATATAAGAGGCGATCTTTGCCGATCTTGCCGCCGCATAAATTTCTTCGGGCGTTGCGTCCTCTCTTCCGTAGGCTATGTTGTCATATATCGTTCCGCAGAAGAGCCACGTGTCCTGAAGGACCATTGTAAAGGCTTTTCTGAGGTCGGTTCTT
The DNA here is from genome assembly GCA_937894775.1 of uncultured Clostridia bacterium. Taxonomy (GTDB): domain Bacteria; phylum Bacillota; class Clostridia; order Oscillospirales; family CAG-272; genus HGM12713. Next base: position 4,826 of record CALAXC010000019.1, read on the forward strand.
TTCAGCTCGGTTGAGGGGATACCGTCCATAAGTATCTCTCCGCTTTGAGGATCGTAGAATCGCATAAGCAGATTTATTATAGTGGTTTTTCCTGCACCCGTAGGCCCAACGATGGCAACTGTCTGTCCTTTTTTTGCGCTAACGGTAACGTTTTTTAGAACGGTTTTGTCTTCTGTATAGCCGAAGGTCACGTTGTCGAGATAAACGTCGCCTTTTACGTCGGTGAATTCTTTGGCATCGGGAAGATCCTCTTTTTCGGGCTTTTCATCGAGTATTGCAAATACTCTTTCAGCAGCCGAAAGCGCTGATTGAAATTCGTGCAGAATGTTTGAAAACTCGTTTATAGGACCTGCAAATTTTCTTGAATACTGCACAAACTGAGCAACTCCGCCGAGAGTAATAAAGAAAACCGAGGTAGCGAGTATCGTTCCGTTTTGCGAGAACATATAGAGAATACCGCCTATTATTGCTACAAGCGTTAGGGATAAGTTGTTGATAAGATTTATCGTTGGATAGAGCAGGGCGCTGTTATATTCTGCATTGTAAAATGCGTCCATAGCTTCGCCGTTGATTTTGTTGAAGCGAGAGGAGATCTTTTCTTCTCTGCCGTATGCCGATATAGTACGCGAGCCTGTGAGCATTTCTTCGGCAAAGCCGTTGAGTTCACCGTATTTTTTGGCTCTTTTTCTGTAGAGCGGACGAACCACTTTGGAACGGTAACGGGTGAAAAGTATTGAAAATGGAACGGTTAAGGCAAATATAAGTATCATCGGCTTTGAAATCTGCCACATAAATATAAGCGAACCGACTACAGTATAAATGCTTGTCATAACTTGTATAAGATCGTGAGAAAGCGTACTGTTGATAGTGTCTATGTCATAGGAAAGATGGCTGATTATATCTCCCGTTGCGTGTGTATCGAAAAAGCCTACGGGGAGAACGGTCAGCTTCTCAAAGACCTGCTTTCTCATTCTGTATATGATCCTTTGACTAAGCTTTATCATAATTACAGAAAGAATGTAAGAGAGGATCGCCGACAGTATGTAGCAGCTTATCATAAAGCCTAAGTTTTTCCAAACAGTGGTAAAATCGACACCGCTTTCAAACTCTATAGCATCTATTGCGGCACCCGAATATTTAGGGCCGAGCAGTGAGAGTTGGTTTGAAGCGAGTGTAAGGATAATCGCAAAAATAAATAGCGGCCACTGTTGTATAACGTACTTACTAAGCCTTAAGAAGACGCCTTTCTTGCTTTTTTTGTTTTCGGGGTGATTTTTGATTTTGTTTTTAGTCAAGGAAAGCACCTCCCATCTGCGAATCGCTTATTTCTTTGTACTCTTTGCAATTTTTCATAAGCTCATCGTGCTTTCCGTAACCGATGATAGCGCCTTCTTCAATAACGAGAATAAGATCGCAATTTTTAACCGAGCTTACTCTTTGCGCTACGGTTATAATAGTTGAGTCTGGAAGAGAGTGGCTTAATGCTTTGCGCAGATTTGCATCGGTCTTATAGTCAAGAGCAGATGAAGAATCGTCGAGGACAAGTATTTCGGGATGTCCCGCTATTGCGCGGGAAATAAGAACTCTTTGACGTTGACCGCCCGAAAGGTTAGTTCCTCCCGTTGATACACTGTGTGAAAATCCGTCTGAAAAGGAAGTGATAAAATCGTATGCCTGAGCTACCTTTGTTGCTTCTACTATATCTTCCGTTGGAATATCACGTCCGAAGCGGATGTTTTCTTCTATTGTATCGGCATACAGAAAGTCATTTTGAAATACTACGCCAAACATAGCTGTAAGCTCGTCCTGCGTGTATGAGCGAACATCTTTACCGTTTATACGTATGATTCCCGAATCGGTATCGTAAAAACGCATAAGCAAGCGGAGAATAGTCGATTTTCCGCTTCCCGTTGCTCCGATTATTCCAAGCGTTTCTCCCTTTTTTAGCGAAAAAGATATATCGGTCAGATTGTTTACCTTTCCAAGATATGAAAAGTTTACGTTCTCGAATGAAATGTGAAGAGAAGGATCTCCTTGTCCGTCATCCTCACAGAGCTTAAGCTCGCTTTCTTCGGTAAGGACCGAGGATATACGTTTAGCCGATGCCGCGCATTTTGTGTACATAACGAACATTCTTGAAAGTGACATCATCGCCATAGAAATAAGTGTAAAATATTGCATAAATGCAATTACCGTTGTTGCCGATGACTGTTCTTTCGATACGAAATAAGCGCTTACCGCTATTACCGCAACTATTCCCATATTCATAAGCAGAGTCATAATGGGATTTACTACTCCCATAATGATACCTGCCTTGCTTTCGTTTTTCTTTAAGGTTGTATTTGCTTTGTCATAGCGCGCGTTTTCGTAGTCTATTTTTGAAAGAGCCTTTATAACGCGGATACCCTGAGCATCCTCACGGACTACTCTTACCATTCCGTCAACAGATTGCTGAACCTTTGAGTAAAGGGGAACACCGAGTCTTGAAATGCTGTATACCACTATAAATATCAAAGGCATCGTAGCTATCATAACGAGCGCTAATTTCCAGTCCATTATCATAGTGATAGCTGTTCCGCCAACAAGAAGTATCGGCGCGCGTATTCCCATTCGCTGCATCATACCTATAAAGTTTTGCACGTTGTAGGTGTCTGAGGTTATTCTTGCTTCAAGCGAGGGGATAGTGAATTTATCGGTGCTCCTTGCCGAAAGGTTAAGAGTTTTTGAAAAAAGATTTTTTCGCATTTCGGTAGAGAAGAGCATCGTGGTTTTTGCCGCCATACGGTTTGCTATGATATTTCCAAGGCAAGCGATAACAGCGCATATAGCCATAATGATACCGTAGAAAAGTATGTTTTTTACATCGTTGGTTTTTATTACGTTTTCAAGTATGTGAGAAAGTAGGAAGGGGATCATCAGCTCAGCCAGAGTTCCGATGATCTTTACTGTGATCCCTATCGCTATTCTTTTTCGTAAAGGGGTTAAATATTTAAATATCCACTTCATTTTGTTTCCTCTTGATTTTGAATGATCTCTCTTGCGCGTGCTTGCATACGTTCAAGCACCGAATCAAAGATGTCGAGTTCCTCTTGTGGGATACCCTCGGAAAGAAGTGTTATCCATTCAATCGAAGCTTGTTTTATTTCGGGAAGAATTGAAAGCATTTTTTCGGTTGGATAGACAGCGAACTGACGCTTGTCGTTTGGCAGAGGGGTTCTTGAAATATATCCTTTGTCTTCAAGGCAGGTTAGCGATCTTGCGACTGTGCTTTTGTTAAGGCATAATTCTTTTGCAAGCTCCTCTTGCGAACGTCCCTCTTCACGGCAGATAGCCAAAACAAAGGCATATTGGCTCGGTAACAGATCTTCGGCTGATACCTTACTGTGGCGGTATATCGCTTGTGAACGGCTGATATTATTCAGCATTTTCATAAATTTTGACATAGTGTACCTCTTGATCTTTTAATAGTTGCAAATGCAACTGTTTCATATGCAACTATTATAACAAATAACTCGATAAATGTCAATAAAAAAATAAAATGTAAAAAATAAAAATATTTTTGTAAAATATACTTGACATTTTGTTTTGTATATGATACAATAAAGACACATTGATAAGGAGGGCAACGATGAAAAACAAAAAAATGAAGATCGCGCGCATCGAATGCGATATGTCGCAAGACGATCTTGCTAAAGCGGTATCCGTATCGAGGCAAACAATAAGCGCGATAGAAAGTGGTAGCTATAATCCAACGTTGAATTTATGTATAGCTATATGTAGAGTATTAGGAAAAACTTTAAATGATTTGTTCTGGGAGGAAGAAAAAAATGAAAAATAATAAAACACCTGTAGTTGATGAAAGAGAAATGTTGGCCAATCTTAAGGCAACAAGAAATGCATTTTTTGTGTTGGTAGGGTTCCTTGTATGCTCAATGATCTACAATATAATTACAACTGAAAGTACGGGATGGGAATTTGTTGCATTGATCGTTGCGGCTGTTGTGATAGTAATTACAAGAAGATTTTTGGGTATCTTTGATGATCCTCGTGATGCGTTCGGCAGACCACTTCCTCTCGGGGATAGCAAGGAAGAAAAAAGAAAGCGCAATTTATCATATTTTCTTGAAAGCTTGATTTTTGCTGTTATCTGTACTGGTTTAGATGTTGCTTTGTTTGCTGAATCAAAGGAGAGTATAGAAGAGGGGTTGTTAGGAACTGCTTTTGAGGGAATGAATTTCTTTGTCTTTTTAACAGTTATCGGCATTGTAACTTTTGTTGTTACATTTGTAATATCTTTTTCCTTTGAATATGTAGTTAATGAAAAAGCAAGAAAGAAATTTAATGAAATGATGTCGGATATGGATGAAGATGAAAATAACCTTGATTAATTTATATTGGGAGATAAAATGATATGATCAAAACAGAATTCAGATTTGCCACCGAAAACGATGCGGCATTAATACTTAATTTTATTAAAGGACTTGCTGAATATGAAAAAATGTCGGATGATGTCGTAGCGACCGAAGATCTTCTTCGTGAGTGGATATTTGAAAAGAAAAAAGCAGAGGTGGTTTTTGCTCTTGAAAATGGGGCAGAGGTTGGGTTTGCTTTGTTCTTTCATAATTTTTCAACTTTTCTCGGAAGAGCGGGAATATATCTTGAGGATCTTTATGTAAAACCCGAATACAGAGGACGTGGGCACGGAAAGGCTTTGTTGCAAAAAATTGCGCAGATAGCCGTTGAAAGAGAATGCGGAAGGCTTGAATGGTGTTGCCTTGATTGGAATAAGCCGAGTATTGATTTTTATTTGTCGCTCGGAGCTATGCCGCTTGATGAATGGACGTCATACCGCTTTGCGGGAGAGGGACTTAAGAGTTTTGCAAATAAAGAAATATAAAAACAAAATGCTGAACCTATAGGGTTGCACCCTAAAGGACAGTTTTACTTGCCGACAGAAAAAAGGACAGAGATGTTTCCATCTCTGTCCTTTTTCACACGCCTTGCTCCGCAATGTGTAATGTGTTACAGCTTGTATGTGTACTATCGGGTTGTAAAACAATGCAAATTCACATTACTTGCGGGGTAAAAAGCTTAAACGCGGATTCTGACATAACGTAAATATCGGACTTGTTTTTTCGCACGCCTCTACTCGAAACAAAACCGTTTTCATCCAAGCCGGCTATTACGCAAGGTTTCCCTTTGATCAAAACGATGATAATTTCGTTATCCTTTGGATAGGGTTTTACCAAAACCTTTTTTACAGGCATCCCCGCAATATGTCCAACGGGATAAAATTGAACCCAGTATACTGTTTTATCTTCCTCGCAATGAATTTGTGTAGCCTTTGTTGCCAACTCATTAGATTGATAAACCGTGTATTTTTGACCTGCCACAGTAAACTGAACCGTCTTAAATAACTCGTTTTCCTCAACACATACACCATATTTTTTGTAGGCAGCATACACTGTGAGATTTTCTTCGCTAATACATTCCATAATATCACTGACGCTGCAGTTAAGCGCTGAACATATTCTGGCAATTGTGTCGGTTGTAATCGTTTCGTTTTTAGACATTTTTGCTATAACTCTGGAACTGATTCCGGTGAGTGCGATTAAATCGCTTTTGTTCATATTCTTGTCAATCAATAATTTCCATAGCTTACTGTAATCAATATACATACGTTCATCTCCTTTCTATAAACAGTATAACACAAATCGCAAGAATTGTCAATATAAATTTACTAAAGTAAATATTTTTTGTCTTTAAAATAAAAACATTGCGAAAAGTAAAAATGAGTAGCGCATCTGCATTAAGGTAAGTTCAGATAACGAAGTGAAACAAAAATATACGGATCTTATTTTAAACGGACTGTCAAAAGCAATGCAAAGGCACTTTTAACACTATCTTTTCAAAAGTTATTTGCTTACCTTCCGTGAGGTAAAAATGCCTCCCCTGTGTAAGGGGGCCTTTTTTGTTCGCCTATGACTTATCAATTTTCCTGACAAGCACTGCATTTATGGACACAAATGCAAAATACGGCACACCTCTTTCGAGATATGCCGTATTTTTGAAAACTGTCCTTTGGAGTGACGCTCTATACGGTTCAGCATTTTGTTTTTATTAATTGAATTTTATTATCTCATAATCAAAGTCAACGTGTCCTGTTGTGAGATAATCGCCCAAGATCGTTTTTGCGTTATTAATATTTACTGAGGATATTCCGTCAAGCGAGGGAATTTCACCGTAAATAGCTCTGTATATCATATGAGCACCGACAAGTCCTGCAAGCGGAGTGCTGTGCTTGTGTTGATCGTTGACACAAAGATCCCATTTATTTACACCCGAATCGATAAGCATTTCAAGCTCTCCTCTCCAATCTAAAAAGTCGAGTGTGGGACACTTGTTTCTTGCTGCATTTATCGATCTTTCAAATTCATTATGTGCGGGGAAGATTATAAGCTTTGTGTTTGATTCCTTGCAAGCTTTTTCAAGTGTAGCAAGATGATCAGCTTCGTCATCGGAATAAAATCCGCAGATAAACACTGCTTTGTAGTGACCGCTTTTTATGTCTGCAAGTCTTTCGGGATCGGTAGCATAGGTCTTTACCGTTGCATACCCTTGAGAAATAGCGTAAAAAGAGCAGGGCTTGTTGTTCGATGTGAACATTTCGTCGAGAATCGTGCCGATATCAGAAGAACCGATAAAGCTATTACCGAGAATAAGCGATGATTTATTATCGAGATCGGAAAGTGATTTATCCTGAACCGTAGTTATCGAAGAAATTTTAGCCGATGTGTAAAGTCTGTCTGCGGCATTACCGTCAAGCTCGGTATAATCGATGCACATACTTAGTATTACAGGCGTTCCGTTGGTTTTGCAGTTGTATTCAAATCTGTATCTGTAATCGGCAGTGTCGCCCGAAGTTTTTTTCTCTATGATCTTTTTTACCGAAAAGCTTGGGTTGTTCGCCTTTGAATAGCTTTTTTCAACATTCCACTCGGCACTCTCGGCAGAGCCTTTAACGATGCTTCCTATTGTTTTGGTGTCGCGTTTTATGTCGTACCCACCGTCGATTGCCGAAAGAACCCAATCTTTAGAGAAGGATAGCGCTATATCAAAGCTTGAGCCAAGATCAAAATGAATATCTTCTCTTTCTTTGATAGTGCGGCATTGAAGCTTCCAATAGGGAGTGTCTCCGCTTTGCTCGGTCGGTTTTTCGGCAGCTGTGTCAGAAGACGAGGTGTCCTCGATGTCGGAATTACCGTTTGCCGTTTCGTTTTGAGTACATGCTGTGAATAATAATATTAATGCAGATATTAAACTGATAAATGTGATTAGCTTTTTTTTCATAAGTTCAGTCCTTTGGGATAGATATGTTTTATATTCTTGCCATGCCCGTTTCAACTGCGCAATCGTAAACCGCTTTTGCAACAGTCTTTCCTACTCTTGGGTCAAAGGGGGCGGGAATTATGTATTCTGCCGAAAGCTCTTCATCGCTGATGAGCGATGCGATACCGTAAGCTGCGGCGAGCTTCATTTCCTCGGTTATAGCTTTTGCACGGGCATCAAGCGCACCTCTGAAAATTCCGGGAAATGCAAGAAGGTTGTTTATCTGGTTTTTGAAATCGCTTCTGCCCGTACCGACTACCGCTGCGCCTGCTTTAACGGCAAGAGCGGGATCTATTTCGGGCGTGGGGTTTGCCATCGGGAAAACGATTGCGCCCTTGTTCATAGAAGCAACCATTTCTTCGCTTACTATTCCGGGAGCGGAAACACCTATGAATACGTCAGAGCCGCGCATAGCGTCGGCAAGAGTTCCGTCAAGCTTTTCTTTATTTGTGATCTTGGCAAGTTCCGCCTGCGCGCTTGTCATACCTTCCTTGCCTTCGCAAAGAGTTCCTATTCTGTCGCAAAGAATAAGATTTTTAACTCCAAGCATCATAAGGAAGTTTGCGATAGCTATGCCTGCGCTGCCCGCACCGTTTATAACTACTTTTACTTCATCGATCTTTTTATCAACTACTTTAAGTGCGTTTATGAGAGCCGCGCCGAGAACGATAGCGGTTCCGTGCTGGTCATCGTGAAATACGGGAATGTCGCATATTTCCTTTAAACGTCTTTCCACCTCAAAGCAACGGGGAGCGGATATATCTTCAAGATTGATTCCGCCAAAGCTTCCCGAAAGAAGATAGATGGTGCGAACGAGCTCGTCAACGTCTTTTGTTTTTATGCAAAGTGGTATTGCATCAACATCACCGAATGCTTTAAAGAGAAGAGCCTTTCCTTCCATAACGGGCATTCCCGCAACGGGACCTATGTCACCAAGACCGAGAACAGCCGTTCCGTCGGTTATAACGGCAACTGTGTTCCATCTGCGAGTAAGCTCGTAGGATTTGGATTCATCTTTTTGTATTTCAAGGCAAGGTGCGGCAACACCGGGAGTATATGCAAGCGAAAGTGCGGTTTTATCGTCAACAGCTACGCGTTGAGTTACCTCTATTTTGCCTTTCCATTCATAATGCTTTTTTAATGATTCTTCTGCGTAGTTCATTTTTATCCTCCAAACAGAATTATATTTTTTAATTAAGCTAATTATAGCACAAACTCTGTTCTATTTCAAGAGATATCGCTATTTTGGAGAATATATTTTATAATATAATTGATGTATGATTTAAAACAGTGTATCATTTTTGATACACCTATTGACAATGAACTGTAAATATTTTATAATTTTAGTGTTGAAAAATATCGAAAGGACAAGAATATGGGAGAATTAGCGGCTAAATATGTTACCGTGAAGCACGAATCTCACGTTGAGTTTGAGGAAAAAAGATCGCTTTTTATAGGTCACGCTCTTCACGTTGAAAGTGAGGAAGAGGCGATGAATTTTGTTAAAAAAATAAAAAAGCAGTACCTTGATGCAACGCATAATGTCTGGGCGTATCTTTTAAAGGGCGGAATAATAGCGCGTTATTCAGATGACGGAGAACCGCAGGGAACTGCAGGGATGCCTGTTCTTGAGGCTATCAGAAAGAGCGGCGCAGAAGATGTATGTATAGTGGTGACACGTTATTTTGGCGGAACTTTGCTTGGCGCAGGTGGGCTTGTGAGAGCCTATTCTCATTCTGCAGTAATAGCTATAGAAGGAGCTGAAATAGCTATATATGAGCCGTACTGTGAATATGAGCTTCACTGTGGATATTCTGAATATCAAAAATATTCCAGCATATTGAGTATAGAGAATGCTATTATAGATTCTACCGATTTTTCCGACGAAGTTGTTGTAAAATTTGCACTTAAAAGAACCTCTTGCGAAAAGGTGCTTAAAAAAATAAGCGAAGCGGGATACGGAAGAGATATTCCTGTTCTGCTTGGAGAAAGGTTTGACTGCGGTTGAAAGTCTTTATGAGAATAAATAAATGCTTTGCTTTCTTGCTCATTTTGATCTGTATATTTGTGCTGTGTACATCGTGTGCTGAATCGGATAATGATCTTGAAAGCATTTTTGAACAAATTACGTTAAATGACGGCGACGAAAACAACGAACCGTTTGCCGAACATATTTACATAGTTATTCCTCGCTTTGCGTCGGGTGAGCTATCGCTGAAGGCTAAGGAGCTTTGTGAGATAATTGCAAATAAAACGGGAATAATTACAACAGTAAAATACGATAGTGAATTTTCTTCAGCGCCCGCTAAGTCGTGCGAAATATTACTTGGAGATACCGACAGACTTGCATCTGATAACGCGATGGCGGTGTTAAAAGACGGGGATTATCTTTGCCGTTGGGATAACGGAGCTATAGTCATTTGTGGAAGAAACGATGCGAGCACTGTGATAGCTATCGACAGATTTATTGAAGAAATATTACACGGCGCATCTTCTCGCTCTATTATGATGCCGAATGCTCATTTTGAAAATATAGAAAAGTATAATATTTCTAAAATCGTTTTGAACGGATACGATCTTTATGATTATACGATAGTATATCCCGACAAAAATACCTCGCTTGAAAAAGAAATAGCTTTTACGCTCAGAGATCTTATAAATCGCGAAAGCGGATATCTTTTGAAAACAGTTTCCGAATCGGCTTTTTCAAAAGAAACGGGAAAGGCTATAAAGCTTGTGACAAGTGACGGTTCTTCGGCGATAGAAACCAAAGGCGGAAATATCATTATAAGCGGAGATGACAGCTATTCGCTTTCTCTTGCGGCTGCGAGACTTGTTTCGGAAATGTATTCGGCAAATACAGATGGAACTGTAACGGTTGACTATATGGAACGAGAGACTTTTAAAAGCGAAGCTGATTATTTTTCATTGGGGATCTATTATCTGGATAATGAAAAGGGCGGGGTTACTTACCCTATGATAGATCTTGTTCAAAAATTGAAAACAATCGAAGAAGATCTGCTTCTTGTATTTAACTCAACTGAAAGCATTATTGAAAGAATAGAACTCGGTATGCTTTCAAATTACCGTATGGAAACTGTAGAATTCGCACAGGGGAAGGCGGTTATTATATATAATTCCGAAACCGTTGCTTCGGTAAAGCTTGAAACCGATAATGAAAAGACTTTGATTATCAGTGCCGAAAATAAGGCGGGAGAAACAGTGGATCTTTGTTATGCGCTCGGTCTTACTCAGGAAGAACTGCGGTCGTTGAACGGTGAAAACAAATTGGTGTTTGCTGATAATTGTGATGCTGAAGATCTTCAAAATACTTCGCTGAAGAACAATGCTGTCATAGACGGCAGGGAAGTTTCTTATGCGTTGGTAATCGGAGAAAAATATACAGACGAAAACGCAACAAAGGTTACACAAACGGATACTGCGTTTTACTGTTCAAGTAAAATAAGATTTAAAGTGCACCCCGATTTCTATCGGTTAAAAAATACTTTGGAATGATATCTCTTCATTTTTTGAAAATTCATCAAGTAATTCTTTCAGTAGAGTTTTATATTTTTTAAATTCAGCGCTGTCATTTTCCGTGACGGCGCTTTTTAGTCCTTCACTAAGATCGTCCATACGCTCAAGCTGATCCTCGTGAATACTGAAGCCGAATATCGAGCGACATTCTTTCCATATATTGATAAATGAAGATGCTTTTTCGGTGTCGTAGATCGTCATATTTTCAAGCAGATCATTTAATTCGTTGCAGGTCGAGTGAAGGTAGACGGAATTTGCTATTATTATAGATAAAAGAATGAAGAAAAGAACAACTGCAATAATAAAGGATTTCATTTTTTTGTTTCTCTCTTTTCCATAGGAATTATTCGCATATCGTCGGCATCGTTTATCATCATAAGATATACGTCTTTTACGGTATATCCTTTTTTTGCAAGAATAGATTTAAGGTGTTCTTTTGTGTAGCCTATCTCGCGAAGTCCGTGCTCGTTGACGGATCCTTTTTCTATTATAATGTGAAAAAGTCCGCTTTCCTTTGGCTTTATACCTATCATGTCGGCGTTCAGCGGTTTATATTTTTCTTTTGGAATTACAGTGATATTTCCGTTCTGTTCGAGTATGGCATATCTTATTTCCGAGATGTCGTCGTATCCCTGTTGGCGAAGCTGAGAAAAAAGCTCGTCAAAGGAAAGACGCGAGTCCTCAAGCTCTCGCTGACAGATCTTTCCGTCGCGGATCACTGTTGAAGGACGTGCGGAAAATATGAACTTGAATTTTGGAAACTTAGAAAGAAGAAAGGAGATAGCAACTTCAAGAGTGAGGAGAATTATTATAGGAATGACTGCGTGTGACAATGGAATTTTGGTGTCGGTTATGGGAAGGGAAGCGATTTCTGAAATGAGGAAGGTGGTAACGAGGTCGGAAACCTCAAGCTCGCCTATCTGACGTTTTCCCATAAGACGCATAACAATTATTAATGAAAGGTATATTATAAAAGTTCGTATAAATACGGTAAGCATTTTGGTCCGCCTCTGCTTTTTTTGTATATATTGTTTGCATATTTTACTAAAAAATACTCTAAAAAAGTAAATTTGATAGATGTATTTTACAAAAACAAAAAAAAACAAAAAAAATCGAAAAAAGGTATTGACAATAAAAAAGTGATGTGGTATACTAATAAAGCTGTCGCGAAAAGGGGCAGCGAACGGTCATTGAAAATTGAACAACAAGAGATAAGTACAAAGCAAAAAAGCAAGTGCGAAAATACTAATCTCGTCAAAAGAGTTTATATACTCAACGAAGTAAAAGAAGCTAGAACAGATAGCTCGAAAGGTTATAACTCAGGCAAAGGTCTGAGATATGATATAAATTTTTCGAGAGTTTGATCCTGGCTCAGGATGAACGCTGGCGGCGTGCATAACACATTCAAGTCGAACGGAGTTATCTGAATTAATCCTTCGGGAAGCGTGAGGATAACTTAGTGGCGGACGGGTGAGTAACGCGTGAGCAACCTGCCTCTGTATGTGGGATAACGTCGGGAAACTGACGCTAATACCGCATGAAGCATAGAAGTCGCATGTCTTTTATGCCAAAGATTTATTGTACAGAGATGGGCTCGCGTCTGATTAGGTAGTTGGTGAGGTAACGGCCCACCAAGCCGACGATCAGTAGCCGGACTGAGAGGTTGAACGGCCACATTGGAACTGAGATACGGTCCAGACTCCTACGGGAGGCAGCAGTGGGGAATATTGGGCAATGGGCGAAAGCCTGACCCAGCGACGCCGCGTGA
>CALAXC010000020.1 GCA_937894775.1 uncultured Clostridia bacterium
ATGTGCGTTTCGATGGTAGTTTTATGCTTGATAATAAAGTATTGAACGGAAATATGATCGTTGAATCTAAGAAGTTGCGTTCGTTTTTAGAAGCTAATTTTAAGGGAATTGTTGTGCCTTCTTATTTTGAGTATCCTTTGGCATTGCCTTTGTGCTGTCCCGGCCTTTTGGTCACAACCGAATTGCCCGCAATTCCCTGATCTACGCTTTTTCCATTCCCAATTCCGCCTATTTCGGTTATTCGGTCATTGAAGGCGTTTTCGGGCAAAGCATTCTGGCTCCTGCCATGATCTTTTTGATTCCCTTGAACCTGGCCACCTACTCCATCGGCTATTCCCTTTTTGTCGGTGATAAAAAAATCCCTTGGAAAAGAGAAGTTTATTCTTCTTAATTTTCTGTAGCCATGAGGAGGAAAAAATGGCAAAGGTTGAACTTAAAGGCGTTACAAAAATCTACGACGGTAATGTACTTGCTGTAGAAAAATCAAATGTAACAATTGAAGAATATAACGGTTCAAAAGCATTGAAGATTGCAGGTAACGGCAACGACGGGTTCTTTTCAATTGAACTTCCCAAAGCTGTTACAACAAAATATGCATTGGTAAAAGTAAAAACAACTCCGCTGACAAATGATGGTCGTGTTGACTTTGTAAATGCACCTGCTTTTAAAGACTCCAACGGAAGAAAATCAATGTATTTTTTTAGCAGAACGTTCGATACCGAACAAATTTTAAATATTGTATGGAGAAAATATGGATAGACGGCAAAAAAAGACGCGCGAAGCAATATTTGATGCGTTTATTGAACTTCTTTCAAAAAAACATTATAATCAGATAACGGTAAGTGAGATAATTGAAAAAGCCGATATTGGCAGGGCAACCTTTTATGCGCATTTTGAAACAAAGGATTTTTTATTAAAGGAGCTTTGTGAGGATCTGTTTTGTCATATCTTTGATGCAAGTGGATCGGGCGGTGAAAAGCACAGACATATTTTTGACTGTGTTCCGCCATCCTCTGTCGTACTGCATCTGTTTTTGCATTTGCAAAAAAATGATAATAATATATTGCTTTTGCTCAGCTGTGAAAACAATGAGTTGTTTTTACGGTATTTTAAAGAAAATTTAAAAAAATTGATAGAGACGCAGCCTCAGCTTTTTGTAAGCAAAAACGAAAAAGATATTCCGCATGATTATTGGGTGAATCATATTTCTTCAACCCTTGTGGAAACTTTGAAATGGTGGCTCGATAACGGAATGAAAGAAAGTCCCGAAACACTGGCGAATTATTTTTCAAAGGTAATATAGTTTATTAAAATACAGTATAGAGATAGATAAAACGATTGAAATCTTAATAAAAATATGATATAATTATAAAAGATAAAATCAATCGCAGAAAGAGATCATAATGAAACTTTATAAAGAAACAAAAATATTGTTAAGGTCAATACCCGTCACTGTGGTAACTTTGTTTGCGGTGAGCGTAGTGTGTATGAATCTGCTTGCCAATAAAACATTATTGCAGCTCGATTGGATAGCGCTTGACGGAGGAATATTGATATCCTGGCTTTCTTTTATGTGTATGGATATTATTACAAAGCATTTTGGACCTAAGGCGTCAACTATTATCTCAATTCACGCAGCGGCAATAAATCTGCTTACCTGCCTTATCTTCTTTGTGGCAAGCATTATTCCGTCCAATGCCAACGATTATACGGCGTTTGACGGTATATTTGGCGGTACGTGGTTTGTTCTTCTCGGAAGCACGGTAGCGTTTTTGGCGTCGGCTGTAATAAATAATATATTGAATTATACTATCGGAAAATGCTTCCGTAAAAATCCCGACGGAAAACTTGCTTATGCTATGCGAACCTATGTATCCACGTTTATAGGTCAGTTTTTTGATAATTTTATTTTTTCGGTTATCGTATTCGTCTTTTTTGCACCTATATTCTGGAACGGATTTTGCTGGACGGTCCTGCAGTGTATGACTTGCGCCTTGACAGGTGCGGTTGCTGAACTTATTATGGAAATAGTATTTTCACCTATCGGTTACCGTATTACGAAAAAATGGAAGGCGGAGAATGTCGGTAAGGAGTATTTTGATTACATAGAAGGGAAAGAGAAAAAATGAGGATTTTGATTACAGGTACTTCACAAGGCATAGGAAAGGCGATCGCAGAACGTTTTTTATCTGTGGGGCATACGGTTTTTGGAATCGACCGTCAAAGCTCAAGCATTGAAAATAAAAATTATACTCATTATAAATGTGATGTTCGTGATAAAGAAGCGCTTCCCGATATTGATGAAGTCGAGATATTAATAAATAATGCGGGTACGCAAAACGAGGAAGATATAGATATTAATTTAAAAGCGCTTATTTATATTACCGAAAAATATGCGTTACAGCCGAATATCAAGTCGGTATTGAATATTGGTTCTGCGAGCGGTCATACGGGCGCGGAATTTCCCGAATATTGTGCAAGCAAGGGAGGAGTTCTTGCGTATACCAAAAACGTTGCGATGAGGATAGCACCTTATGGCGCAACCTGTAACAGTCTTGATCCGGGCGGAGTGCTTACTCCGCTTAATGAGTGTGTTATAAATGATCCTGAGCTGTGGCAAAAAATTATGAATGAAACGCCTTTAAAAAAATGGGCAACAGTTGAAGAAATAGCCGAATGGTCATACTTTCTTACCGTTACAAACACATTTTGCACGGGACAGAATATTCTTGTTGACGGCGGGGAATCTATAAATTATAATTTTATTTGGAAAAAATAAATGACTGAGTCATTCAGATGCAGAAGTCGTGATTTGGTTCTCGTCGGCGTACAAAGGTACGCCAGAGGGCCAAAGCGCGGCTAAAAAACACACATAAAAATGGAATTTGAGAGATTTTTCTCGAAAATTCCTACAAAAAACAGCTTAAACCATGCTTGTTTTCACGGTTTAAGCTGATTTTTATTTCGTGTGTTTTTGTTCTGCGCTAAATGACGCAGTCCCACTTTTATTAATTAGAAAAATCGTATTCCTTTATATATTCAATAACGTTTTTCAGACTTTTAGACATCCATTTGTTTTTGTGATATATAAGTTGTTTCCAAATATCAATATTTACATCAGTTATGTCAAGGTAACATAGATCACCTGAATCAATAAATTCTTGTGTAACAAAATCCGGCAGATAGGATATCATATCGCTTTTTGTGAGAATATACGTAATGATATCTGTTCTTCCGATCTCGAGAACGGGGGTGATATTCAAGGATTTTTTTGCAAGCTCTTTATCGAATACACGACGGTAGCCTTGCCCATATTCGGTAAGAATGAATGGTTCATTGGCAATATCTGCTATTTTAAGATTTTTTTTGTTGGCAAATTTTGAATTTGAATTTGTAACAAAATGCATAGGCAGAATTTCTTCTTTAGCGATTATATAATCTTTTCTGTAAGAGTGGCTGTCAAGTGTTATAATGGCGTCTGCTTCATTGTGGTCGAGCATATCAAACATTACGGAAGTATCAGCAGTCGTGAATTTTACGGAAATATTAGGATATTTGTTGTGAAAATCTATATAGTTTGAATATATCATTTCTTCACAGACAGAATCGGGCGTTACGATGTGAATGTGTCCTTTACAGTTTTCGTCGGTTGTCAGATTTTCCTTGAATTCATCGGTTAGTTCACGAACTTTGTGTGCGTATGATACAAGCTCATGCCCGCGCTCGGTAAGAGTAATGGTGTGATTTATGCGTTCAAAGAGAAGACAGTCCAACTCTTCTTCAAGCTGCTTTATTTGAAAAGAAACGGTAGATTGAGAATATCCGAGCTGATCCGCAGCTTTTGTAAAGCTTCCAAGCTCTGCGACGTGAATAAATGTTATTAAATTTCTTAATTCCATAATAACCTCCATCATCGAAAAAAACGATAGTAAATATTAAAATTGTTTGTTTGACTAATGCTTGAGATTATTATATAATAAGTCTGATAAAAATGCAAGACGTACAGAAAAAATATTGGAAATTTAAATTTTATAGCTTATATTTTATCAGAGTGACATAAAAAACAGATTTAATCATTTATCAAATGTTTCAGATAAGAACAGCAAAAAAAGATTTTGCGTGAAATATTTTTTTTATAAAATCTATTGACTTTATCACTTTAACGTGCTATAATTCAAATGTTAAATGCGAGGAGCAGAAACCAGTAGATTGGAACGATCCTGGAGAGAGTTGCCGGTTGGTGCGAGGCAAAGGTGATGTCCTTTCGAATTCATTCTGTTAGCAGTGCGCTGAATCAGATAGATCTGTAGTAGGATGCAACGGGAGTTCCCGTTATAGAACTAAGGTATATTTGTACCTGATAAGGCCGCTACCGAGAGATAGCGGTAAACTGAGGTGGTACCGCGGGATAATATTTCTCGTCCTCTGTATTCTTTTTCGGAATACAGAGGACGTTTTGTTTTGTTATTCCGTTCCGAAAAAATAAAAGACGTAAAAAATAAATACAGATATAATTTGGAGGTAAATAAAAATGCAGATGAATTTCCATAGAAAGCTTCCTATTCCTCAGGAAGTAAAAAAAGAGTATCCTTTAACAGAACGTATGGAGCAGATAAAGGCAGAACGTGATGAGAGCATACGTGCCGTGTTTGATGGCAGATCGGATAAATTTATACTTGTCATAGGACCGTGCTCGGCAGATCACAGTGAGCCTGTACTTGAATATATTTCAAGACTTCGTAAGATCGAAGAGCAGGTAGGAGATAAAATTATAATCATTCCCCGTATATATACAAATAAACCGAGAACAACAGGTCAGGGTTATAAAGGAATGCTTCATCAGCCGGATCCCGATTCGAAGCCCGATATGTATAAGGGAATCGTTGCGATTCGTGAGCTTCATTTGGCGGCATTACGTGATTACGGTTATTCCTGTGCAGATGAAATGCTTTATCCCGAAAATTACCGTTACCTCTCCGACTTACTTTCTTATGTCGCCGTAGGTGCGCGTTCGGTTGAAAATCAGCAGCACAGACTTACCGCAAGCGGAATAGGCGCTCCCGTAGGTATGAAGAATCCTACGGGCGGAGATCTTAGCGTTATGATGAATTCTATCGTAGCTGCACAGTCGAGTCATACTTTCATCTATCGGGGTTGGGAGGTTACAAGCGACGGTAACCCGTATGCTCACGCAATTTTGCGCGGATATATTGATTATGCGGGTAGAAGCGCTTCTAACTATCATTACGAGGATCTTTTAAGAGTTGAAGAGCTTTACGAAAAATCAAATCTTACAAATCCCTCTGTTATTGTAGATACCAACCATAATAACTCAGGTAAAAAGTACTTGGAGCAGATACGTATTGCAAAGGATATTGTTCATAGCCGTAATCAAAACGCAAATATTAAGCGACTTGTTAAAGGACTTATGATCGAGAGCTATCTTGAGGACGGAGCGCAGAGTGTTGGTGAGCACGTATTCGGTAAGTCGATCACAGATCCTTGTCTCGGTTGGGAAAAGACAGAAAGATTGATCCTTGATATTGCAGATAAGCTTTAAGAGAGGTATAAAATGATAAGAAGAGCCGCTCAAAAAGATATTCCCAAAATTGGAGATCTTCTTTCGCAGGTTTGTCTGGTTCACCATAACGGCAGACCTGATATATTTAAAATCGGCAAAAAGTATTCAGATGAAGAATTAGAGAACCTTTTGAAGGACGAAAGCCGTCCGATACTTGTTTCGGTCGGTGAAAATGATGAAGTTCTGGGATATTGCTTTTGCATTTATCAGCAGCATATCGACAATTCGGTGCTTACCGATATAAAGACTCTGTATATTGATGATCTGTGTGTCGATGAAGCTCGACGCGGAGAGCATATTGGCAGGGAACTGTATGAAGCGGCACTTCAGCTTGCAAGGGAAAGCGGTTGCTATAATCTTACGCTTAACGTATGGAGCTGTAATCCGTCGGCACTCAAGTTTTATGAGGCGCAGGGACTTGTACCGCAAAAGATAGGTATGGAAATTGTCCTTTGATCGAATAGGTGATCATATCTGAAATATAAAAAGACCGCATTCCAATGCATTAGCAACGGAGTGCGGTTTTTTTGAAAAAATATAAGAAGAAAAAAGTTATATTTCTTTTTTAAAACGTATAGACTTACTTGATATTTTGTGATATAATAATAATGCTAAACCAATTTGATATAAAAAAGACACCTATTTTTTAGGGGGATACTATACCTTTTTTGACCTTTTACATAAAGAATTTGATAAAAATGCAAATTCCGCTTGTAGAAGGCAGGGTGTTCTTGTTGTATTCAAGTTGGTTTAGCGACTTGGAGTTTGCGTTTTTTGTGCGTGACTTCGGTCACGCACTTTTGGTTTTTTATCGCTTTTTATAATTCCGGGAGGAGATTTTACGGTGAAAAAGAAAATTGCAATGCTATGCACTTTAACAGTAGCGCTTATATTAGAGATATTACCGTACGGCGCGGTCTGTAATTTTGCAAATCCTGAGGGGGAGCCGTGGCGACGTACTTATTCTTATTTTGATCTTACACCTTTCGGATATGCAAACTTTTCACCGTTTATTGTAGCTCTTTTGACGTGTGTGTTACTAATAATGACTATTGTCGCAATTATAACGAAAAGACAATTGAGAGCGCCGCTTATATTGCTATCTGTAATATCTGCTGTGCTTTCTTTAGCGCCCTTGCTTTATGGAATAAGCTTCTTTTCACTCATTGGAGCATTTATTTCAGTTGCGCTTTGCTTTACGGCGGTGTTAGCATTTATAAAAGAAAAATAATTCAATTCGAATTTTAAATATAAAGTATGAAGAAAGGAATTTTATCGAAATGGCTTTACTGGCATTAAAGGATATAGGGAAAATTTATGTATCCGAAGGTAATGTGGCAGTTGGTATACGCGGTGTAAATCTTTCCTTCGACCGCGGTGAATTTGTTGCGGTTACGGGTAAATCGGGATCGGGTAAATCAACACTATTGAATGTTATCAGCGGAATGGATTCTTATGAGGAGGGCGAGCTTTTTATTGAGGGGCAGAGCACCTCACATTATTTGCAGCCCGAATGGGAAGAATACCGTGAAAAATATATATCATTCATTTTTCAGGATTATAATATTATCGAGAGCTTTACCGTGCTTCAGAATGTTGAGCTTGCGCTGATGCATATAGAGGATAAAAAAGCACGGCGGGAAAAGGCGATGGAGCTTATAAGACGTGTTGGACTGGCTTCACATGTTAATCATAAGGGAAGCAAGCTTTCGGGTGGTCAGAAGCAGAGAACGGTCATTGCCCGCGCTCTTGCAAAGGACAGTCCCATCATTCTTGCTGACGAGCCTACGGGAAACCTCGATTTCAATACTTCGAAAGAAATTATAGAGCTTCTTCGCGAAGTATCGGAAGAAAAGCTTGTTATTGTTGTGACACATAACTTTGAGCAGGTCGAACAATGTGCTACAAGACATATCCGTATTTTTGACGGGGCGGTGGAATCCGACCATATGATCAAAAATACAGCTATTCAAGAAGAAACCAAGCTTAACTCAAAGCCTTCAAAAAAAGATAAAAAGCAAGAAGTCAAGCGACAGATAAAAAACGGCTTTACTCTTGGAAAAACAATATTTACAGCAAAGCCTCGACTCTCGGTGTTTCTCTGTATGCTGATGATCATAGGTACAATGGGAATATTCCTCGTAACTTCACTTTGCGGAGCGGCATCTGCTTTGTTCAAACCGCATTATATGTTTAACCATATAGACGGCAGACTTGTTCTTACAAAGCAGAGTGGAGAGATCTTTACCGATGAAGAGCTGAAATCTCTTGTAAAAGATTACAAAGCTGATAGCTATCTTCATTATGATAAGCTTCTTGATGAAGGTATTATGCAATCTATCATTATTCCTTGCGGTGAAGATTATGTTGATTGGGAATATCCAACGGCAAATTCGGTATACGGAAAGAATTATGGTGATGATATCGTAGGCAGATATCCTAAAGAAAAAAATGAGGTACTGTTATATTTGCCTATTTCATATCAACCTGAGGTTGGAAAAAATAAAATCGAAGTGCCTACAATATTGATAGGTAGGACTACGTATAAGCTTGTAGGCGTTAAGTATTACTATGATAATAATATAACACCCGAGTGTCTGTTTACCGAAGAAGGCTTCCGTGTTGCTACAGCGATACACTTCTTGATAAGTTCTTCGAATTCAGAAATGTATGCTTCGGTAATCTCAGGTAATAATATGAACAGAAAATTTGAGCTTTACGATCTGATTCCGTCTTTTGATATGCCTGCAGATAAGATATATATCAATTCTCAGGAATATAATTCGTACGTAAAAAATTTAAACACCTATGATACTACAGTCCGGTATGTTGCAAAGTATTTCAGATATAATTATAATTACGGTAATACTTCAAAGGCTTATGTTTTTGAAAAGGTTTTTAACAATGCAGATATAACAGACAAAAAGCCTGATGATATCGGTATGTTTGAGGCATGGCGCGGAGAAGGAAATGGAATTATGATAAGCGATGAGCTTCTTTGTGAGATTTCCGAAACGGTGCTGAAGGATTCTTATACGCAGGCATCGCTCTTCTTTGAGAATGATAAAGCCGCTTACAGTGCTGCGGAAATGCTTAAGGATAAGGGCTATATTGCAGTTCCTTCCGACACAACCTATGAGCCGGATGCGAGTATGGTTATTGCAACAATACTTGCTTGCTTTGCGTTAGCATTTATGTGGATAATGTCTATCGTGTTTATTGCTTTCTTTATTAATCTTTGCTCAAGCAGAACACTTGGAGCTTTCAAGGGCGATATGGCGATAATGCGTTCTATGGGTATTCAAGTAAGAGTTATTCAGATCGGAATGTACGTCAGAATGCTGATATCGCTTATTCCTGCGTTCATTTTGGTTGTGCTGACAGCGATATTGATCTTTACAACACCTAAATTTAACGAATATTTTGTATATCTTTATGCTTGGCAATATGCTTTAATATTTATAGGTATGATAGCACTTACAGTAAGAACTACTTATAAGCAGATCAAAAAGCTGTTTGGTCAGAGCGTAAAGAAATCCTTGAAAGGAGGTAACGTAGAATGATCAGTATTAAAGGGTTACATAAGTTTTTTAATAAAGGACGTCAGAATGAAATTCACGTCATCAATGATATTACTCTCGACCTCCCGGAAAAGGGAATGGTTGCTATTTTCGGTAAAAGCGGATGCGGAAAGACTACTCTTCTCAACGTTATAGGCGGTCTTGACAAATTTGCCGAAGGTACTGTTACGATCGAAGATCAAAGCATTACAGAAAATACCGATATTATAAGAAATCAGTATATAGGGTATATTTTCCAAAATTATAATCTTAATAAATCCGAGTCATGCTTTGATAACGTAGCAGATGCGCTTCGTCTTTGCGGTATGACCGACGAGGATGAGATCGAAGCGCGTGTTACAGCGGCTCTTACAAACGTTGATATGGAAAAATACGCAAAGAGAACTCCCGATACGCTTTCGGGCGGTCAGCAACAGCGTATAGCAATTGCAAGAGCTATTGTTAAAAATCCGCGTATCATTCTTGCCGATGAGCCTACGGGTAACCTCGATGAGGCAAATACCGTAATGATAATGGATCTGCTTAAGGCGATCGCAAAGGATCATCTTGTTCTTCTTGTTACGCACGAAGCTAATCTTGTGGATTATTATTGCGATACCGTAATTGAACTGCGTGACGGTAAGACGGTCGGAATGAAGCAGAATACCGAAGCAAACGGATTTGCCGCTAAAGATAAGAATTACATCTATCTTGGAGAACTTACCAAACGTGATATTACCGATCAAAGCGCCAAGATCGAATATTACGGTGATATTCCCGAAAAACCGATAAAGCTGAGGATAGTAAATAATAACGGAAAAATATATCTTCAGGTTGGAACTCAAAAGGTGCAGATCATCGACGAGTTCAGTGAGATCAAGCTTTGCGAAGGGGTATATGAAGAAAAGGTAAATGCAAACACAGTCAGTGCGGCAATTGATATGTCAAAGCTTCCTCCCGTTCAGGGAACTCGATTCGGAAGACTGTTTTCCTTTAAATCCTCGGTCAAGAGCGGATATATTGCTAATTTCAAAAACCGTAAAAAGGGTAAAAAAATTCTCCGCGGATGTATGTGTATGTTTGCATCTGTTATCGTTTTTATGAGTACGGTATTCGGCTCTGCTTTTGGTGATATTATTGATGCAAGAAGTCAATACAATCACAATGTTTTCTATGTTTATACACCCGACGGGGAAGTATCTGAAAAGTTGAATGAGGCGGTTGGAAAGGATAGCACAGGAATAGATTACGTTCGCCTTACAGTAAATTATCCCAGAGGAGATGATAATATCCTCTTCCGCACAGGAACCTTTGAGACCTTTGATCAGTATGATTGGCAAAATAATTTTCTTACCAATGCGGTATATCTTGATGAGTCTTTGGCGGTTGATCTGAAGCTTGTTGAAGGTAAAAAAGATGATCTTTCCGATACCGAAATGGTGATAACCACTAAGGTTGCAGATGAACTGCTCGAAAAATCAACACTGGGATATATAACTGAACGTGAAGACCTTATCGGCCTTATGTCTGCTGTTTTTACTGTTGACGGAAAATATCCGAGAATTGCGGGTATTGTTGAATCAAGTGAGCCTGCCATCTATATTACAGAGCTTGCGATGGCAAAGTATATCCGTAACGGTGGAGTCGCGCCATATACAACACTTGCATCCGATTTTGGTATTGAGGTCGATTCAGGAGAGGCGGTTCTTGCGATCAAGAATAAACGGATAGGTGTTGAATATCCTAAGGTCGGTGAAAAGGTTAAGATCCAGGGCAGGGATATAACGGTCGTTGCGGTAAAGGAATTTTACAACGATTATAAAGGATGGCTTGAAGCAAACGGAATAAAGAAGGTTGATGAATATGAGTTCTTTGCTGAGTTGGTAAAGTCGACCTATCCCGAGCTTGCCGAAGGAAGCAGTGAATTCCGTAGTGCTGTTGAAGAAGTGATGACTTCACGTTATTATGAGTATTATGACTATTTTTATGCTGAAAGCGATGGATTTCTTAAGGATCTCCATTTCTTTGAATCAGAGAGCATAGAATTATGGCTTTATGCTGTAAAAGGCGTGGAAAAAGTCAAGTATGCTTATTTGCCCGAGGAGTATTATAAGGCATCTGTCTATAAGGAGCTTTACGGAAGTTATCCGACAAAAGAACAGATGAAAAAAGAATATGATAACTTGCCTTACGCTTATGAGGATATAAAGAATACAGTTCTTGCATATGAAGATGAATTTTATGCAGATAACAAAAACGTATACTTTAATATAAATACCTATATGGTGAGCAAGGAGGATTATATTGCGTTTTCAAAGCAGATCGGAAAAACCGATCCGACAGCACTCGAGCCTACGGGCGGTATTAATTACGGAAATTCCGTTCCCGAGATCGATTCTGATGTTGATACCGAGATAGCGATCGAAAAAATGTCGGTGGGAGTAAGCGCTGATGCTGTGGTCGATATGGAGTATTTTGGAAATATGTATTATACGGTAATTCATTCAAACGATCCCGAAAAAACCGCTGAATGGTTGGATTCCGAGTTTTCTTCTCTATCTGCTCCAAGTAATTATATGAAGGCTATGATAACACCGGATACACTCTTTGATAGTATTATTCAGGATAATACCGATGAAATAGTAGGTAGTCTTATCGCAATGACGGTAATTATTGTCCTGATGAGCTTGTGTATGTATTTCATTATGAGGTCTTCTTTGATGAATAGAATTAAAGAAGTTGGTATTTACCGAGCGATAGGTGTATCTAAGAAAAATCTTGTATTTAAATTCTTTGTTGAAGCTATTGTACTTACAACACTTACGGTGTTTGTAGGATATTTGGTTTCAAGCCTGTTTATTGGTTTTGCGCTCGGAATGTCGACACTTGTGTCAGAAATATTCTATTATCCGCTTTGGCTTGCAGGTATGGACCTTGTGCTCCTCTATGCGATAAGCTTGTTCTTCGGAACTTTGCCGATATTGGCACTTCTCAGAAAGACGCCGAGTGAAATTCTCGCAAAATACGATATTTAGAATATGATATTTAATAAAAAATACGGTGACTCAAATGGAAATTTGAGACACCGTATTTTTATATTTTGATCGAAAACAATTTTGCTGCGTTATTGTATAATATATCTTCGCGCTCTTCTTCGGTAAGGTCGATCTGCATAAACCGTTCAAGCTCTACTTCGGGTTTCCATAATGGGTAGTCAGTCCCAAAGAGTACACGGTGTACACCGTAAATGTGGATAAGCTCTTTTGCTGTTTGCGGTGTTATTGCATAGAGCGATGAGGAACAGTCTACCAAGAAATTTTTGTATTTACTTAGCTTGTCCGTAGCTTCTTCCCAAATAGACCATCCGCCAAAATGTGCGCCTATAACCGTCAGATCGGGATATTGCTCAAGTATGGGAATCATTCGGTTTGGGTTTGAAAAGTCATATCTGCAGTCGCCCGTGTGCATAAGTATGGGGAGTTTGCCTTCGCAAAGCTTGTACATTTTGTGCATTCTTGGATCGTCAATTTCAACTCTTTGTATGTCAGGATGAAGCTTGATACCTTTTAATCCTAAAGAGAGTATCTCGTTTACGTCGGTTTCCATATCTTCGCTGTCGGGGTGAAGCGTTCCAAGACCTGTAAAATGACCTTCGCTTGCGGATACGGATTCGGCAATAAAGTTATTAATGCTTGAAACTTGCTTGGGCGTAGTTGCAACCGATTGAACTATAAAATGTTCAATTCCTGCCGCCTTTCCGTGTTCAAGAAGGGTAGATATCTTGCCGTCGAGAAGAGCAGGTAGATCATAGAAATGTCCCGTATTTGCAGAAGCTTTTTCGGCAATTTTATCGGGGTATATGTGACAGTGGGAATCAATTATTCTGTATTTTTTCACTTTTGTATATTACCTTTGTATAGAATTTTACTAACCCGATCATTGTAGCATATTTTTTTAAAAAAGTCAAGATAAACAAATAATAAAAGAAAGAGGCTGTCTCAAAATGCAAATTTGCGACAGTACCTATGCATCTGAATGACTCAGTCCCATTCACTACCGCTCCCCTTCAAGTCCCGTTTTTATATCTGCAAAAATAACAGACGGCATACAAAAGTACACCGTCTGTTATTTTGCGAAAAAGCGACTAAAAGGTGTATAAGCTGGGGTAAAAACGACCAAAAGTAGTGTGCGTTATCTATTCTACAAATTGGTATTTGTCGCTCTTAATTAGTCCTCCGTCATTATTCTCCAAAACAGCTTTTCAGCAATTATATAAGTACTGTGTTCTCCGTTAGTGGAAATCGGTTTTTCTTCCGTATAATTTATGGGATTGTAACCATCCCAATCCGCCCATACTATCAGCTTGCCATCACGAGTTTTACCAAATAGGTCGCTATGAAAATTCAAATATGCACCAAAAATGTCGCAGAAATAATTATCCTGCCAGCCAACAATATTACATTTTCTTACTCCTGTAAAACGCAGTTCAATAGGTTTATTACACTGACTATGTAATATCATTTCAATGCTATGCTCAAGCAATCCGCCATTTGCCATAGCACCCTTATCATTAACAAATGCTCCGCTATGATAGTTTATTGATACTATACAGCTATCGTGAAAGCCGCTATATTCTTTCATCAAATTTTCGATATCAATTTCATTTTTTATTTCATTCCACATATAGTACCAAAACTCCTTTGCTCAGATTCAAACGATAGGAACTGTTTATCAAATTCTTGTTTATCAGATTATATCACTTTTCAGCAAATAAATCAAGGCGAAGCCTTGTATATCATCAATTCTGCAGGAATTGCATATCATCAACACGCAGTGTTGCATCTCATCAAGCCGCAGGAGGATGCACGCTGACGCGTGATGAGATACAGCCCCAAAGG
>CALAXC010000021.1 GCA_937894775.1 uncultured Clostridia bacterium
TTCCCAAGAGAGCTGTTGGTGTAGAGAATCGCGCATGGCTCCCCGAAGAAAAAGAGAAGGCAAGAGCAATTGCTGAGGAAATGGGCAGAACGGATGTGGTGATCGCTTTTGATTTCATCGAAGCTTTCGGATTAAGAATAGAAGAAATGTGCAGAACGAAGCTTGAATATTTAATGTCGGCGCTGAAAAACGGTCAGCTTGTGGTCCCCAAAGGCAAAGGCGGTCAAAAGCGTAATATTACACTCAATTTGACACAAAGAGCGTTGATCGTCAGATATGTTGAATATTTTCAAGCCAGAGGATTACGCCCCGGTGATTATCTGATCTCAAACAGCGAAAAGCACGGTGTTCTGGACGAAAAACGATCTCTACAGAACTGGATGAGCTACAACAGAGAGAAGTTTATGGTCAAGGATCGTGACAAGATCGTAGAAGAAGGCAAGAAGAAAAGACACGCCACCATCTCCTGGCACGGACTTCGCCACGGCTATGCACAGAAGACCCACGCAGACGCATTGATAGAAAACCCAAAACAAGCCAAAAAGATCGTTAGCGAAAATCTCGGTCATCATCGTTACAAGGTAACAAGAATCTATTTAGCAGAAGAGAATCCCAAGAAAAAAGCCCAGTAACAACCAATTTTTATATTTAAGAAGGAATTTTTCAAATTGAACACAACGTCCCCTAATATGCGGGACTGATATATATGGAAACAGGGACAGATTAACACAGGGCGGTGGCATCCGTCACCGCCCGTAAGGAGAATTTTATGATGTATTTTAGATTGCCCGCCTCCGGCAGAAATGGAGGCAATTACAAATAGGAGGTATTGCCTATGGCAAAAAAGCCAACTCTTGACGAGTTAAGGCTGAAATATAATGATCGCCCAACGAGTAGTAATTCATATGTGATTGACGGTGTTCCCTATAATATTGTCAGCCATTATGTTGGCAGCAAGGATGTTTCTGCGGTAGTTCTCGCTCTTGCAACAACAAAAGCGTATGCCGATTTAACATCCAAAGAGGCTGTTAATAAACCATAAGTCTATAAATCCGTCAAAGCGGCTTGAAAATACATGTGTTTTGTGATATAATAAAAGTGTACAAATCAAGCTGCTTTGACGGAAAAGGAGTTAAAAATATACAATGTCAAAGCAAAAATCAAATACAAAAGCAGGAATTTATCTCAGACTATCCAACGATGATGCCCGTGCCGGTGAATCCCTGTCAATCGAGAATCAAAGGCGAATCCTTGAAAAGTACGTCATAGAACAAGGCTTCGAGCTTATTGATACATACATTGACGACGGATACTCAGGCACTAACTTCAATCGCCCCGGTGTGCAAAGGCTTTTGGAAGATGCCAAGATTGGCAGGATCAATGTCATTATCGTCAAGGATCTCAGCCGTTTCGGAAGAAACTATATCGAGGTAGGACAATATACGGATTACATTTTCCCGATGTATAACATCCGCTTCATTGCCCTTGGGGATAACGTAGACACCGCAAACAGCGAAAGCTCCGGTATGGATATGATGCCGATTATGAACGTGTTCAACGAATGGCACGCGGCAAATACCAGTAAGAAGATTCGTACGGTCATTGAGTCAAACGCAAAATCCGGCAAATACCGTTCAACTTCCGCTCCCTACGGATATGTGAAGGGTACGGACGAAAAGAAACTGCCTGTTCGTGACGAACCGGCAGCGAGTAACGTTCTTCGGATGTTTGAAATGAGGGCAAGCGGTATCAGTCCCAACAAGATTGCTGATACGTTTAATGCCGAAGGTATTAAAACTCCCTCGGATTACAAAGAAGAAAAGTTCGGTATCCCCAACACACGGCAGTCGCATCACCTGTGGTCATCCGGTACGGTAAAGCAGGTCATTACCAATCCCATTTACCTCGGACACCTCGTACAAATGCGTACAACAACCGTTTCCTATAAAAACAAGAAAACGGTCAAGCGCGATCCCGAGGATATGGTATGGGTCTACAACACTCACGAAGCCATTGTAAGCCAAGAACTGTGGGACAAGTGCCGTGAGATGGAAGCCTCGGTAAGTCAGGGCAAGAAGAACCGTACGGGCGTGGTACAGCCGCTTTCCGGTCTGTGCTATTGTGCTGACTGCGGTGCTAAAATGCACGCCGGTTGGAACAACACAAGGCACTCACGAAGCGGTCCGAGGATCTACATTCGCAATTACTATAATTGCGGTAGCTTTAATAAATTCAGAGGTCGTTCCTGCTGCAGCCATTATATCAAAATGGCAACCCTTGAGCAAGTTGTGCTTGAGGACATTCGCTCAAAGATCTCGCTTGTTGAAGCAGACGAAGAAAAGGCAAAAGCACAGTTTCTTAGAAAGTGCGAGCAAATTTCTTCCGATGAAGTAACAAAGGATCGAAAGAGAGCAAATCAAATCAGCCGTAGACTTGCAGAGCTTGAACGGCTCATCGTGTCTGCCTATGAGGATAAGGTGGTCGGCAGAATCCCTGAAGATATTTGCGTGGGCTTGCTCAACAAGTATCAGGACGAAAAAAACGAGCTGCTGACCGAACGATCTGAGATTGAGACGCGACAGGTTAACAAAAGCAAAGAAATTGCCGACGTTAATGAGTTCGTCCGTAGGTTGAAAAACTATATGCAGGTTCCGACTCTGACAAGAGAAATGTGTATGGAACTCATAGAGTTTGTTACGGTTGATAAATGCCCCGGCAAGTATAGCAAGGAGCCAAGAGAAATTCACATCTATTATAAATTGATAGATAAAACACCCCCGCCCGAGAAAAAGTATCTTGACGGACCAATGTGTGAGGATATTTGATATTCACTACGGCAAATATCTACAGCCACCTCGATGCCGTGACAAAAGCAGACACCGGCGCGGCGATGA
>CALAXC010000022.1 GCA_937894775.1 uncultured Clostridia bacterium
AATTGATGAACCCGAGGCACATTTGCATGTTCAGGTTCAGCAAGTGTTTATCAAAAATGCGTATGATATTCTAAGAAACAATCCATTATTGAAAAATAAAAACGATTACTGTACTCAGATGATTGTTTCAACTCATTCAAGTAGCATTGCATTGGAGTGTGAGTTCGCTAATCTCCGTTATTTTAGAAGAACTAAGAGTGCTGATGGATTACCAATCTCGGTGGTTATCAATTTGTCTAATGTATTTGGAGTATCAACGCAGACATCCCGTTTTGTAACAAGATATCTTAGAACTACTCATTGTGATTTGTTCTTTGCCGATGCTGCTATATTGATAGAGGGGGCAGGCGAGAGAATGTTTATGCCCTATTTCCTTAATAAGTATGAAGTGTTGGACGATGCTTATATCTCCGTTTTAGAGATTGGCGGACGATATGCACATTATTTGAAACCACTGATTGATACGTTAGGAATCTCTTGTTTGGTTATTGCTGATTTGGATAGTGCTCATGGTGCTCATAGTGCAGGCGTTTTACCCAAACGTGGTAAAGGATACTTTTCATCTAATCCAACAATTAAAAATTGGGTAATTAAAAATACGGATTTGGACTATTTGCTTGATCTTGACTTTGATAGCAAGGTAGAATCTAATCCTCATATTGACGATGCAAAAACAAGAGTGGCTTATCAGACTCCTATAAATGTCACCTTTTCTGATGGAACAGAGCATGAATTTATCCCTACTACATTTGAAGACTCTTTAGCATATACCAATTTTGACAGTTTCAAAACTATGAAAGGTAACGGTCTGATAAAGAAATTCAAGAATGCTTTTAAGACCGAAAATGAAACTCAAATATCTACCAATGTTTATAATGCGGTTGAAAGCACAACTGCTAAAAAAGCTGAATTTGCTTTGGATATGATATATAACAAAGATCCACAAAGCATAGAGATACCTGCATACATAGCAGAGGCGTTAGAATGGTTGGAAAAAGAGATTTCGTCGAAAGATAATAATGACTTTTTGAACAAGGAGGATGAATGATGGAGGATATTCGCGTTGTTACTGATGATAACAGAGATAGTAATGCAGATAGCGTTATCCAAAGTTGTTTTGATCTGAAAAATCCAAAAAGCTTTTTCTTATTCGCAGGTGCCGGAAGTGGAAAAACTCGCAGTTTAGTTTCTGCATTGGAGTATATAAATGCTAAAATGGGGCGAGAACTCAAATTAAACGGTAGAAATGTAGCTGTTATTACATACACAAACGCCGCGCGCGATGAGATAAAGCGAAGATCGCGCTATAATCCATTGTTTGAGATATCAACTATTCATAGCTTTGCTTGGAATTTGATTTGTGCCCATACTTGCGATATTCGTGAGTGGTTAAAGCAAGAAATTAGTGTAAAAAAAGCAGAAGCGGAAACAAAATTAACTACAAGTCGTAAAACCACGAAAACGTATAAGGAAACCGAAAAGAAACTTGCCAAATTAACGCAAAGACTTGAATATTTAGATTCAGTTAAACACTTTATTTATAATCCCGACGGTCTTAACGTCGAAAACAATTCTTTGGATCATTCTGAGGTCATAAAAATCACCGCAGAGTTTTTATCCCAAAAGGAAACATTGCAAAAGATACTTGTTGATAAATATCCTATTTTGTTAATTGACGAAAGTCAGGATACTAAAAAAGATCTAATGAATGTATTTCTGCAAATCCAAGAGAAATATGCTGAGCGTTTTTCTCTTGGATTGCTCGGCGATATAATGCAGAGAATCTATTTGGACGGAAAAGATGATCTTCACAAATCTATTCCGACCACTTGGGAAACTCCGAGAAAAATTATGAATCATCGTAGCAGGAAAAGAATCGTTGATTTGTGCAATTCAATAAGGAAGCCCGTTGATGGGATTGAGCAAATGTCAAGAGGAGATAAGCCGGGAGGATTTGTACGAGTCTTTGTATCATCCCGTGAAAACCCTTATGATACAGAGCAAGCCATTCTTCATCAGATGTCAAAGATTACGAGTGATACCAAGTGGGAGCAAATAAAAAATGTGAAGGCGTTAACACTCGAACATAAAATGGCTGCAAGCCGTTTAGGCTTCAAGAATTTCTACGAATCACTTCATAATGTTTCATCATACAGACAGGGATTAATGGATGGTTCATTATCAGTGGTTGGAGCACTGACTCATATTTTGTTACCATTGCATCAAGCTGATTTAAATAATAATCCATTTGAAAAAGCGAAAATTGTAAAGGAAAATACTTTAATTTTTAGGGAAAAAGACTTTGTCTTAACTAATGAATTACTGCAAGAATTGCAAACAAGCATCGATTCTTTATCGGCATGTTGGTCGGGGAAAGATCCTTCTTGCTGTGAGTTATTACGTATTGTTTATGAGAAAAATATATTTAAGAAGATTCATAAAAATCATACAATTCCTTAGTGTCCATGTTGGTGCGAAAATATTCACTTGTCAATTCTGCAAAGTCTGCGCCAAACTATTTTGCCTGTTGTTGCAAAATTTTGACATTAGAAAAAGCAACAAGACTTTGCACTTTGTACAAATTCTTTTACAATACTCATACAAAACTCCTTTCTTATTTCTTTAAAAGTATAGCAAAACACGAAACAATTCGCAAAATTATTGGAATATTAATATTATATTTTTCTTATTTTTAGGTCGAATTCTATTTTTCTTCTTATCTTCCTCATTCTTTTTATCGGATAATTTAATAACTTCC
>CALAXC010000023.1 GCA_937894775.1 uncultured Clostridia bacterium
CGAAATGAGCTTGGAGAGCGTTGACTTTCCGCAACCCGAAGTTCCAACAAAGGCAACACGGCTGCCGGGACGCAAGGTAAGGTTGAAGTCACGGATCAGAGGCTCACCGAGTCGGGAGTAGCCGAAGGTAACGTTTCTCATTTCCACGTTACCCGAGAGCTTGTCATACTCTGTATCTTCACCCTCATCCGCTGCCTGTTCGCAAAGGACGTCGGTGGGATATTTCATAACGTCCTCGATACGTTCCATCTCGGCACGCATCTCCTGCAAGGTCTGACCTGCGGAAATAAGCTGCTGTGCAGGTGACATAAACGAACCGAGGAAGCCTTGGAACGCCATCACCATACCAACGGTGAAGCTGCCCTCCATCGTCAGATACACACCGATTATAAGCACAGCGGTGTTTGTCAGCGTAGATACGAGGGACGGAATCATACCGAGATACTGATTGAGCTTGGCAAACTTGACCTTCTGTGTGTTCACGCTTGCCTGATAGCCTGCCCATTTCTCAAAAAAGCCGTTTTCCGCACCGCTTGCCTTAATGGTTTCGATCATTTCGATGCCTGCCACGGTCGCGCCTGCGAGTTTACCCGAGTCACGCATAGAAACACGGGTGATGTTCACACGCTTTTTCGAGATAATACGGGACATAAACATATTGATGAGTATAGATGCGATTCCAACAAGTGTCAGAAGGAGGCTGTATCGGATCATAACCACAAGGTAGAACACCATCATGCACGCCTCAATCACAAGAGGTGCAAAGGTATGCACAAGTGTGGAAGCAACCGATGCGTTAGAGCCCTTGCGCTGTTGAATGTCGCCTGCCATTCTCTGCGAGAAGAATTCCATCGGCATACGAAGCACCTTCCACATAAAGGTGGTGCTACCAACGGCATCGATCTTTGCGCTGATACGCGCTTCAAATATCGCCTCAATGAAGGAGATAATGATCTGTACCGCCGAAAGTGCAGTTAGCGCCCAAATAAACGGCATAAACCAATCGGGGTTCTGTCCTGTGAGCAATCGGTCGATGAAAATTCGTGAAAAAGCGGGGTTGATGATACCGATGAGCGAGGTTATCACGGTGGTGATAATCGTAAACGCCACGGCGACACCTGCGCCACGCATCTTTTCCTTTGCAAAGGCAACCATGCTCTTGGGCTTGCCGCCGGGTTCAAAGGAATCGCCGGGCTCAAACATCAGACAAATGCCCGTAAAGGAATTGTCGAAGGTTTCCATCGGTACGCTATACGTTCCCTTTGCAGGATCGTTCAGCACCGCCTTGTTTCCTTTGAAACCGTCAAGCACCACAAAGTGATTGAAGTTCCAATGGATGATACAGGGGAATTTTCCGTTCTTTTTTAGTTCATCCGGCTCATAGCGATAGCCCTTTGCGGTAAGACCGTAGCTTCGTGCCGCTTTGAGTACGTTTTTGGCGTTAGAGCCGTCACGGGAAACGCCGCAATCCGCGCGTACCTGCTCAAGCGGTATCCATTTTCCGTAATACGCCAAGATCATCGTAAGCGATGCCGCGCCGCATTCGAGCGCTTCCATCTGCATCACGACAGGAACCTTGGCAACACCCTTCTCTATGGGTGTTTTTATTGTGTCTTTGGTCTTTCCCATATTCTTCACCTCAGTTTAGAATAAAGGAAATGGGAGAGATGCGCTCTATTACGATCTCGGCCTTATGTACGCCGTCGGCAATGTCGCCATTCACCTTTACGGCATATACCCATTCGCCTGCGGTAAGTCCGCTTGCGTGGATAGCGTATTCGGACATTGTATCGTCCACACGCTTCGGCTCGGTGGGAATTTCACTTACCGTGTATTCCTTATCGTCCACACGGACGGTCATGCCGACAGCAATTTTCTCTGCATCGGCTTCCTTCACGTATATCACAGCTTCGCCGTTCTCACAAACGACAGCGGTAGGAAGTGTGGTATCGAGGTGACCAATAAAGCCCCAAACGACTACACCCGCAAGCAGAATTACGATTGCCGCAAGCACCATCCACACGCCGGGATTGGCTACTCGTATGTATTCGTTGAGCTGTTCGGGCGAAGATACCTTGTCCACGCTCTTTTTTCTGAATAATTGTTGATTCATAGGCTTTCTTCCTTGATTTTTATTGCAAATTTTTCTTGATTGCGAGGATATTCTGTCCGTCCTTGTATTCGTAAGTGATATCGTCCATAGACTTCTTCACCATATAAATACCTAAGCCGCCGATCTCTCTTTCTTCTGCGGAAAGCGTTGTGTCGGGATCGGCTTTTGCAAGGGGATCATAAGGTACACCGTTATCAATAAAAGTAATAGTAACCGCAAGAGGATCTTCGATAACTTCTACTCGAACGGTCGCCTTACCGATTTCGGGATTGTACGCATAGTGTGCGATATTGCCGAAAAGCTCGTCGATGGCAATATCAATCTGCATCTGCGCTTTCATCGGGCAATCAAGAGCTTCAAGCTGCTCGTTTACAAAGTCCGTTACTGCTTCAATATTTGTGGTCTTCGCTTCTACCGTCAATTCTTTCACTGTGCATCCTCCTGTCCGTTGTATTTCAGAGCAAGCATTGTAATATCATCAAACTGCGGTGCTTCTCCAACAAAGGCATCTACATCACGCTTGACCTCATCACAAATTACCTGCGGTGCTGCATCCTTATATTTTTCAAGAACGGTATGCAGGCGATCTTCTCCGTAAAGCTCTGTGTTCAGATCGGTCGCTTCGGTAACACCGTCGGTGTAGAGATAAATCGCATCACCGGGTGCAAGCTCCAACTCATTCCCCCTGTAGCGAACACCCTCCATACCTGCAAGCACAAAGCCTGCACGGGTTTTGAGGTATTCGTATGTACCGTCTGCGTGCTTTACAAGGGGAGGATTGTGACCTGCGTTGGCAAAGAGTACCTTGCCGGTCTTTACGTTCAGAATACCCATCCAAGCGGTAACGAACATACCTGCATCGTTACCTTCGCAGAGCTTTTCATTTGCAACGGTGAACACCTGCTCAACGCTCATGCCCGACTCGGCACAGCTCTTTATGATGGTCTTGGATTGCATCATAAACATTGCCGCAGGGATACCCTTGCCGGATACGTCTGCCATCAAGAATGCAAGGTTGTCATCGTCAATGAAATAGAAATCGTAGAAGTCGCCGCCGACCTCTTTTGCCGTGTGCATCGTGGCGTAGATTTCAAATTCTTTTCTATTGGGATAAGGGGGGAAAACGCTCGGCAATGCGGAATGCTGAATCGCTTTTGCAAAGGCAAGCTCTGCATCTATGCGTTCCTCCGCTTCCTTGATGTAACGCTTCAAGGTATCGACCGTTGCGTTGATATCGTTCGAGAGTGAGTCAAACTCCACGTGGGAACGAACATCCACCACGGTGTCGAGCTTGCCCTCGGTAATAGCGGAGAGTGAGGTGTTTACCTTGTGAATATTCTTTACAACGAGCTTACGCACAAGGAAATAAATCAAGACGAAGAGTGCGCCGA
>CALAXC010000024.1 GCA_937894775.1 uncultured Clostridia bacterium
GTAGAGCCCACCGTCGAAATATTATCGTCGCACACCCATAGTTTGGAATGGAGGAAACCCTTTTCATAGAGGTAAATCTTGACACCCGCCTCCATCAAGCCTGAAAGATAGGATAGAGAACCCAAATGAGTAATGGTAGAATCGGCACGTGCAGGTATCATAATTCGCACATCCACGCCCGACAGGGCAGCAGTCTTCAACGCCCATAGAATAGGTTCGGTAGGCAACAAATAGGGGGTTTGTATGTACAGGTATTTGCGTGCAGTTGTAATCACAATCAACAAACCTTGCATCATATCCCTCCACTCGCCTATCGGGTCAGAAGTTACGATTTGCGCCACTGCATTTCCTAAGTTCGGCATATCCGGAAAATAGACGGAAGAAGTAATCAACGATCTGTCTACCGCATACCAATCGGTCAAGAAAGCGGTTTGTAATCCATACACAGCCTTCCCTTTCACCCGAAGATGCACATCACACCGCAATAAATGCGAAGGGCTTTGGCAGTGAAGGCAATCATTTCCGCATCTGGGGTAAAGATTCCTGCAAACACCTTCGGGAACAGCATGATTGCGCCCCAGATCACAAAGGAATAGATAAGACAGGATGTGAGCAGCAGCCGGAAGGTTTTTCTGACACGGTCTGCGTTCTTTGCACCGTAGTTATAGCTGGAGATGGGCTGTGCGCCTTGTGCGATACCCTGCATAGGCAGCATTGCAAACTGCATCACACTGGTCAGGATTGTCATGGCACCCACCGCAATATCGCCGCCATATTTTAGGAGCGAAGAATTGAAGCATACGGAGATCACGCTCTCGCTGCCCTGCATAATAAAAGTGGAAAGTCCAAGGGCAACGCAAGGAAATACCAGCTTGCCGTCGATTTTCATATTCTTTGCTTGCAGCTTCAGATAGCTTCGTTTGCTGCAAAGAAAGGCAAGAACCCACACGCAGGAGATTGCCTGGGAAAGAATCGTAGCAAGGGCAGCGCCCTTTACCCCCATATGGAAAGCGAAAATAAAGATGGGGTCGAGAATGATGTTGCTGATGGCACCGATGAGCACCGTCACCATACTGACTTTGGTAAAGCCCTGGGCGGTGATAAACGCACCCATACCGAGGGTAAGCTGAACAAAGATCGTGCCGATGGCATAAATATTCATATAGTCGGTGGCATAGCCGATGGTATTCTTGCTTGCGCCGAACATCAACAGCAGATCCTCATTCCAGAGCAGTAGTACGGCGGTAAGAATTGCAGAGAGAAAGAGCTGAAGCGTAAAGCAGCCGCCCAAAATCTTTTCGGCAGATTCGTTATCGCCCTTGCCCATATAGATGGATGCCCTTGGTGCACCGCCGGAGCTGATAAGAGCCGCAAAAGCGGATATGATCATAATGATAGGCATACATACGCCAACGCCCGTCAGCGCCAGACTGCCGTCCCCGGGCATATGACCGATATAAATGCGGTCAACGATGTTGTAGAGCATATTAATAAGCTGAGCCACCACCGTGGGAAGCGCAAGCTTAAACAGCAGCTTTCCGATCGGTGCCGTACCCAGCATCTCTTTGTTGTCGTTCATAGTATCATCCCTTGCCGTTTGTGTTTCATAATCATTAGAAAATAATAACGCATAATTGTGAACATTTCAATTACTTTTCGGCATCTCTGTGCGAATAGGAAATTACCGACAAAAAGGAAAACCGACTAATTCAAAGCGACACCTTAGATTAGCCGGTTTATGATTTTGGTTCTAAACATTAAGAATTAACCGAGTAATCCTTTTTGAAGCCGTGTGCTCCGAAAATTTGCCATTGTCCAACTCCGAGACGTTGCATCACTGCCTTGCGTTCCTCGGCACACAACTTGGGATCGGTATCTACGGATGTCATCAGAATCGGAGCATACTGATTATATTCCGCTTGCTCCTTCGTTAAACCGTGGACATTGATATAAATATCTCCCGTGAAAGCAATATGATGGGTATAATCGATAAGAACGATCTCTCCGGGTAAATGACCGCCTCTGCCTTCATACACTTCAAAATGCATTTCACCGAAATCAAAGAAACCGATTTGAGTAAGCGGTTCGGACAAATTTTCATAATCAGTCCAAGGAACTGTGATCTTTTCGGGGTTGACCGCTTTGTAAGACGTAAGGATCTTACAGATATTGATATACGGTTTGTGAAGCGGATTTTCTTCGCGGTATCCATCGTTTCCCAAAAATTCATTTTTTAAGCAAAGCGCAGTTTTGCCGCTTGCAATCACTTGGTCAAACAACGACAGCAGACCGCAATGATCAACGTCGGCATGGGTAACAAGAATGGTTTTCTTTACGTTATCAAAATCGGGGACAACCTTTCTGAAAACCTCCAGCATTTCATCCCGATAACAAGCATAGCCGCTATCTACAAACAGATAATCGTCCTCACTTTTTATGATGATGGTGTTGCTTCCGCAGGGAGGTTCAATTAAGGTGATCTCGGTGCTTTCGGTTACCTTATGGGTGCTGATTCTCGGCATAAATGCTCTACCTTTGGAAGCACCCAGTAATTCTGCAAATTTACTTATGCTATCGAACGTTCTGTAGGGTGATAACCCTTGCTCGTCCAACGTCTGCATAGCAAGATTAACATGAACCAAAAGCTCCCTGCTGACATCCTCTGAAAGTCCCATCGTCTTGGAAAGGCCCATAACGTAATTGCTGTAAAAAATACTGTTATCATAAACCTTTTCGGAACTGTTATAATCGATCACACGCACGCGGCAGAGTTTTTCAGCTTCCTTGAGAAAAACAGATATTTTATCAATATCTTCAACATACAATCCCATCTTAAAGTATTGATAATCGCTGCCGTTTTCTTGCGAGCTGATATAAGAAATATTAAAATTAAAATCATTGATAAGCGTTAGAACATTTGTGACGCTTCCGGGAACATCTTCAAGGCAAAACTCAATTAAGACAACACTTGTTTTGCCCGCATTGTTTTGCAGATACCCGATTTTTTCAAGCTCTACGTCGGCCTTTTTCAATTGTTCTTCCGTACCCTCGGCATCAATAAACAGCGTGTGAGAATCAACAGCTTTATTATAGCTTACACGGGTAATATTGATTCCCAAAGCAGAAAAGCATTTGCTTGCTTTCAAAAATGCACCGATGTGATTCGGCATGGAAGTAACATACGTCTTTTTCATTGTATCACCTGAATATACAAAGCCTTGCGACTTGTTGTTTTGCTGTCTGTTTGAGAATTATACCACTATTTTCAATGGAAATCAATTAATTGCGGAAATTTATATTATTCTATATTTGAAAGGATACAGTTGGAATTGATTTAAAATAAATGTTTTCTTTTTACCCTTGATGGCATAATCAAGAGCTATTTTTGTTCCGCTTTTGCGAGTGGTTGGGGTATTGGATTCATCGTAATAGACGATGCAAAACAAGCTACGGTTTATCATTTCGATATTGCGTTCCACATATACTGCCTTGCCGGCGCCAATAA
>CALAXC010000025.1 GCA_937894775.1 uncultured Clostridia bacterium
GGTAGGCACTGCTCATGCCTGTTGCTTTGTTGAGGTGACCGACCAGGACGATGGCACAGCCTGTCCGTTGCGCCACCTGCCCGATGGCTTTTATCACCTCACGGATTTCGTTGGCGCGGTTCATATCAATTCGCTCTCCCAGGTATCCCTGCAGAGGATCAAGGATCAGCAGTTTTGCATCGCACTGCAGGATCGCCTTTTCAATTCGACTGTCCAGCAGATGCAGAGATTTTTTATCCTCACGGATATTGATGACTCTTTCCTGATCGGCACCGGCTTCGGTCAGCCGAGGCTTGATGGTATCCTCCAAGCCGTCCTCTGCCGATTGGTAGATCACGTTAAAGGGTGAGAGCGATTCCATCCCCGGCATCGCTGTCCCTGTGGAGCAGGCGGCGGCAAGGCGGAGCGCAAAGGTTGTTTTGCCTTCGCCGGGATCGCCCTGGATGATCGTCAGCTTACCGAACGGGATATACGGATACCACAGCCATTCCACTTCCCGCATCTGTATTTCTGACATTCGGATAATTTCAAGTTCTTCGTTTTGCATAGCGTTTTTCCTTTCTTTGTTGTGTTCTGTTTCTTCGGTTGGAGCAATCATATACATCCCGCCTTTCATAAAATTTTGTTTTGCGGATCACGTTTCTGTCCCACGAGAGAAAGTTCATAGTCCTTCCTCGCTCACCGCAGTTTTTTACCTGTACGCCCGACAACGTTCCTACGCTCACGCTGACCGTGTTTCGCTTCGATGTTTGTGCTTCGCTCGCCGTGTCCTCTTTCGAGGGCGCATCGTCTGCGCCTTTCTCCTACGGCACGATCCAAGGGATCGCTGTCATCGCAAAGTCCACCGCCGCATATCCTGTCGGCAGGTTATTCAGTTGTGCTTGAGAAGACATCCCCTCACTCGTGCAAAGGAAATCATTGTCTGCATGACATAAAACTGACACAGCAGAGACGGGCGAAGGGGAAATTTATCCTTCTACCTTGTATTCCTCAATTCACTTGGTTTTTGTCATAGTTCTGACACAACGGAGGAGAGCAGAAAAGTAGCCCTCACTTTCCATGGGACTTCAACTCCCAACTGACATAGCCGTGTCATAAGGGCGGAGGAGACAGGAAAATTTATCCCCTCACTTTTCAAGCCGATCCAACTCCCGACTGACACAGTTCTGTCATAACGGCACAAAAGAAAAAGTATTTCTCTCACCATATAGCCGTCGGGAAGGGCGGAAATATTAGATGGTTATGAAAAAAGTCCTCTCATCCCTCATTTGGCAACTCACTGTATTTCGACATAAAGCTGACATAGCGGTGTAGGGCAGAAGGCTATCCTTCTCACTTGTATCGGAACAGCAACTTCTTTTTGACATAGTTCTGTCATAGACTTTTGGGCATAAAAAAAGACACCTGCTTTTTCAAGCAGATGTCAGTTGCGATATACTTATTTACTTTTTACGTAGGCGGCACACGCCATCCGCATCGTCCCTTGCTTTGAGGGCGGCGGCAAGTTCCGCAATAAATTTTCGGTTAAGGTGATCCACACTGCCACGGTTCATATTGTGAGCTTCGGCATACTTGCGCACGGATTTTCCTTCGATATACCGTTCTCTGAAATATGCGCTGTAGCTTTTAAGTACCGTTTTGAGGCAGTCGTTCAGAAACGCCAAGTCCTCTTTGAGAATATCAAAGTCGGTTTTACCGGATACGCCGATATACCGTTTCTGTGCCACGCACAGATTGTATCGGCGCAGATCAATCTTGTAATTGGTGCAGAGATCTTTTGCGTAGTCGGTGTAGGTTTCGGCGCGACGGTACCGACGAGACTCGTATACGATCAAATCTTCATCCTTCGGTGTCTTCTTTCGGACGGGGCCGCTGAACCCGCCGTCGATGAGATTTTGGATGTGGGTGTCCGTAATTCTGATCTGCGGCTGACGGACGAACTTGTCCACCCATTCGCCGTCTACTTCAACCATCTCACAGAAGGACTGCTTGGTCATAGAGTAATATTTACACTCGCAAGCATCGATCCCCTCATGGAAGATGACTACCTGACTGCCGGTATCTACGTCGGGAACGACAGCGACAACGTAAATGTATTTGTTATCGTACCGCTTGTAAAAGCCGGCAAATATTCTTCTGTTGTGCTGCTTTCCCATAGGCGTTCCTTTCGCTTTTTTCTTTAGTATATCATAAAAATGTGACTTTTTCTACCCTTTTTGTAAAGGCGCACAGGGGCGGTTGGCGGCTCTTTGACCGTCACCGCCCCTG
>CALAXC010000026.1 GCA_937894775.1 uncultured Clostridia bacterium
CGATAAATATATTTTTGAAAGGTGAATACCAAAAATGTTGAAAGACGAAAAGCAGGCAATTATTGAGCAGTACGCTACACACGAGGGCGACACAGGTTCTCCTGAGGTACAGATAGCACTTCTTACCTACAGAATCAAGAATCTCACCGAGCACCTCAAGGACAACCACAAGGACCATCACAGCCGTCGCGGCTTGCAGAAGATGGTTGGTCACAGAAGAAACCTTCTCGGTTACCTTCAGAAGACTGACATCAACCGCTACCGTGCGATCGTTGAAAAGCTCGGTCTCAGAAAGTAATTTCAATAGTTGTCGGAGTGAAGAGCGGAGCATAGGTTTCGACTCCTCACTCCTTTACTCTTTTTTACCCAAAAATCAAGTTTATAAAAAAGGATCTCTCAAAGGATTAGCAGTTAATTATGCCCCGCAAACAGCTGCGGGATGTAGTTAAGTGCTAAACCTTGTGAGATAAAAATATTTTATAAGGAGGATATTATGTCCGAAATCAGCACACCCATTGAATTTAAAAATTACAAAACGTTCCGCTATACCTTTGCGGGACGCCCCCTCGTTATCGAAACGGGAAAAATGGCAGGACTTGCAAACGGATCGGTACTTATCCGCTATGGCGAAACAGTACTTCTCTGCTGCGCAACAGCTTCGGCTAAGCCCCGTGACGGTATCGATTTTCTCCCCCTCTCTGTAGATTACGACGAGAGAATGTACGCAGCGGGAAAGATCCCCGGCGGTTATCTTAAGCGCGAGGGTAAACCCTCAGAAAAGGCTATACTCACAAGCCGCGTTATCGACCGTCCTATCCGTCCCCTCTTTCCAAAGGATCTCCGTAACGACGTAGCACTTACGCTTACAGTTATGTCGGTAGATCCCGATTGCTCACCCGAGATCACCGCTATGATCGGTGCTTCAACAGCTCTCGCTATCTCCGATATTCCGTGGAACGGACCTATC
This sequence comes from uncultured Clostridia bacterium, assembly GCA_937894775.1. Lineage (GTDB taxonomy): Bacteria > Bacillota > Clostridia > Oscillospirales > CAG-272 > HGM12713. The sequence goes on from CALAXC010000026.1 coordinate 968, forward strand.
GGCGGCGTATTTATGGGACTTGTTGACGGTAAGCTTATCGTAAACCCCAACGAAGAGGAGCAGAAAAAGAGCGATCTTCAGCTCACCGTTGCAGCTTCAATGCAGAAGGTAGTTATGATCGAAGCAGGAGCTAACGAAGTAGATGACGACACTATGTTCGAAGCTATTATGAAGGCTCACGAGGAGATCAAAGAGCTTCTCGGCTTTATAAACGCAATTATCGACGAAATAGGCAAACCCAAGTTTGATTATCCTTCCTGCGAGCTTGATCACGATATGTTCGATAAGATCTTCGCTTTCTGCGAAAAGGATATGATGGAAGCTCTCGACACCGACGATAAGAACGTTCGTGACGAAAAGGTAGTTCCGATAACCGATGCTATTTTGGCAGAATTCGGTGAGGAGTATCCCGATCTTCCCACTATGATGGACGAGCTTATTTATAAGATCCAGAAGAAGATAGTTCGCCGTTGGTTGCTCGTTGATAAGAAACGTGTAGACGGAAGAAGAATGGATCAGATCCGTCCTCTCGGAAGTGAGGTTGGTATTCTTCCCAGAGCTCACGGTTCAGGTCTCTTTACAAGAGGTCAGACTCAGGTTCTTAC
>CALAXC010000027.1 GCA_937894775.1 uncultured Clostridia bacterium
TCAGGGCGTCGCCCTGAGAACCTACCACCTTTTGAAAAAGGTGGACGAAAACTTTCCTTAATCGCTCTTTGCGAGATGTACATAGCACCCGAAGGCTTTGTTTCAGCTATGTGTGTGCGTTATTGCCTGTCGGCTCAGCCGACTTTGTGAGAATCTGTATTTTTAATTCTTAAATTTTAATTTATACCTTGCTTATGTCATAAAATCTTTTAAACCGTTATAAAATGTTGTAGAAACAATATTTTATTTTTTAGGAGGATTTTATGAGATCGGGTTTTAAAAAATACATAAGATGTCTATCTGCCTTTGTTCTTGCACTGCTGCTTGTTGTTCCGCTTCTTGCTTCTTGTGAGAAAAGCGCTCAAACGGGCGGGGAGGTGTCGATAGGACTTAATAATTTAGCCGAAGAAAACGCAATGGCAAAGGCAACCTTGAAGGGCGGTTCGATAAGCTTTGACGCGAGTGATTTCGCAAGAGCTACAAATCTTTCAAAAATAGATAATATAACCATTACTAAGCTTCCGCCCGTGAGCGACGGTGAACTCAGAGTAGGCGCAAACCTCCTCACCGCACCCCAGGAGCTCAGCGCATCGAGTATTAAGCTTTTGAGCTATGAACCGAGAGGAACGGTAAACGTTTCTGAATTTTATTTCACAGTAAATGATAATCCTACAGAGCTTTGCTGTAAGCTTTACGTTCTTTCCGAGCCTAACAGCGCACCGACACTTTCTTCTGTGCCCGAAAATTCGCTTCAGGTAAGCACGTTTGAAAATATTTCTTATTTCGGTACGCTTTCCTGCTATGATCCCGACGGTGATAAAACCTATATCGATGTAGTTTCTTATCCTAAAAACGGAATTTTGATGCTCGATAGCAGAGAAACGGGAGCTTATAGATTTATTCCCGATGAGGATTTTACGGGAAAGGATAGCTTTGTTTACGTTGCGAGAGATATTTACGGAAATTACAGCGCGTCTGAAACGGTTTCGCTTTCGGTTAAGGAAAAGTCTATATCTACAAGCTATATAGATCTTGTGGATACACGTTATCACAATGCGGCAATAGCTATGACACAGGCGGGAATAATGAGCGGAACTAAAATAGGTAACGCGGATTATTTCTATCCCGCGCGTGAGGTCAGCCGTGCCGAGTTTACCGCGATGGCTATGAATGCGGCAGGAATTACAAAGCTTAACGATTCGGGCGCTAAAACCGTTTTCCTTGATGACGATAAGATAGATTCAAGCTTCAAGCCTTATATTGCGGCAGCTTACGAGCTTGGTTACATAAAGGGATTAGAGATCGACGGAAAGCTTTATTTTCAGCCTGAAAGAGCTATAACAAGAGCTGAGGCGGCAAGTATTCTTTCAAATATGCTCGATGCTTCGGTTCCGACAGTCACACCTGATTTCAGCGATCAGGAAGAAATACCTGCGTGGGCTCAGAATGCCGTATATGCGGTAAGTCAGCTTGGAGTTATTGATAAAATAGATAATAAAATATCTCCCCTCGCTTGCGTTACGAGAGGAGATGCTGCGGAAATACTTGATAATTTTATGGAAGTAAAAAAGGATTAAAGCTTAAAACGTCGCGCGTAGGGGCAACGTTTACAGAGATCTTCTGTGGCTTTCTTTTCGCTGAAGCCTTGCTTTATTGCAAGCGCCCGTTCTGAAGAAAGTATAGAGCGGATATCGCTTTCAAAAATGTTTCCAAGCGCAATAGCACCGTCTGCGTCAAGGCAGCAGGGAATCACAGTTCCGTCGGAAAGTATTCCGAAATGGTCGGAAAGTCCGTGACAGAAAACTCTGTCGCCAAGTACTTCTTTGTTAGAATCCGGCCATTCAAAACGGTCGCCGTATTCGAGGTGAAGCTTGTCACGTATCCGCGCGCCGCGTGTTCCGAATGCCCATTCGTTGCCAAAGTGTTCTTTTATTAGCTGCAGAGTGATGTCGTTTAGATTTTTCTGATCTTCACTTTGGTTTTCTTCTCTGTTCCAAAGCCTGAGAACGCAGAGAACTCCGCTTTGACTTGCTTTCTCTGCAAATTCAAGACAGCTGTTTATGTATGCCTTGTGATTTTCGGGAGCTGAAATTTTTTCGAAGCTGTGGAGCGAGATGTTGACTTTATAGGTCTTACAGAGAATAAGTGCGTCGCCGAGCTTATCGAGAAGAGTGCCGTTTGTGGTTATGGCGACCTTAAACCCGCTTTTTGTTGCATATTCTATAAAAGTAGGGAGCATAGGGTGGGTGAGCGGTTCGCCGAGTACGTGCAGATACAGGTATTCGGTGATACCCTTTAGATTTCCCGTTATACGTGCAAATTCGCCGAGAGTCATTGACTTGCTTTGGCGTGACGTTCCGTGACAAAACGAGCAGTGCATATTGCAGGTGTTTGTTATTTCAACGTAGACTCGTGAATACAAAATAAACCTCCGAAGTTTACATTATTAATATATACATAATCAATACATATTTATTATACCACCCGAAGCTTGCAAAATCAAGAGGAAACGTTGGATAATTCGACGGATTCCTCTTTTGATTTTTGGTATAAATATATAAATTATTTCCGATAATTTGTCAGAGTAAACAAAAATTATTAAATTTTCAAAAAATCTTCACAATTTTTTTGAAAACTCTTGAAAAAATGTTGCGTATGTGGTATAATGTCAAAAATGGGTCTTTGCCCCATTATCCTTTTTGCGCCTTTTTAAAGGCAAATAACAGTAAAAATCTTTAGAAATGGTTATTTTTATAAGAGAGAAAGTGAGAGTGGCAGAAAATGGATAACGAGCGTAAAATATCTAAAAAAGAACTGAATATGCTTATTATGAAGCTGCCGTCTCCGGTAAGAGAACACAGCGAAAGAAGTGCGTTGCTTGCATCCTTTATCGTTGAGAGAATCAAGGACAAGGAATGGTTCAAAAAGCTCGGGATCGAGCCTCAGAACATTATTGATGCTGTATATTATCACGATATCGGAAAGACGCGTATAGAAAGAGACTACCATTATTCGTTCTATTGTACGGTGCCTCACAGACGTAAGCTCTATGAGAGTCACGCAGAACTTGGAATAGAGGCGGTAAACGAAGAGCTTTTGTATTATCTTCCCGCATATGACCGTCCGAGCTTTGAATGGTGTCTTTGCAAGGCTATGACAGAGCACCACGAGGCAATTGACGGAAGAGGCTTCCCGAACGGAAAGGATTCAAGAAGTATTTCGATAGTCGGAAGAATTGCCGCTATCGCGGACAGACTTGACAACCTTTTGTTTGTAGGCGCACTCGGAGTATTTGATTTCGACAGTGCTATCGCTGAGCTTGGCAAGATGGATGATGTGCTTGATAAAAAGCTTCTTAAGGTATTACTTGCCGATCTTGATGCTTTGAAGGCATATACAAAAGATATATTTGATGCTCAGTGCAATAAGCCTTCGCCCGATACATACGGAATCAAGCTTGAGTACGAGCCTGTTTACAGCGTTGAAGATAAGAAGGCTACCTCGTACCGAGTAAAGATAAAAGTAAATGATGCATACTACGGTTTGCTTAAAGGAGATATTCTTGCGCCGATAGGTGATCAGAGCGGTCAGCTTATCCGTTTTGAAAAGCTTGCTTTCAGAAAGCTTTGTGAGGATCTCGACAGTCTTTGGGCTCCGGGTGGAGATATTCCAAATGTTTTGTTCAGCATCTCTGCTCAGCAGTTCAAAAACAAAGACTTCTATAAATATGTTACCAAAATGGCGGAGCATTATGAGATAGAATGCTCCAAGATAAGCTTTGCTATCGTTGAAGCTGATATGATAAGCTCTGCGGTAGAGTGGAACACTGTGCTTGACAGATACGTTTCGGCAGGCTTTGGATTTGTAGTTGAAGATTTCGGTGATAAGTTCTCGATACTTCCTGCACTTGACGAGCTTCCCATTAAGAAGATCTGTATGAAACAGCATTTTCTTGATAAGATCAGCACTAATACCAAAACAAAGTCTTATGTCATAGGTATTATAAAAATGCTTCGTCATATGGATGTTGAGGTTATGTTCTCGGATGTTCGTAAGCACAGCGAGAGCGAGCTTCTTACAGCTATAGGCGTTAAGTATCTCAGAGGCGCGCATTACGGAGAGCCTTTAACTATCGAACAGCTCAGAGGAGACGAAGAGCCGGAGAAGAAGGAGGTAGCGGCTGATGACGAATGATCAGAAGGAACCTAAGGCTCCTGAAACGGCGGAAGAAGTAAAGACTTCCGATGCACCAAAGGAAGAGCCAAAGAAGGAAGAACCTAAGAAAAAAGAAAAAGCGCCGAAGGCAGAAAAAACTCCTAAGGCGACGGGAACGCCAAAGAAAAAGAATTTCTTTGATAAGGCGTGGGATTTCTTGGGAGCTGTTGGCAGAAAACCGTGGTTCAGAATAGCTCAGATAGTTCTGGCTACACTCTTAGTTCTTCTTCTCGTATTCTACTGTGCGGGAACACTCTTCTTCGAGAAGAGCGGATTTACAGTTCACGTACTTGAGAACAAGGAAAATGAAGCGGCTATATCGCTTTCCGAGAAGAAAGATTTCTCAAATCCTACGGTAAGACTTGACGTAGGCGGAGTTAAGAGTATGAATAATATTTCCGAACTTGACCTTCCCGAAAATATTGACGGAGAGGGCGGAGCGCATCACGGAATCAATTATTTTGCTTATACCTTTTATATGAAGAATTCGGGAGGCACTGCGGCGGATATCCGCGCAGACCTTGATATAACCTCTAAGCTTAAGGATTTTGAATCCGCAGTAAGAGTCAGAGTTTACCGCAACGGTAATCAGATGACCTATGCAAAGCTTGCGGCAGACGGACAGCCCGAATTCAACACAACTCCTTTCGCTGATGAAGACAAGGTCTTCTCGGTAGTAGAGGAAGATTTAAAACCCGAAGAAATTATTAAATATACGATTGTCATTTGGTTGGAGGGGGATGACCCCGAATGTCTCGATAATATCAAGGGAGGCAACGTGAAAATGGCTTTGACATTTTCCGTGGAGGATGCCGAGACCTGATACGAGATAAAAACAAAATAGGGTAATTCAACCAAACAAAAACAAATGACAAAAAACACGTATATTATGATGATTTAATAAAACAGGAGGAAAAATATGAAAAAGCAACTTAAACGCGCGATATTCTGTGCGATCTGTATGATCGTTGTTGGCGTTATGTGTCTTACCGGTGTAACTTACGCTTGGTTTACCAAGAGTGATGCAGCAGTTGTTGAGGGTATTGATATCCAAGCTATGACTGCGGTCGGTGGAATTTTGATTTCCGCAGATCCTCACGGTGGTAACGCAGGTGAAGCTTGGGCATACAGACTTGACCTTGGAATCAAGGAAACTGATTTCAAACCTGCTTCTACACATCCTAACACGATCGATACAAACGGAAATCTTGCTTTCTTTGATGCAGAGGTTAACGAAGCTAACCTTCAGCAGATAAAGACTACAAGACTTTCAAGCGCAGATAAGTATTATGTTAAGAAAGATATTTATTTAAATAATTCCGCCGGTGAAAATGACGTAATCGTTTCTCTTAAGGGAACAACTGTTACTGATTTGGATTCAAAGGGACTTGACAGCGCTACAAGAATAGCAATCGTTAATCACGGTTCTTACACTCTTGGTGCTGATAAGGGCGCATCTGCGGCGGCAGCGGCAGCAGCTGTAGCTAAAAACGCAGCAGCGGTTCAGATTTATGAGAACAATGCTAAAGTTCATCCTATTTCAGGCTCTACCGAGTATATCGAGACTTACGGTGTAAAAGCAACGAAACAGGACGCATTCTTCGACATGAATAATGAAGCTACCGGAGCAGTTGAACTTGTTAATTCTTGCTATGAAGGAAAAACAGGTGAAGGCGCAAAGCAATATCCTGAAATTACCGTTACGGCAGGAACTTGCCAGAAGGTAACTGTTTACGTGTGGATAGAAGGTCAGGATACAGACTGTCAGAACCAGGCATCGGGTGCAAACCTTAAGATCGCTATACATTTCACAAAGCAGTCATAATTCCTCGGAAAATAAAAACACTCACGTAGTCTAATAAAAAATATCGAGACGTACAAATCTTCTTGCGGCGGAATGAATCCCGCCGCAAGGGGAATTGACAAGGGGCAAAGATGAAAATTTTGAAAACTATAGGCTCGATCATAGTTGACGTGCTGGTCGTGATAATTTTTATCATTTCAGTCCTTGTCGTAGTTGCAAACATAACTGCTAAGCGCGAGAACGGACAGGCAAACGTTTTCGGTTACACCGTAAACAGTGTTCAGACCGATTCTATGAAAGGCGCAATAAACGAAGGTGATCTTGTTGTAAGCAAGCTCATCAAGGATGAAGAAAAGAGCGGATATGTTCTTGAGAAGGGACAGATAGTTTCGTTCTTTAATGAGATCGATGAAGATACTCAAATACTTGTAACTCACCGTATTGTTGAAATACAAGAGGCGGGTAACGCAAAAACATACATTACTCGAGGAGATAACGCGCCCGAAGGTTCTGAGTCGGATGCGCCGAAAACTATAAACGAAATAGAATCGGTATATCTCTTTAAGATCCCGTTTATGGGACATTTTATTGATTTTATAAAGCTTCCGATAGGCTTTATAATCTGTCTGGTGCTGCCGCTTATAGGCTTTATAGCATGGCAGACATATAAGCTTATATCGCTCTATCTTAAAGCAAAGAAGCTTGAACTTGCCGAAGAGGCAGAAAAGATACAGAATACCAAGCAGGAGCTTTCCGAGGCTGATAAGGAAGCGATAATCGCTGAATATCTTGCAAAACAGAAAGCTGACCAAGCAAAGGCTGAGCGGGAAGAAAAAACCGATCAGGCTCCGCCCGAGGATGACGGTAAGTCCGATAAGGATGATGACGAAAAATCCGATGACGGCGAAGAAAAATCTTAAATTTGAAATTAATGGCTATTAAGACCTTAATATATATTAAATTTTTATAGGAAGGAAAAGGGCAATATAATGGAATCATATGTACAATTCTTATATGAGCTTTTAAAACAGTTTTTCGGAGGCTTCTGGAAGGCTATTTCGGGTGTATTCGGAGGCGCGTTTGATCTTGTAAACGTTCCCGCATACGCAGAACTCGTTGAGGCACACAAGGAAGGCTTCGGTGTTGGCGGTTGGATACTCGCTATTCTTTCGTTACTTGTAATCGTTGCAATTTTGGTTGCGGTCATAATTTTGGTAGTTATTCTTATCAAAAAGAAGATCGACAACAAAAACAAGCTCAAAAATCAGGTTGCCCTTCTTGAAGAGGTTGGCAAGCTTAACAATCAGGTTATCCGTTTGACTAAGGAAAAGGATAAGATCCTTGCTATTAAGGCAGGTGCTCCCGATCTTCCTTTCTCAAATTACGGTATGGGTGAAGAAGGAGAAGAGAGTGACAGCGTTCTTAAGGACGGTGAGAGCCGCTTCTACAAGCTTACCAAGATAGATGCCGATTACGTGGACTATGACCGCGAGGCAGAAGTATTTAATAATGAGATCACTCTTGAAGAGATCTGCGATCAGTTCCGTAACTATGCGTGCTCACGTATGGGACTTTACTACGAGCCGAGAATTATCCGCTTGTTCCTTGCAGCATTCTCCTCAACACGTCTTATAATCCTTCAGGGTATTTCCGGTACAGGTAAGACTTCACTTCCTTACGCTTGGGGTAAGTTCGTCGAGAACGATACTCAGATCGCATCGGTTCAGCCTTCTTGGCGTGACCGTTCCGAGCTCTTCGGTTACTTCAACGAGTTTACCAAGCGTTTCTCTGAAACTGAGGTTCTTAAGCGTATGTATGAGTCTACATACACCGACAAGGTATATCTTACCATCCTCGACGAAATGAACATCGCTCGAGTTGAGTACTACTTCGCAGAAATGCTCTCTATCCTCGAAATGCCTTCGAGAGATGAGTGGGTAGTTGACCTTGTTCCCAGTGGATGGCCTAATGACCCTAAGCACCTTGTTGACGGACGTTTCAAGCTTCCTGAGAATATGTGGTACGTAGGTACAGCTAACAACGACGACTCGACCTTTGCAATTTCCGATAAGGTTTACGACCGTGCTATCCCGATCAACATCAACACCAAGGGTGTTAAGTTTGATGCTCCTTATACCGAAAACCTCAACCTTTCTTACAAGCATCTCGAAGCTATGTTTGACGAGGCTAAGGAAAAGTACAAGGTAAGCGAAGAGTCGCTTGAAAAGATCGCTAAGCTCGATGATTATGTAATTGAGCATTTCCGTCTTGCATTCGGTAACCGTATTGTTAAACAGCTTCGTGATTTCGTTCCTGCATACGTTGCATGCGGCGGAACCGAGGTTGACGGTCTTGATTATGTTCTTACCAACAAGATATTCCGTAAGTTTGAAGCTCTCAACCTTGCGTTTATCCGTGATGAGATCGACGGTCTTATTGCATACCTCTCCGAGCTCTTCGGTGAAGAGAATATGCAGGAGGCTAAGGAGTATTTGAGAAGACTTAAGCGTCTCGTTTAATACTTAAGTAAAATTCTTGCCCGAAAGGGTAACTTGTAAAAGGAGTGAGCTATATGTCTGAACGTATAACTAACAATAAAATAGAAAAAATGTACGATCGTTTTACGGACGGCTTTTTGGGCGATCTCCGCGCTGATGAGTTTTTTGCGTACTTTATGAATGCTATCAAGAGCGGTGAGCGTAATGTTTACCTCTATGAGAAATACGTAGAGCGTAACGTCGACCTCCGCTGGGTAGAAATGATAGAGTCTACTATCATTCCTCTTGATACTATCATTCGTAATCCGAGAAGATTTATTAAAAATGAAGAAGAAATATTACCTATTGAAATGGTAAAGACTGTTACCACAGAGTCTATAAGACACTTGGCTCAGCATACCAATATGATAGCGATGGTTAAGGATGACGAAGTAACTCCTCAGAGAATGCTTAACATTCATAAAGAGGAAAGCTTTGAAACCTATGAAAACCGCTTTATTTACACACTTCTTCACAAGCTTCAGTACTTCCTTGATAAACGTTTGCAGGCTCTTATGTCAAGAGTTGGATCTCAGGATGTGCGTGAGTTCCGAGTTGACGGTAATTTTGACACGGGCAGAGATCAGATATCCTATAAGATAGAATTCTCTTATACAACTCCGCACATAAACCTTGCGGAAGAAGACCTTAAGATAAACGCCGACGTTTCTCAGCTCAGCTCAATGCAGCGAGTAGAGCGTATTCGAAGAATTCTTTACGATTTTATGGGATCTTACCTCATAAAAACACTTGAAGGTTGTGCTTTGGTACGTCCGCCTCTTACGATGACGAACGTTCTTACAAAGAACCAGGACTTCAAAAAAGCTGTTGAGCTTTGGATGTTTATTGAAAGATATGAAGATCAGGGCTTTAACGTAAGCGAGGTAGAGAGAGAAGCTGTGCCTACCGAAAAATATCTCGATGAGATGCTTTCGCTTGTGGCATTGCAGTACGTTATTTCAAAGAATAATTCGGGTAGAACCGAGGAGACCGACGATTATATGGCACGCAGAAAAGAGATCCTTCCTAATATCGTTAGAAGAGATATAGATAAGATCATTGATAACTATGATCTTGAACTTGATGAAATAAAGAGAATATTTATTGAAAGAGCTGAAGAAGCAAAGAAGGTAAAATACGACGATGCTTCTAAGGTAGAATCGGTTCTTTCCAGAGCTATGACTCTTGAACATACAAGAATGGCGCTTGATTCTAAGCACCGTAAGACAAGAGCAGACAGAATTGCCGAAAAAGAAGAGCAAGACCGTCTTGCAGCAGAACGCGAAGCAGAGGCTAAGCGTATTCGTATCGAATTTATGGAGAAAGAAACCTCCAGAATCGAAAACGAGGTTCGTACGAAGTTCGAAGAAATTGCCGAAAAGCGCGATGCGGCGCGTCAGCTTGAGGAAGAAAAAGCTGCAACCAAGCGCGCAGCGGAAAGACTTGCCCGTGAAGAGGAAGAGGCTTCGGCACGTGTTGCTGCCCGTATTGCTGAAGAAGAAAGATCGGCAGAAGAACGCGAAAGATTAAGAGAAATAGAAAGACAGAAAAAACTTGCGGCTCGCAAGGAAGCAAGACTTGCGGCTTTGTGCGGAATAGGTACCGATAAAAAGGTTGTTTTCCGTGCAGTGCGAGGAAATCGAAAAGGTGACTGAGCATGAAAAATGATGAGATAAGAAAGGAAGGCGAGACATTGTCGGCGCCTGCTTCCTCGGAAGACAGCGCGGCTGTTACTCCGAAGAAAAGAAAATTCGGTAGAAAAGTTCTCATTAAGATAATGTTCGTAGTATCGGTGATACTTATTATGATCTCGCTTAGTGTTTCTTGGTTTCATCATTCAAACACTGCAATAGGAGATGGAATCTCTTTACAAGTGGTAGATCCTAATAATCTTGCCGACATTACGGGAAAAGAGCCTTACGTAAGAGGTACTCTTAATTCTGTTGTCGGAGACGGTAAGGAATTTTTTAAACCTGTTTGGGAAAAGGTTGCTGTTGAAAATGATGGCAACGATATGTATAATTTTTACAAAAATCAGCTTACAGATCTTACCAAATTGACCGAGGACGTAACTAAGCCTGATGCAGATGAGGTAAAGAGCGTATTCGTTGAGGACTTTAAGTTCTCGATAGACGGTGCTTTTGATATGTATCTCGGTGCAGGATCTAATGTAGAGCCTAATCCCGATGAAGAAGAGGGATCGGCTGCGTTTAATGTACAGTATGATAAATACAAGTATGTAAAGAGCGTAGCAAGAGTTGCTATTCTTAAGCTTAATGATGCGGGAACCGCTTATGAGCTTAAAGCTGTTTGGGTTCCAAGCGTTTATGATAAGAACGGAAACCTTGAGGATTCCTTTAAGGTCGTATATACCGACAACGGTGGTAAGGTTGTCGAAAGGATCGTTTGGACTAAGGGAGAAGATAAGGGTAGCGGAGAGGTTAACGGCATTACATATTATTGGGGAGAGCTTGGTGGAGATAACCGAGTTGCTCTTGGTGAAATAAATAATACCGCGACTTACCGTTGCGCTGTATGGCTTGACGGCTATGATGTCGATTGTACAAATGATCTTTGTGAGCAAAGAATAAAGGCGACTTTTAAATTTACGCCTGTAGAAAAAGCTGCTGTAGCTACAGCTGAGTGAGAGGAGAAATTATGAAAGAAAACACTAAAAGATACGTAAAGTTATCTATAATATTATATATCGTTATACTTAGTGTGGCGCTTGTTGGCACTCTCGCTTGGTTTATTTACGATAAGAGCGCAACGGTTACCACCGAGGATAAGGCGAAGATCGTTGCAGGTGAATATATGGAGATAAAGTTGAAGGGAACCGACGAATGGGTTTCCGAGATCGAGCTTGCTGCCGATCTTCAGTATCCCGATATTTCATATGATTATGACAGTAAAGAATTTTATTATCCTACCGCGCTTGATGAGAACGACGAACTTCTTATGGGTGACGCAGGAAAGGGTAAATACAAGAATGTTACCAACGCAGAAGGCTATTTTTCAAAGATAGAGCTCGTTGTAAGCGCAAGCCGAGGAATGAACGTTTATCTCAGCGAAGAGTCTTTCCTTGACGGTGTGACCTTGAAAACCGATGATGCTAACGTAACTCCCAACATTAAGGACTATGTTGCGGGAGCGGCAAGAGTTGCTTTCTTTGAGGATGACACTCTTAAAACAGTTTGGATCCCTAATCCTAACTATAAAATTTCCGATGACGGTAAGACTGTTGATGTAAACGGCGGTGCTGAAAGTGAGTACAAATATATAAAGGTAAGCGACGGAACTGTAAACGAGCTCGGAACCTGGAATAGTGAGCTTCTTACCGTAGGTAATGATCCTCTCGCATCCGAGACTGTAGCAGGCGAAGCAAAGCCTCTTCTTGAGTTTGACGAGGCAGGAGAAAAGAATCTTACTATCTATATTTGGGTAGAGGGAACCGACCGTGAGTCGGTAACAGCTCTTGCAGGCGGTTCTATCAAGTATGATCTTAAGCTCGTTGGAATCAGCAAGCTTGGAACAAATTCTCTTGATATAAATGACGTAGTTTATAACAATGGCGAGCTTTTATATGCTTCTACCGGAGCAGAGGCGGGCGGTGAGCTTCTTTACAGCTACAACGGAACAGATTGGGCACAGTACAGCCCTTCTAACGATGAGTTTGCTGACGGTAAAGAGGTTGTATACGTTCGCGCTAAGGAAACCGCAACGGAGTTGGCGGGGCCCGTAAAGGAGATCACACTCAATGTATGATCTCTCCAATCGACTGCCTGAAATATGGCGGAGAGGAGAATGGAAATGAATAACAATAATGAAAAGAAAATAAATTGGCTCAAGACCGTTCGTCCTTTGGCACTTATTCTGGTGTTGGTCTTCCTTCTTACTTGTGTTACTTATGCGTGGATGAAGCGAGACTGGAGCCGTTCGGTTAAGCAGGATGATATTAAGATTCAGGCAGGCTCGTCTTTGAAATTTATTTTTGACGGTGAAGAAAAAAATGACGTTTCGATAAATGAGCTTCTTAATCTTAAATCCTTTGAGTTTAGATCTGTCTCTAACTGTACCGGTAACAAAAACGATTTCTTTGGCTTGAATTTCGGTTCTATAGGTAAGGTTGATGATGAGTTCTTTAAGCTTACTTATGAAGATACTAGAACGAGTGCTGAAAATGGTTATTTAGTACTTGATTTTACTGTTGCTGTCGATTTTAACGAAGGCGGAACCGCAAGTGATGTGTTTATTGATGCCGCTTCTTACATAAGAGCTACTCTTACAGCGGGTGAAGGCAACTCTTATAATGAAAGAGCTGCTAAAGCGGTAAGACTTTCGGTAACTGTTGACGGAGAAACAAAGGTTTTTGCTAATAACAACCAAGTGCAGGAAAGCGAATTCACCTCTGAGGAAATACAAGAGGGAACTATTGATTATAGATTGGATGCTATTACGAACGTTCAAAAAGACGGAATATACATGGCTGACGGTGTAGAGCGATACGAAGAGTTTAAAGGCACATACATCGAAAAAGCTGATATTGATGTTACAACACCTTTAAAGGTCGAATCTATTCCGAGTGTATTGGGCGGTTCAGAAATAAAGGTCTGTACTTTGGATGAAGCGAATCCCGAAAAAAATATAACGGTTTGCATCTGGCTTGAGGGTGAAGATCCTCGTTGTGAAGACTATATTGCAGGCTCGGCACTTGATCTTTTGCTCAAGTTCTCGGCTAAACCCATAACTAAAGGATAAAAAATACTTTTACACAAAAAGGAGAGGGTATGATGAAAAAAAGAATATTGATAATTGTGTACGCTCTCCTTTTGTGCGTTACAGCAAGTTTTGCATGGCTTTCTAATTTTCAGGCAACAAAGGTAAAAGGCGTTAAGGTTGAGTATACTAACGGTGATCTTACAGTGTTGGATCTTGCTTTTGATGCTGAACTCAGAGTTCCTGAAATTTCCGGATACAATTCCGACGGAAGTCCAATTCAAACATGGAAAAAGGTCGATAGCGGTACAAGACATATTTTTGACAGTACAAAAGTAGTGCCGGGTTCAATCACAGCCTTCAGATTGGCTATTAAGAATAAATCTGATGAACCTAAGGACGCAAGACTTTCACTTGTGTTTACAATAGCATCCGAGGATGTAGATCTTCTTGATTATCTTTATATAGATACTATTGCGGGTACAGGTTTTTCTACTTCTAATTCTTATCATAAGTTTATAAAGCTCAGCGATGCCGAGCAGGTTTCAAGCAAAGACGGTGTCGATGAATATATCGTTCGTATATATTCATACGGTGATGAGATAACTATTCCAAAATCCAATAGTTTCGTTGAACTTGATTGCAGCTTCTATTTTGATCAGGAAGCGACTGCAGAGTTGCAGGCTAAAACGATAAAAACTATGGCATTCAGATTGGAATAATTTGTTAAAATGAATGTAAAAGTAAAAAAGATATTCGAAAAGGTCGGTAAGGCGTTAAGTATAGCAGTCATCGTTCTTGAGGTGGTTATAATACTGTTCCTTGTAGTTTCAAAAATTCAAGGAATACCGCCCACCCTTTTCGGTCATCAAATGTATTTTATACGTACAGGCAGCATGTCTCCGGCTCTTGTAGAGGGAGATGTTATAATATCAAAAAAATATGACGGCGGCGAGCTTAGCTTTGGCGAGGATGGCGACGTCATTACGTATTACGGTGAAATAGGCTCGAGTAAAAACGAGCTTATAACACATAGAGTTATCTCTGTTGACGGGGATAAGGTAATAACTCAGGGTGATGCCAATAATGTGGCAGATTCGCCCATTACTAAGAATGACATTGAAGCGGTTATGGTATACAAAACCGTAGTTATAGATAAAATTTACAAGGTTATATCAAGCACGTGGGGATTTTGGCTGTGTGTTTTCCTGCCGATATCGCTTTTGCTTGTTGCCGAGATCGTGTCCTTGGTTAAGGATATAAGAAAAGAAAAAGAGGGGGCAGATGAAAATGGAAACGAAAAAGAATAAAAGCTCTGCTAAAAGAATAATAACGATCGTGTGCCTAAGCTTGGCGTTGCTTATCGCCTTAGGTGCATTTTCCTTTGCTTGGATACGTAACAATCTTGAGTTTGCGGAATCCGAGATCTCAGCCGGAAAGATGCGTTATAAGTTGATGATGTATTATAAAGGTTCCGACGGTAAGATAGTTTCTGAGGAACTTTTCAATACCGGAACCGATACCGAAGGAGAATCTCAGAGCGATAAGCTTATATCGGTAAGAAAGGATCTTGAAGATAAGACTCTTATAGATATTGCTGAAGGAAATGAAGTTTTCTTTGTAGTAGAGAAGCTCAAGGATTCCATAGATTTCGATATATCACTCTCTTTTGATATGCACGGAATTTCCAATAAGGATACTATAGATAAAGCTTTGTCGGCAGGTCAGAATTTAACCGATATTCAAAAGAAAGAACAATATAATTATATAGGCTCTATGGATTTCCGTCTTAAGAATGATACTGATAAGCTCAGCAGCATTTTAAATGACGGTTTAGGCGTTGACGGCTATATCGAAAATCCCGGTGATAATACTGCTGTTGCAGAAAGTCTCGGATATATTTGGGACGTAGCTGAAAAAGCAAGACTCGAGGGAGATCAGAACTTCGCTTGTATCAGATTTGCTATAAATAAGAAGACAGGAGCTCCCGCAGATCTCGACGGATATAAATTCAAGCTTAGAACAAAGTTCTGCGTAGCTCAGAAGGATGGACTTCCTGAGGATGTAGAAAATAAGAAAACCGTTATTGAAGTTAAGGACAAAGATCAGCTTGCAAAAGCTATGAAAGAGTATGGTTTTAATGATGAAATAAGAGTTACTTCCACCTTTACTTACTCAGGCGATTTGGTTTTCACACGTCCTTGTACTTTTACTTTGAACCGTGCAACACTTACAGTTAAGGGTAACGTAGTATTCTCTTATATGTATGACGGTGAATTTGCGCTTAATACAGCAAGTGAAGGTCAGCTTCGTATACTTAAAAACAGTGATGCAGGTGGATTTTTCAAGATAGACCTTGCAGAAGCCTCAATGGAGCTTATAGGAGCTAATAACTCGGCAAGCGGAAAGGCTGATATCTACGTAGAAAATGATTTTACAGCTAATGCGGCTCAGTTTGATGATCTTGTAAGAGATGAGGCGGGTAATGTAACCGGTGAAATAATAGAACGAGGTCTGTTCTTTAAGGGCGCTCGTATCTGCACAGCGGAAAACGGCGCTATAAAAGAAGATCTCAAGCAGGTTCTTATCAACGGTTCTACAAAAGTTGTAGTTTCTAACCGTACAACACTCGGTGAGCTTACTGCAACAAAATATTGCCGAGCTATAAATATTGTAAATAACGGAACTATTACTAAAGTAAATCTTGAATCGATGGGTCAGGATACGAGTATGATTTCCGAACCTTGTATCGATATAGATAACGGTGGATATTTCACCGATACAACAATAAGACTCCCCAGATGGTCGAAAAAATTTGATTCAGAGGATATGAGCAGTTATGATGATAACACTCGTATCAAAGCTAATAAGGGTTCGGGAGAAATGAAGGCTATAACCCCTAACGATATTCCCGAGGGCGCTACTCAAAGCAGTCAGTTCTTCCCGAACGTTGATCCTGCAAGTATTTCCGAATACTTCTATTCAAGAGGTGATAAGGGTGAGAACGGATACCGTGACGATATAGATTACGGCTTGCGTACTCAGTTCGTTGAGGTTCTTAATGAAGCGGGAACCGAGATAATCATTCACTATGAAACACCTTCTAAGCTCATTGATAATTATAATGATGTAAGCTATCTTACAACGCTTAAGCAGTATGTTGAGCATTATCAGACTAATAAGATCTGTGCGCCGACTAACGAGCTTACTAAGGTAACGATTGCTTGTTACGGAGATAAGTTCCTTACTGCTGATGACTATGCGTTTATTAAGACAATGACGGCTATGACCGATCTTGATCTTGCAGATGCGGTGTCAGACGGTAAAAAAGTTCCCGATAATGCTTTTAAAGATATGTCTGAACTTACGAATGTTAAGATGTCCGAAAGTGATACAACTTGGGGCAGAAATATCTTCACAGGCACGAAGGTTATTGAAATAACTTTCCCGCAGGCGTTGACTAATTTATCACATAATACATATACTTTGGATGGAATAAAGTATGTTCGTACTTCTACAACCATTGTAGAAGGCATGTATAAGCATGTAAATAATCCCTTGTATTTCTTTACCCCAGACCAAGCTACTTGCCAAGCATATAGAAGTCTTTTCAATGTTGGTGCTGAAAAGTGGAGTTCAAAATTTTTCGTTGATAATGGTGCCAAGAGATATAATGATTATTTTTTGAGATATGATGAACAAGATGATTCTCCCACGCCCAAATGTGAGTTTGTTGTATATACAGGTTCAAACACAGTGCTTCTCGAAGAAAGCGAAGAAGAAATGAGCTGGGTTGATTATAATAATTTCGATTTTAATTCTATAACTATAGGTGAAAAAACTTATACAATTTCTTCATATGATGATTATGCTTTATATGATCGTTTTTCTTCCGTAGGAGAATTAAATATAGAATTTAGTCAACATCTTGAAAGCATTGGAAAATACGCTTTTGCTTCTGCGGATAGCGGATTGAAAACAGGTATTGCCACGATTGTGTTTAATGGTGAAACAAATTTGATGGGTAATACATTTAGTGGTCAAAAAATACTTACATCTGTTTCTGGAGTGTTAGTTACAACATTAGCGGGCGGAAATAATTTTGCTAACTGTACTTCCTTGAAAACCTTATATTTACCTAAGCTTTCAGTGGTCGACGGTAACAAAGATCTTTATAACTGTTATTCGCTTGAAACCGTTGATATAAGTGTTATAGAACTTGATTCCTCTAAAAATAGTCAATTCTATTCTGCTGACTCTAATGCAAAATATGTATCTTATGCTAAATTTTATATTCATACAGACGATGTAAAACCTAATTATCTCTATGGTTCTTCATTTAAAGCTTTAGCTGCTTCTGAAAGATTTATTTTTGTAAAAGAAAGTTATGCCGATTTTTATCGTGCAACATCTACTTACACTGGTGTTACTGAAATCGGAGAAAGAGAGCCTGGCGAACTTTTGATGGCTGATAATTCCGGAAACAAGGTTGATACATATGAAAAGGCAGCTTATTATTATACCATAGAAGATGATGGTGCACATCTTGTTGCTTGTCTTCTCTCTGAAATTGATACTCCAGAAGCTGATTTTATTACGGTTTCTAATGTTGATGGTAGTCCTATTACAAGTATAGGTTCTGCAGCATATCACTTTACTAAAATTACTGCAAAGAATATTATAGTATCGGATTATACTACCACAATAGGGGATTATGCATTTTATATGAGTATAGATGCACATGCGAAATATTGTACGACTTTGGATTTTGCTAATGTCGTTTATGCTGGTAAGTTTGCATTTGCTAATTTTAATATGGTTAAGATTGTTGGAAATAAACTTGAGGAAGTTTCTGAAAGTACTTTTTCATCAAATAAGTTATTGCATATTGTAAATCTTCCAAATCTTTCAAGAAGTCGTCCTGCTAATACTGATGGAACTGTTTATAAAGTGTTTACTGGATGCTCAAATCTTAGATTGTCGTATGTTGGACATTCTAAGGATATTGCTTATGACAATATGAATTCTTTGGAAAATAGTTATGTAAGGTTTATAAACTTTATTGGAGATATTCCGGATTCTATAATTTTTTCAAAAGTGAATTCTTTTGTTAATACTTCTCTTGAAGATGTTACTGTGAATTTTGAGACTACTTCCGCCATAAAACCTTTAGATTCTTTTGTTAATGGTTTAAAAACGGTTAATGCTGATTTTTCTGGAATATATTTTTCTGATTGGTACATGAAAAATATAAATCTTAACGGTGTGAATGTTACTATAGAGCTTCCTGGATATGTTTATTACAAAGAGGTAAATGGAGACCTTACACTTTTTGCAGTTTCTCCTGACATTGCTGAGTTTGGTGATATGGGAGCTACTGGAAAGGACTATATTACACCAAATGCCTTGTATTCAGAGAAAAATGGAAAGTATATTTCTAAAGATAATGGAACTTCTCCTGTGATTAATGTTACTAAATTAGGAGAATATGCATATGGTGCGGTAAGCTTTTATGATTTGGATACGTTTAGTGTTGCAAAGAATATTACTTCTTTAGGATACGGATCGTTAAGCAGTTCTGCATATGGTAGTAAGGGAACTTTATATTCGGTTAATACTTTGAATCTATCTAATGTTTCTGATGTTGGAATATACTCTTGTTATAAGTCGAATATAGTGAATCTTGAAGCACCAAAATTAAAAAATGTTGCAGCTTTTGCTTTTTCAGAGTGTAATAATTTAAGTTCTGTGTATTTGCCGAGCTTTGAAAAAGCTATTGGAAACAATACATTCTATAATTGTAAAGGTTTGAAAAATGTTACTTTGGGTAAAAATACACAGACCTTGGTTTCAGGTATGTTTCTTGGCGCCGAATCATTGGAAACTATCACCATCCTCAGAGAAAAGCCTTTGGCTGGTGATGCTGATCTGCCTGCGTTTACTGTTCCTAATACTGCTCCAACTGCTACTTCTAACATTATTATTGATAAGGCGTATTCATCGAACGTGACTGTTAAGGTCCATGCAGGACTTTTGGCTGATTACAAGTCAACATTTACTAAGGGCTTCGGTGGAATCCCGCTTGCAAACCTTACTACATTTGAAAATGCCTATATCGATACTAACGGAGCGATCTATTATTGGAATGCTATTGATAAAAGCACTGGATATATCGATTATATCGAGGGAGCAAGTACTCTTACCGATATTACAATTCCTTCATCCTTTGAGGATGGCAAGTATAAGGTGCTTTGGGTAACTCCTGAGGCTATAAAAGCTCTTACAATTACTTTAGATAATGGTGACAAAATTTCGAGCGTTAAAACCTTGACGTTGCCTGCAAATATGGAATATCTTGCTTTCTCGGCTTCTGATCTTCCTCCGACTTTGACAACTCTCGTTATTGACGGTAATAATGAAAAGTTTGCTACGGATGGCGGTGTGCTTTACAATAAGGCGAAGACAACTGTATTTGTTTATCCTCAAAGCAAGGCGGGCGATTCTGTTGTGCTTCCTTCAACTGTAGATGAGATATATGCTGAAGCATTCTACGGAGTTCAGAATATTGGCACACTTACGATCAGCAGTGTTGTTAATATCGGTGACCGTGCGTTTGCAAATTCCAATATAGAGACTATCAAGTTTACAAGCGATACGGCAAGCGTATTCGCAGGTAAGGATATAATCAGCGGAGTAATTACAGATTTTAAGATAGACGTACCTGATACGGCACTTGATGCATATAAGAAAAACGTTCTTGTAGATTATTCTATCATTGGAGAGATGGAGTAATAAATCAAAAAATATAGACTATTGCAGAGTGACAAGCTTTGCAATAGTCTATTGTAATTTTGAGTGATAAGAGGGTAAAATGAAAGATAAAAGGCAGGAAAAACGCACTTTTGATATGATAAATGACGATAAGCGGTGGATAGCGGAAGAAGATGATGTTCCGCTTTACCGATCTTACGGAGTTAAGAAAAAAGTAAATCCAACAGCGAGAAAAATAAGAGATTCTGTTGCAAAGGTATTAACGGTAATTCTTTTGATAACCGAGTTATCGCTTATCTTTATAATTACATTTATGCTTGCGTTTTATACCGATGTGTTGGTTGCGACAGCGCTGTTTGTTATATTGTTTTCGATCTTTTTCTTTAATGCGACCAAGCTTATGCGCAGACGTGTTAAATTTCTACGTAAGCTTAAGAAAACGTGTAAGCAAAACGGATATGCACTTGATTTTAAAAGAGGATTTTTTAAAGCTTTGAGGTGGGCAGACGATGATCAGGTGGATTTTACAGTTAAAGCAGGTAAATATACATATTATGTGAAATTTGCTACATCAAAAAGATTTTTATCGAGCTTTACGTTTGTTTCTAAAGATCAAATGAAATATACAAAGATAGCAAGGCATAATCGGTTTACGATAATTCTTGATTTCAAAGATAAGAATTATATCTTGCCAATAGCCTTTCCTCAGGAAATAGATGAAAAGGATAAATATACAGTTAAGGCGATACTCATAAACCCCGCGGTGATGAATATCGAACGAAAGGGAAGTGACGGAGCTGTAATTCCTACAGGCTCGGGTGAGAAGCTTTTCGGTTATACGATATATACAGGAACGGGATTAATAGAAACCTTAAAAAGAAACGCAGAAGACGAAAAATAATTGTTGACAAAATTACGCAACCGTGTTATAATATATAGGTATTGGGCACGGTTGCGTAAAAATAATAACGAGGTGTGGCTCAGCTTGGGGACGTTTGTGAGCGCCGCCGGTGGCGGAAGAAGCGAACAAAAAGGAGTGGCAGTGACTTGACGATTGGCAAGTTGCAAAGCAACGCAGACAGAGTCTTAGTCACAACAGGGAGAGCGCGTGGCGCGAAAAACAATTTAATAACGAGGTGTGGCTCAGCTTGGTAGAGCGCTACGTTCGGGACGTAGAAGTCGCAAGTTCGAATCTTGTCACCTCGACCAAAAATCAAAGGGGAGCATTTGCTCCCCTTTGATTTTTGCTTATGTAGATGCTTTGAAATTGTGATATTTACGCCCGAGCTACAAAGCTCTACCGTAGAGCGCTATGCTTGGAGCACGAGCGCTCGCAGTGCGAGATGAAGCGAGTGCGACAAGGGAAAAAATAAGGAGTATAGGACACGTAAGTGTCATAGACGACTATATTTTTGACCGAACGAGGACGTAGAAGTCGCAAGTTCGCATACCGAAGGTATCACGGAGCGAAGCGGAGTTACCTTGTTTCGCCCTTCGGCGAATCTTGTCACCTCGACCATTTTGGCTCTGAGAAGTGTCTCTCAGAGCCCTTTTCTTTGCTTTCTTCTCGGCTATCATCTTGGCGAGTTTCCTCGAATTCATTTTCTTGTCTTTGTATAGACATTGAACTTTTTTCGTTTGCCGTCTGCGAGTCTTGGGAAGTAGCTTCCTTCCCATAGGCTGTCGCTTTCGGCATCGGAAAATATTCGCCGGGTTTATCTCTTTTCGAATTGTAATTTTTCAATAATGTTACCTCCTATTTTTAGTTTTAAAATATCCCCTCATATATAA
>CALAXC010000028.1 GCA_937894775.1 uncultured Clostridia bacterium
TTTTGCAGGGCCTCCATAAACTGGCGCAGCACCAAGTCCACACCGGTCTTATAATCGTCACCCGCGGGGGCGGCGATGGCCTTTTCCATATTATCCACGCTGGTGAGCAGTTCGGTGCGCAGCTCGACTTTGGTATACAGACCGATCTGCATCTTCTCCTCGTGATACTTGAGAAGAAGATCAACGTCCTCCTTGGTAAGCTCCGGGAAAACCTCAGCGCCCTCTGCAATTATCTTCTCTGCCATCTTGTGAGGTGCCATAAGCACGGGAGGCAGGATAAAGAAATCATAATCCTTCTTCTTTGACTGGATGTGTCTTGCAAAGGTGCTGAGCCAATTACCGTTACCGCCGTGTAAGAGATGTACTGTATCCGACAAGTGGTATTATGTTCGCCGATATCAATTCGGAACTGAATCAAAAAGGCAGTTACAACAAATACGCCGGTCTCGGTATTCCAAATGGTTCAATCGGAATAACCTGGTTTGATGCACCATATAAAATTATGACTCCCCGTCATAGCAATGGTATCAATGCGTGTCATTTCGATGGCAGAGGAAAAGCAGGATCAGATCGATTACATTGTATCTCAAGTTAAAGAAAACGATCATTTTGTGGTTTACTGCGGAGATGGACGCCTGTTTGATAACAATACGGGTGAAGAATTAAGGCATATACAGTCCGTGAAACGTGTACTGTCGGCGCACGGATACAAGCCGAGTCAGTTTACAGCACAAGAAAATATGGACGAGCGTATGCAGTTGGTAGACGCATTTAACAAAGGAGAGATATCTGCTTTGGCAGCCATCCGCTGTCTTGACGAAGGTATCAACATTCCTTCTATAAAAAGCGCTCTCATCCTTTCCAGCAACGACGATTACAGAGAATTCGTTCAACGCCGAGGTCGTATTTTGAGAACATATAAAGGTAAAGAATATGCCCATATTTACGATGTGGTTGTTCTGCCTTCTCATGACCTACCGGCTTGGGCAAAAATAGAGTTCCGCAGATTCCACGAATACGCAAAGCTCTCACTAAACTGGGAAGAATTAGCGCCGGAACTTGAAAATCACCTTTGGAATTACGGTCTGGCTATTGAGGACGTTGACGTTTACGATTACGAGGATATGGAGGAAAGCTTAGATGAATGAGAATGATGTCGTAAAAAATATGATTAAGTTTGTCGAGGACAAGGAACATCAGCTTCAGGCTGAAAAACTGCTTGGTGAGAATTCGGCTAAAAACGATATTGTAAAATCCATTCTCGACGAGCTTGACAAGGAGGTTGCAAATGAGAATAAGTAAAATCGAATTTGAAAACTTCCGAAATTTCAGAGATTATGGTAAGATTCGTTGCTCTACTGACGGTAAAGTAACCATAATCTATGGAAAAAACGGTGACGGTAAAACAACACTTCACCAGCTTTTCCAATGGATCTTTTACGGACAAGTCCACTTTAACAAAACCACAACCGACAGGCTTTACAACCTCCAGTTTGAAAGTGAACAGCCTTACGGCTCAACTTTCGACGTTATGGGTAGAATTGATTTCGAACATGACGGCGTACAATACTCTTTGACAAGAACCTATAAATACAAAAAAGGAATTGATGATTCTGAAAAAATCGGCGAGGATTTTTCGCTTAACCAAAGAGATGAGGACTTCAACTGGAAAAGAGTAGATCGACCCAAGGAAGTTATTGAAAAAATGCTTCCTTCGGGGCTTTCGGAATACTTCTTCTTTGACGGAGAAAGTATGATTGCAGATCTCCGTGTAAAAGGCAGAGATTCCGCAGGCAAACTTCGCAAAGCACTCTACTCGATGTTTGATCTCGATGTTTTGGAAGCAGCTATCAACCATATTGGTCGTACAGATTTGAGAACAACAGTGCTTGGAAAACTCTATCTAAGCAAAGGTAATATTAGTAGCGGAAGCGAAATATCTACGCTTAAATACAATATCGAGCAAGCTCAGGCGCGAATCGACGAATATACGGATCGTCTTAATAAGGCTAAAGCCGATAAGGAAGAAAAACGCCAACTGATTGCTGAGATTTCCGAAAAGATCGGTGGTACAAAATCCAAAGCGGAATATGAGGCAAGAAGAAAAGAGCTTCGCGCTCAAAGAGATCTATTCCTCAAAAACGCAGAAGCACAGCAAAGTGCTTTCGGTAAAGAAGTTATGGATATGTATCCTTTCCTTCTGCTGTCCAAAGCCGTGGAAGATGCCAAGCGCAAAATACATATGAAAGCCGAGCAAAGCAAGCTTCCCACCGGAGTGACCAAGACATTGGTGACGTATTTGTTGAAAGATGCTACAACGGAGTGTATTTGCGGTCAGCCTCTGTGCGAGGAACAAAAGGATCATATCAGGAAATACCTTGCCGAGTTGCCTCCCTCCTACACTTATCTTTATAAAGAATTTACGAGAAATGCAAAGCGCTGGGGAGAGGGCTATGATAAGAGCAAAGTCGAGGATCACATTCGTATGGTTCTTGAAAACAGTGACAAGGCACACGAATGTGATGTTAAAATCCGAGAGCTGGACGAAGCAGAAAAGAAGAGTCCCGATATAGAGAATCTCGTTGTAGATCGTCAGAATGCTGAAGAAAGCGTAAGAGAACTTGATGAAAAGATTGTCAAGATCGAAACCGAACTCAAAAAGCTGGATATTCTTTTGAAGAAATATATGAAAGAATACGATAAGCTCACTTCCGAAAGCAAGGAAGGCGAAAAGGTTGCTCACAAGATCGAAATCATGCAGAAGGTTCTTGAATATTTTACCACACGCCTTGCCAACGAATCCGTTACCTACAGCCAAAGGCTTGAGGAAAATATTCAATTGCTAATAAATGAAATGCTTACGAGCAAGAGAACCGTATCCGTAAGCCGCGAATTTGCCGTTCGTGTTACCGATAGTTTCGGAGATGAATCCAAGTCCGAAGGTCAGTTCGCTGTGGTTTCGTTCGCATACATCGGTGGCATACTGAAAATGCTTCGCAGCGAAGAACACTTGGCAACAAAGGAATACCCCCTT
>CALAXC010000029.1 GCA_937894775.1 uncultured Clostridia bacterium
CACAGCATCACCGAGCGCGATGCATTCTCCTATGGCTTCCGACTCGGAGTGCAACTGATGGCTGAAGCCTTCCTTCTGCCAATCGGCGAAGACGAGTAATGGATGAACACCCTAAAAATCAAGTGTCCAATTTGGACACTTGATTTTTTCGCTTCTTTCTTACAATCAATGGGTCATTTTGACCCATTGAAAACCAAGGTATAACAAGGCTTTTAACAATTTTAATGTAAGGGTAGTATGTATTCTCATAAAGATGATTTATACTTCCAAATGCCAAGATGTATCAAGGGCTTCGGAACATTGTAAGCGGCATTTGAAGGGGTATGAACCCCGTTTTTGACAAAATCAGGGCAGGGGTGGTATGTTTACACCCGGAAGAGATTTATACCTCCAAAACAGGGGTTTGAACCCCACTTTCAGAACCTTGTAGGCGATTTTTGAGCAATAGGCTTACAGAGGTTTGAGAAGAAAAAACTCACGCTTGGTATAATAATGCCCATAAGCTGTTTTCGTCTGCAAATCGCCATACCTTTACAAGGATATTGAGGGCAATACACGGTTTAAAACCTGTACCGCAATAATCAAAGAAAAGGCCGATGAGAAATCGAAAGGAATCTCATCGGTCATCTTATATCCAAAAAGGATAGTCAAAGGTAATTGACAATCATCGAGAACTATGTTATAATAAACACACAGGAAGGCGGTATGGGTATTTAAACGGCCGGACATAAAGCAAGAGTGTTTGACCTTGGCTATGCAAGTGGTCTTTGTCAAATGAGAGTGATTTATGTAACGCATTTTATTTACTTGTGCCCGATGGGAGCGCACGGGATACGTGGGCTTTGTCGGGCTATACTTATACCTTCTTGTAGAAATTACTATAAGGAGGTTGTTTTTATGATGAACAACGAAACATTGGAATTTATCCAAGAACAAATTGAGTATCGTTTTCGAAATGAAAAACTGCTTAGACAGGCATTTACTCGAAAATCATATTCAGAAGAACACAATGGAGCATATCATAATGAAGTGCTCGAATTTTATGGCGATAAAGTGCTGGACTTTATTGTAATTCGTAAGTTTTCTTATCGATTTGGGGAACTTACACGGAACGGAAAGTATTCGTCGGAGAAAACCGAAGGACAGCTTACAGAATTCAAAAAGAAGCTCGTTAGTAAAAAGATGCTTGCACATCGAATTGACATTTTAGGCTTTCAACATGCGCTTCTTATGGGAAAGGGAGACGTGGAACAAAATGCGCAAGAAGATGCCTCTGTGAAAGAGGATCTTTTTGAAGCTATTTTGGGTGCAGTTGCAATAGATTGCAATTGGAACACAAAGATTCTCGAAGATGTTGTTGATAAGATGATAGATATCGAGCATTATATCAACAATGGTCTTGAAGATGAACAGAACTACGTTGATTTGATTCAGCAATGGTGTCAGAAGAAGTATTTCGATTTGCCTAAGTATAAGTTTGAAGAATATAGAGACGGCTATGAGTGCTTACTGTACTTGTCGGATGGCTGGAAACCATTCATTGGAAATGGATATTCTAAGCAAGCTGCTCGTATGAATGCTGCGGAAGCAGCGTATCAATATTTGGAAGAAGAAAACGAACTAATACTTCCAATAGACGAAGTTGGTGAACCTGACATTGATAAAGCTATCAATCAACTTCAGGAATTGTACCAAAAAGGTTACATACGACAGCCATGGTATGATTTTTCAGAAACATATGATAGAAACGGTAACCCCGTTTGGCGTTGCGAGTGCCATATAGAAGGAAAAGGAGAATATTGGTGGAGAAATCATTCTTCCAAACGATATGGGAAGAAAGCAGTAGCTTATGATATGCTTTGTGATATCCTCGGTTGGGAGGAAGATGATGAGGCTTAAAGAATTACGCACAGAAAAGGGAGCAACTCAAAAAGAAGTTGCAGAATTTATTTGTTGTTCTCCGTTGGTGTATTCGAGATATGAAAGGGAAGAGCGTGAGCCAGATATAGATGCACTTTGCAAATTAGCAGATTATTTCAATGTGACTGTAGACTACATTGTTTGTCGTACAGATAAGAAAGAGTGACATTATGAAAAAAATAATTTTATCAATGAAAAGAATCAATTACAAGCTCTTCGCAGCACTCCTCGTTCTCGGACTTGCGCCGACGATCTACACGACCGTGCGCGTGTTCTTCCTCGGTCAGTTGCCCGGAGAGTATTCCTTCTCAATCGCAGGTCAGCTCTCGTGGGTGAATCTGCTTTACGAGATCATGAACGAGGCAATCATCCTTCCGCTGTTCTATTTCATAGGCAAGGTGAAGGACGATAAGAACGAATTTTCAAACCGCACAAGAACTGGCATGCTAATCTCGCTTGGCGTATATGCTGTTCTTTCTGCCGTGGTGCTGTTTTTCGCTGAGCCGATGCTGAAGCTCATGGCGACTGATGCGAGCATCATCGAAGCATCTGCAAGCTACATACGCATTGAGAGTATCGCAAACATTTTCTCGATTCTTACGCAGTTTGCACTCGTTGCACTTGTTACTGTCAATAAGAGCAAATACCTCTACGCGCTCACAGGCGCAAGACTTGTGCTGTGCCTTGTGTCCGATACTTTCCTCGTTTCCACCTTGCCCGTGTCGGCAAATCTCGGTGTGAACGGAATTGGATATTCCAATATCATCGTAAACGCGCTTCTGCTAGAGGTATCACTCGT
>CALAXC010000030.1 GCA_937894775.1 uncultured Clostridia bacterium
TCCTATTTTTTTGTTTTCTTTTCAAGTCTATCAAGTCCATAGAAGGCAAATCCTATCGCGACAAAAGCAACGGATAAAATAGCAATCCACATCAAAACACCCGGTACGCCTTGCGTTTCAATATTCACAAAGAAATAAGGATAAATAAGCGGTGTCGTAGTCGTAGGAATTAAAATAGAAGAATCAAACCCCAAAATAATTGCCTGAATGACCAAGAAAATTACGTAAGCAAGAGGAAACCCAATCGATGCGATGGGATAATACCATTTGCATTGCTTGCGTTCGTAGAACAA
Source organism: uncultured Clostridia bacterium (assembly GCA_937894775.1). Lineage (GTDB taxonomy): Bacteria > Bacillota > Clostridia > Oscillospirales > CAG-272 > HGM12713. Next base: position 294 of record CALAXC010000030.1, read on the forward strand.
GAACCAGTCGGCTATGTACATAATCGGGAGAAGAACGTGGAATAACAAGCTTCCAATACGCCAATTCGCTTGAGGATCACGGCCTTCCGCGCCAGCAAGCATAATGTTAAATACAAGAAAGGTTAAAAGGATTCCAAGTATGCCGATAAACTTCAGCATAGGCGCAGCCTTAACATAGCTATCCTCTTTTTTTCTTATCGTTTGAAACAACGCTGTAAACATAATGCCAAGACAAAAGAAATTGCTAATATTTGTAAAATGCACGTAGAAATCCCAACGAATCATCTTAATATTGTCAAAAATACCAAGGCTGGCAATACAGCCTACTAAGCCTAATGTACAATAAATGGTTTGATAAATAAGTTGTGCTGTTCTGTTTTTAATCATAATTTTCTCCTTTAGTTTTTTCTTTATATTTTCACTCGTCAATTTATGGTCGGTTCAAAACGGGCAAAAGTAAATTTTTCTTTAAAAGTGTTTTCGATAGGATCGGCGTACTTGTAACTAATCAGTTTTACGCCGTAATTTGTTGCAATAATCTCTTCGTCTGTCTCGTAACTTGCTTCATCTGGGTTATCGGAATGATAAAGCATATATAAAGCTGGAGCCGGAACGTCGTAACAAATGGCATCGGGGTCACCCATAAAATATTCTGGAACAAAATATAAATCTATATAAACAACGCCGTCGTCATTGGTTTGGACAGGTATCACCCCATTTTCCTCACTATTTTCGACGTATCCTTCCCATTCAATCCCCTCGCCGGCAAGGGTTTTATACGCTCCGTCATACTTACAAACGTAAACGCCTGAAAAGGTTTTTTCTTCCCCATTGATTTCGCAGGTAACCGAAAAATCAAAACGCCCTTCTTTTATCTCTGGAATGGGAATTATTGTTGCACACCCACTAAAAAGCGAGGTGAACATAGTAACAAAAACTACACATAAAAACAATTTAATCTTTTTCATTTCTTTCCCTCCATAGAATGTACTTTTCTGTACTTAATTCTCCAAATAACGAATGGGATATAGGTTGCAATTGGTAACAGAGCACCTATAATACTGTACTCGGATTGGATTAGTATGTTGTAAATTCCGTGATACACGATTGCAGTAGAAAGCAAGCCGAACGTGCCAACCGCAAAAAGCTTACGTTTCTTTTTAACGAAGGATATGCCTACTCCAACGAGCAAGGTACACATACCGTGCATAAGTCCCGCACCAAAGGCGCGGATCACAGCACTTAGCATACTAAAGTTAGGATAGCTGAGAAGGTAGAACGCATTTTCAAGGACTGCAAATCCGATACCGATTGCCATCGATGCGGTAAAGAGCTTCTCCTTTTTGTCCGATATAACAATAGCATAATACAAAACCGGCAATGCCTTCAAAACCTCTTCGCTTACCGGAGTTACGGTTACCGTGATACTATACTGATCCATCGGTAAAATCTGCAATAGATATCCGTTGACCTCGGATGCGAACACGGAAGCAAAGATTCCGACCAACACGAATATCATCGGGAAACGCGATTTCTTCTCCACAAGCAAGGTCATCAGCAAGATTGGGATAAAAATAGATACGAACAAAATATAAATTATATTGTCCATTTTTTCACCCCTTTCTTTGCAAAGGTCATGCTGCAAATGCAAAGCGCACCAAATACTATCGACGCAATAGCCATCGGGATGGGATAATAATAATTCCACGTGGTCAGAGATAGCAGTTCTGAGAAGCTAAGCAGTAAAACAAAAATGTTATACGGCTTTATCGCTTTGATAAAGCCAAAGTCAAGATCAGGAATGATGGCGTGCTTCAAATTGAAATACACGCTGAAGATTGCAGGTATCCAAACGAGAGCATATACAACCTTAGTCGATATCGCCACTTCCTCTATTACAGCGTTTGGAATATACAAAAGCACAGCAAAGAGGGGTGCTATTAAAGCTATAATTCTTGCGCTTCGCATTTTTGAGGAACCGTCGTCAACGATTCTGTCAAGCTGTCCGTAGCTTGCAGTAAGTATAAATAGAAAGAAACCGATGCGACCGAGGTACGCGGGCGTAAACCCTTCTACAATATTTTCACTTGTGAGCGTTTGGCACAGGTGGTAAATACTTCCCAGTGCGTGGCTTGCCATTGCCATCGTAAGACTTTGCAAGCAGAGCGGCTTCCCTTTTTTGAAGAAATGTTTTAAGCCGTAAATTAAGCAAAACAGTGTTGCGGTTAAAGGAGCAAGCTCCGCAATCCACAGACATATAAACTCTAATCTTTCGATGTTATTGCACCTCCCATCATTCGGCTCAGGCGGTATATCTGAGATTTTTCAGTTCCGCCTCAAGCTGCTCTCTTTTCGCCGGCTTCAATAGATAACCGCTCGGCTTGATCTTGAGCACCTCTTTTGCATGCTCTTTTTCATCGCAAACCGTCAGGAATATAATATTCACCTTGGAATTTATTTTCTTGACACACTTTGCAAGAGTAAGACCATCCATTCCGGAAAGCTCTATTTCAGCAATCAGGATATCGCAACCGTTCTCTTTTACAAAAGCAAGCGCCTCGCCCGCATTGGCAAAAGCAACAATGCTTGCCTCGGGCAGGATCTGCTCTACGCTTTGCTTGGTACCTTTCAGCATAACAGAATGATCATCTACGCAAACAACCTTCATTTTTTTACTCCATCATAATTTTTATGTAATTGATAATGTCTTTGTACGATTTTAGAGTTTTCTCGGTAATACGAAGCCGGTCTTATACGCTCCACATCACCTATAGTCATATCCGCCCGAATGGCAGAATCATAAATGGATTTTTTGAAAAACGGAATTTTTATTTTTGCCAAACCGGTTAAATATCTTGCGTGATATTCCACCTCAGCTGCAAAGGAATATATTGAGGTGTTCCCTGTGTGCGTGGCGAGAATTGCCGCTCGTTCATAGTCGGTCGGTGTTTCGGCGTTTTCAAAATAAATTTTTTCGTGATCGCACACGACACGTCCAGCACCCCGATTGAGTAATTCGATAAAGACCGGCAATCTTGATTTTCTTTTCCTTGAAATCTTTCCGTAACAGTCTGGAACGTCGAGTGCGCCGTTTTCGGCAAAGGAAGCTATATACCTTGCATACCGATCCGCAACAAGGTATGCGCCCTCTGACTTAGGGGTGATAAAATATCGTTTCAGCTCAGCGTGATGCTTCTGTCCCTTGCGTGCTACCACACGGTCGATCTCACTGTCTAAGCGAAGTCTGTTTTCATCTGTGGGAGTTGCAAGGCAATCAAGCAGGATCTCGCACGAGAACGAAATGAAGGAGATTGTAACACCGGGAGTATCTCCGTCGGCAGGAGAATCGCCTTCGGCATCGTGCTCTTGTTCGCGAAGTTTTAACAGACCATACACGTAATCGTTCTCGCTCGGCACAGCGTATAAAAACCAATCATCGAAGAATTTATCACAGGAAAATCTTGTTCCGTCGGTATTTGGAAAATCCAAGATTCCTTTTTGCGCCAATATCTCCGACATCGACTTGCACACCAGCCAAAAGCCGTCTTGCGTACAAACGAGATCGTCAGTACGGATATATTCACTTGATTGTAGCAACAAAAATATGCGCGGAGCAGCGTTGATATCCATAAAAGCCTCCTGTTGCAAAACGGTTGAAATGCGTGATTTTTCTTCAAAAGTGCTAAAACATATATGTAAATATAAATACTTATAGTATTATAACAAGGCGGGCGTTACAAAGGTGTTACAAATCCTATGAAAAATCAAAAAAGGTGCAGTTTTTTCTGCACCTTTAGAGATAAATTGATTATTCGTCATCCTCCGACTGCTCTGTTGCAGTTACGGGAACAGTCTTCTTTTTTCTCTCGGTAACGTTTACAATGATAGATGCAATCGAAGCGATAAGTGCCACAAAAGCAACGATCAACGCAAGCGAGCCTTCACCGAAGATAGAGCCGACGGCCTTTTCAGAGAACATAACCATACTCTTATCTGCGAACTTGGTGTCCTTGTCAAAGGTGCAATCGGTCATTATCAAGGTGCCCCTTTCCGCTACCCGGATCTCTGCTGCATCATCGGCAGGTGTGTTGTTTTCCAGGGTGCATTGGGACATATTGACCTTTTTGGTGTCGTTGTAAACACCGATCACAGCAGAAGCGTTGCCGGTAATGGAAACACCCTTAATGGTAGCCTCGGATTCATCGGTGTAGAAGAGGAGCGTGGAATTGTTGCCTGTGAGCTTGCCGCCCTCCATAGTCATACTGCTGTCTTCCAGCTTGAACAAGTAGGCGTAATCATACTCAGAGGTGGGCTTCGATGCGTTATTTTCAAAATTGGAATTTGTCACGGTAATCTCGCAGTCGGACGCATAAATGACAGAGCAGGCAGACTTGTTTTTACCGGACATCACTGCGTTGCCAACAAAGCTGCACTTGTCAATGGTTACAGTACTCTCATCGGCATAGATTGCCACACCCTCGGTATCCACGCAATCTGTTGTATTGTTGCTGAAGGTCACCTCGGTAAGAGAAACCTTAGAATCATTTACATAAATAGCGCCGTTGGAAAGATTGTCGAATACGCCAACATTGATTTTGTTATTGGATATACTACCGCCCTTCATAACAAGGGTCGCACCGTCATACACGGCAATCGCCGCACCCTCGTCGCCGGTAACAGCGTTGCCGTCAACCTTTACATTATTCAGAACGACTTTTGCATTGTCCTTGATGTGAATACCGCCCGCGCCGTTGTTGCTCCAGCCGCCGGAGATAGTACCATCATTGATGATAACGTCGGCACCCTTGTCAATGCATATAACCTCGCCGTTTGCCTCATCTGTAGTAAGACCGCGGTTTATTTTGTGACCGTTCAGATTGAAGGTCACTCTCACGTTCTGGGGAACGTGTATCGCATCCCAATCAAAGCCCACGTCGTTGTTAAAATTATCGGTAAACTGACCCTCAACGGCAGTCCAATCGGCATAGAGATCAACCACAACACGATCATTGCCTCTCAGGGATTGAGCGCGTGTCATTGCATCGGTCCAACCATACTCTATCTTATTGTAGTAGTCGATAGTACCAAGGGTGCCGTCTGCTTTCTGCACGCAAATGCCCATTACTGCGCCGGTAGGATCGGTAGACACGGTTTTAAGTTCGAGATTAGAGACAGAATCTCCTAGGTCACAGTCATAAAACGTAATGTAGTCAACACAATCTTCGTCGATAAAAATATCATTATAATCTCGACCCACAGCATTGTTGTTGAATTTGCAGTTTTTGATAATACCGGAAGAATCGCTTGCAGCAATCACCATTTCTGTATTGTTTTCAACTGTTACGTTCTCAAGGGTGAGTTTTACATCCTCCAGGCAAAAAGCATAGTCCGTATCTTCATTATCGTAAATTCTTGTGTTCTTGACCTCTAGTATATGCTCGGCGGTAAAATTATCGGTTAGCATTGAAACGATAGTGTTTCCCGTGTTGTGATGTATGTCGCAGCCGTACATATAGACGTTACTGTTGTCCTCGATCGTTACGATAAGATCGGCGCCACTGTTTGCCCACATTTCACAGTTGGTGAATTTCAGGGTACAGTTTTTACCATAAGCGTAAGCGATAGCACCGCCTTGATAATTACCGTTGTGCGAACGGTTGTTATATATTTTCACATCATTAAATTCCGCAGAGATACCACTGTCTCCAAGATAGACTGCGCCGCCTCTGTAGTCTGCGTAGTTGTCGCCAAGCTCACCGCCGTTCATAACCAGATTTGAGTGTCCGTAAAGTGCGATACCTCCGCCATAATCTTCAACCAGTCCCTTGTTGTCAACAACGCGGACGTCGTTGAGATAAAGATAAGCGCCGTTTACATGGATACCACCCGCGCCGTTGTTGGTTCTACCACCGGTAATGGTACCGTTGTTGATGACAATGTTAGATCCGCTATCGATGTACATAACCTCACCGTCTGCTTCACTATCGGTAAGACCGCGGTTGATGGTGTGGCCGTTCATATTCAGGGTGAATTCTATACCATCCTGGAAGTAGATGGTATCATGTTTGAAGCCCGAGCCGTTCCAATAATCGTCGCTGAATCTACCCTCGTCATCTGCATTCCAGTCGGAGTAGAGATCGACTATA
>CALAXC010000031.1 GCA_937894775.1 uncultured Clostridia bacterium
CTCTCGGACACGAATGGACAACGCCCGATGTTGATCTGTGCGAGGTTCAATCCACCTGTTCAAGATGCGGTGCAACCGACGGAGAAAACAAGGAACATACTCCCGAAAATGATGATAACGACTGTTCAACCGCCCTTAATTGCGGTGTTTGCGGAAAAGAAATTCTGGCGGCAGGCGAGCATTCCCCCGAAAAGGATGACGGCAATTGCACAACAGAGCAAAAATGCACCGTATGCGGTCAAGTGGCGGTTGCAGCGAAGAATGCTCATAATGACACCGACCACGACTACCTTTGCGACAACGCAGGCTGTCAGGTAACGGTTGGCAATCCACCTAAAGACGAGAATTCCGGAATCGATCTTCCGATCGACCGGAATTAATGCAAAATGTAAAGTGCAGAATGCAAAATTAAGAACAAAAGCAGATTGCACTTTGCCAAAGCAACGAAAATTCTCATCGCAGTATGTAAGGAGAAACGATTATGATGAAAACAAAGCATAGATTTTTAACAACATTTTGCATTTTGCTCTTTGCATTTTGCATTTTCTGCGCCTTTGGCGCAGTAGCGACAAGTGCAGAAGAGCCCGCCACCCCTGTCGCAGAATTTGTCGGCAAACAGGTCAACCTCGGCGGCGATATCTCAATGAAATTCTACGTCAGAAACAATGAAGATCGCCCCATCGAAAGCATAACAGTCGAGGTCGAATTCCTCGGTAAGCTAACGTATCTTACCGAGTGCGAGAAGCATCCAACTGACGCTAAAGTGTATATTTACACCTTTGAAGGCATCAATCCTCAATGCCTCGGCGATCTCATGAACGTAACGATTCTTGTGGGTGGCATCCCGGAGGGGCATGAAAAGGCAATGCTTACGGGTTACAGCGTTAAGGAAAACCTGATTAACGCCTACAATATTACGAATGACGCTAATATGAAGCAGCTCATCATCGACACCCTCGAATACGGTGCGGCGGCTCAGGTATATCGCAATTACAAGACCAATGCCCTTGTTACGGATGGCGTAACCTTCATTTCCGAAGGTAAGACTGAGGTAGACGTTCCGAGAAGCTCTCCTGTTGTGAACGAAACGGTTGCTGACTCCATTAAAGAAGCAACGGTAAATTTCAGCGCGACCAACTTTATCAAAGTAAGCTACAACGACGGCGAGATCAAAACGCTCACCTCGGATGCGGTTGCAGCGTATGATTTCGCAAAAAAGATGCAGTTCTCGGCAGACGGTCTGTTCACGCTCGGATATAGCGTAAACGATTATTGCTACGATGTAATCAACAGCGAAACGACAACCGAAGCCATGAAATCTCTCGCAAAAGCTCTCTACAACTACGGTCTTTCCGCACACATCGTAAAAGGCAACCATGAGGGCGGCACCGCAACCTGTGCGGCACAGAAAGTATGTACGATCTGCGGAAACGGCTATGGCAATCTTCTTGACCACAACTACACCTACACCGCAAACGATGATGCCAACACCATCACCGAGTCTTGCGATAAGGGCTGTGGTCATAACAAGACCATCACTCTCAAAGCTCCCGAAAATGCAGTTTATAACGGCAACGCACATCAGGCAAGCGTAGAAGGTGCTATTGATGCTGAATACGACCTCACCTATAATGCGAACCCTGTTGACGTCGGAAGCTATACCGCAACCCTTACCGCAGGCGGCAAGAGCGTAAGCCTTGATTTCGAGATCACGAAGGCAACACCCAAAGTAACTGCTCCCACAGCAAACACGCTCACCTATAACGGCGAAGCACAGGCACTTGTGAACGCAGGCTCTACAGACTTTGGCACGATGCTTTACAGCTTAACCGAGGACGGCGAGTATACCACAAGCATCCCCACAGGCACAAACGCAGTTTCCTATACCGTTTACTACTACGTACAGGGCAACGAGAACGCAAACGATTCCGCAGTAGCAAGTGTGACTGTAGAAATCGCTAAGGCAGTAGCGAGCATCACAGCAGCTCCTACCCCCAATACGCTGACCTATATCGGCGAAGCGCAGTATCTCATCAACACAGGTGAAACGAACATTGGAACGATGGTTTACAGCTTGACCGAGGATGGCGAGTATACCACAAGCATCCCCCAAGGCACAAATGCAGGCGATTACACGGTTTGGTATTACGTTCAGGGCGATGCAAACCATAATGACAGCGCAAAGGCTACCGTGTCCGTTAACATCGCAAAGGCACCTTTGACTGTAATGGCTGATGCGAAAATCAAGTCCTACGGCGATGAAAATCCCACACTGACATACACGGCAGAAGGTCTGCTTGGTGGTGATACGCTGACCGGCGCGCTGACCGGCGCACTGAGTCGTGAAGAAGGCGAAAATGTGGGATCGTATGCCATCACTCTGGGCACTCTGTCCGCAGACAACTACACCATTTCCTTCGAGGGAGCAGATTTTACTATCCAAGCAAAGGAAGTCACCGAGCCAATCGTAACTCTTGACCAGACGAGTTACCAGTACGACGGCAATGTAAAGGAGCCCAAGGTTACCTCCATCGTTGTTGACGGTCGCACCTTGACAGAAGGCATAGATTATACCGTATCCTATGAGGACAACGTTTACGTTAACACAGAGGCAAAGGTAGTCATCAACTTCATGGGCAACTACGACGGTACATTCAAAAAGTACTTCACGATCACGCAGGATCCCGATACCACCGAGTTTGACGGAGTGTGGGTTACTGTTAACACCACGCCTTAATAAAAGGCAAATCAGTAAATCTTTGTCAATGTAGTGCAGCGTAAGCGAAACGGCGCGAGGGTGTAAGAAAACAACTGAGTGTTGTTTTCCCCCTCGCGTGACCGAGCCGCAGCGAGACGGGTGAAAACCTTGCCCTGCATTGACCTTTCACAAATAGGCATAAATCAAGGTTTGTGCCTATTCGTGAGAGCAATCTCGACTAAAACTGGAGGAACACAGAGGACACTCTGCTCTTGATACAATGAAACAACGAAGAAAAGCGCGTTTGTTACCCCACGGAAAGCCGGAGGTGGCAGACGATGGTTAGAAAACAACATCTTTACATAGAAACCCGAAGCGGAGCTTTCCGCAAGCAAATTCTCAACGATAAGGAGATAACACAATGACGAAAACAAGAAACAAACTGAAAATAATGGGGCTGTTGCTCACGCTTGTGGTGATGGTGAGCCTGCTTGGAATGTTTAGCTTGACGGCGAGTGCAGCAGAAGCAACGATCATAGCGCAGGGAGAATGCGGCGCAGAAGGCAGCAGCGTTCAGTGGAAATATGACAATACTGGCACGCTGACCATCAGCGGTACCGGTGCTATGGCGGATTTCAGTGTGGGTGCCAGCCCATGGTACGATTATGAGACCGAAATTACTACCGTTGTTGTAGAAAACGGTGTAACGTATGTCGGAAAAAACAGCTTCAGAACCTTTGATAATCTGACAACTGCCACGATTGCAGATTCGGTAGAAAAAATAGGCGGGTATGCTTTTTATTCTTCTTCCAAACTTGAATCGGTAAAGCTTTCAAATAATTTAACATATATAAGTCAGCGTGCTTTTGGTTATTGTTCAAGCCTTGCCTCCATCGTAATCCCCAAAAGCGTAACATACATTGAAGGGGAGGCATTTATCGCTTGTTCAAGTCTTACATCAATTGAGATTCCTGACGGAATTGAAGAAATAGGCTCTGGACTGTTTAGCGGATGCTCAAGTCTTACCTCGATTAAGTTGTCTGACACAATAACACGTATAGGCTCAGACGCATTCCATGGCTGTTCAAGCCTTGCTTCGATAACACTTCCGGACGACGTAAGTTATATTGGTTCTAATGCATTTTGGGAGTGCTCTAACCTTGCAGAAATCAAGCTTCCAAAGTCACTGGAGAAAATAGGAACCTATACCTTTTATTGCTGTTCAAGCCTGAAATCAATCATTATTCCGAATTCGGTGAAAGAGATAGGCGCGTTAGCATTTGCGGGTTGTTCAAATCTTTCTATTGTACATTATTTAGGCACAGAAGAACAGTGGGCTTCTGTCACCATAGGTTCTTCTAACGAGAAATTCACCGATGCTGACCGACACTATTGCACAGAAAAAGCCGAAATAGCTCCCACTTGTCAAGCGGCAGGAAATGAAAGCGGTTGGTACTGCGAAACCTGTGCAAACTATATAGAGGGCGGCAAAGCAATCGAAATCAATCCCGATAATCATATTTTTGTTAAGGGCTTTTGCGCTTGTGGTGCATACGAGCCTGCAACGCTTGTCACCAACGAGAATGACGCTTCTCTTGGACTTACAGCCGAATACGTTGACTACTATGCGATCTCCAACGCAGGTCAGCTCTTCTGGTTCGCACAGCAGGTTAATGTAGAGGGCAACAGAGAGATCAAGGGCGTTCTTACGGCTGACATCGACCTTGAAAACAGACCATGGACTCCCATCGGCGAAACAGGCGAGAACAACAAAAACTTCCGTGGTGTCTTTGACGGTCGTGATCACACCATCAAGGGTCTGTACGTGGAAGGCGGCAGAGCCGGTCTTGGCTTCTTCGGTGAGGTCAGAACGGGTACGGTTAAGAACTTCACCATCTACGGTGAGGTGATCGTAAACACGCAACACGACTACGTTGGCGGTGTCATCGGTTCGATTTGCGGTGTGAATGGTGAAACCGACCTTGAGCGCAATGGCGCAATTATTCAGAACATCACCTCCTACGTAAACCTTACCGCAAAAGCGCACGGCGTTGGTATGATCGGCGGCTTTGTGGGATACGCAAACCATCAAAGCCTCATTGAAAACTGCTCTTGGTACGGCACCTTTGACGCAGGTATTTACCGTGTGGACTCGGGTGCAGGCGGCTTCATCGGCAAGATCCAAGAGAATACAAGCGAAGTGACCATCCGTAACTGCGCGGCATACGGAACCATCAAGACCAATTACGCAGGCGACTATAATAACACCGCAACCATTTATATGGGCGGTTTCCTCAGCTTTTCCAATACGGGAGCAAAGACTACCCTTGAAAACTGCCTGTTTGCAGGTAAGTTTGAGCGCGGTGAAAATCTGACCGATCAGGCGTTTCTTGGCGCATTTGGCACGCTTCGGAGTGTTAATGCAATCAAGAATTGCTATTACCTCAGTGATGACGGTCTTGAGGCTGTACACAGCAATTCGGATCTGAAACCCGGGAGTGACAACGTAGAGATCACAAGTGTAACCAAAGCACAGCTCCTCTCGGGCGAGGTTGCCTACAAGCTCGGTGAACACTTCGGACAGATACTCGAAGGTGAGAACCGTCAGAGCTATCCTGTCCTCGGTGGAACAAAGGTTGAAGATTCCCAAAGATTTGAGATCTACGGTCAACAGCTCAACATCGGCGGCGACCTCTCCATGAAGTACTACGTGATGGGCTATGCTCCTGAATTCAATTCCAAGGGACTCTATATGGAGTTTAGTCACAATGGCGTGAAAACCAAAGTGTACGCAGGTGAACCCAACGCTGACGGCTTCTACGTATTCGTCCTTGAGGGGATCAATCCGCAGTGCATGGGCGACAGTATCCGCGCAATGCTCTACTACAACGAGACCGAGGTTACAAGTCACGGATGTGAAGATGGTAAGGAATACAGCGTTGAAAAGAACCTCTTAAACCTTCTTGAAAAATATAAAGACGATGCGGCTCTCGTGACTCTCATCAAGGATACTCTTGCATACGGCGAAGCAGCAAGTGCATACAAGAAGCATCAGACCATGACCGGCAATACTTACACAGAGAATAGCTCGAACAGAGAGATTCCCGTAAGTGAGGCGCAGGTGGCAGACGTGATTACAGGCTATACCGTGCGTTTCGGCACTGCAATATCTATTATTATCGAGGTTAATCCCAGTGCGTTCGAAGATACGATATATAAGGTAGAGTGCAACGGCACGGAGTTGAGAAATTTCCCCAGTCCCAACAGCCCATTGTACAAGGTAATGAATATTGCTGCCACTGATTTCGATAAAGAATGGGAATTCGTGGTGAGAAGCACCAATCCTATGGGAGATGTTTACGGTACTGTTGTGATTAGCGTTAACGATTACCTCTACGGTATCAGCCAAAGCTCGACCGATGAAAAGATGGTAAATCTCGCAAAGGCACTCTATAACTACGGCGTGAGCGCGAAGAACTACCAGCACTCTAAGACGGGCGTGGGAGAGCATACCGGCGGCGAAGCAACATGTATGCACGGTAAACTCTGTGAATTTTGCGGTTTCGAGTACGATGCTACAAAAGCTCCCGAGAATCATGCAAGCGAAATTTACCCCTACACCGACAACGGCGACGGTACACATACCAAGACTCACGAGTGCGGCGTTATCGTAGGAGAACCTGAAGAACACACATATGACGAGAACAGAAAGTGCATTTGTGGTGCAATGCTTGCTGTTGTAGATTTGACATCGAAGGGTGAAGGTAGCACGGTTGACATTACTCAAGATAGTGTTATTATTGGCGACGGCAAAAAGTACAACATATCGCTGAATATCGCAGAAGATGCAACTGTAATCTTCGATGTTGGCGCAAGCGGAGTGAAACTGGGTGGACAGATTACCGTAGCTGATGGCAAAACCTTGAAGCTCCTTGTGGCAGGCGATGCAGAGCATACCGTGAACGGCGGCATTTCCCTTGGCAATGGCTCCAATGTGATCATCGAAGGTGACCTTACCAAAGAGAACAATAAACTGACCGTTACGGCTACAGGTGGCAACGCAGGCATCGGCGCAAATAATGGCGTTATAGCAGGAAATATTACCATCCGCAATGCCCGTGTGGATGCTACCGGAAGTGGCTCCTCAGATGGCAGTGGTGCAGCTATTGGCACATCCGATGCTTCTATGGGAAACATCTTGATTGATAATTCTATCGTTATTGCGGCAGGTGGCTATTATAATAGTGATGATTTTATGGAAATATCACATGCTGCAGCCATCGGTATGGGCTACTATGGTGGTACGATAGGTAATATAACTCTTAAGAATTCTGAGATTACGGCAAGCAACAACGGTGACGGACTTGCTTCTGTAATTGGTGCAGGCAGTCAAAACAAGGAAGGCGATAATAATGCTGGTACTCTTGGTGATATTATCATTACAAATACCGATTTGAATCTTTCTATGGTGATAAGTAATAAAAATACCTATGCAGCAATAATAGGACCGGGCATGGGCTACTCCTATGCATGGACTAATATGGGAAAGATTATCTTTACCGATGTAACTCAAACTGAACTGGATGAAATGATTGCAAACTGGCTCCCGTCAGACTTTAATGAATGGGGTGCTTATGCTCTCGGTAGAGGATATGACGGCAGTGCTTATAAGAAAGAAACTTTCGGTGGCGTATGGGTCAGCGACGGCAACGGCGGCACTGTACAGATCGGTAGTGAGGATGGCTATTACTGCATCAATGATAAAATAGATTAAATAAATACAAGAGCCTGCGACGCACAATGTACGCACAGACTCAATCCATAAGCGGTGAGCAGAAATGCTTGCCGCTTTTCTCACCTTCACCCATCAGATATTGCATCGCTGTAGTCAAAGAAGAAATCTCTCGAACAAAATCGCCTTGCACAGATTTGCAAAAACGAAGCCGAAATTTACAGTTTTTCTTTTTTCTGCCGTTGGCTGTATCGTTCAAAAGCATAGATATATCAAGGCTTTTCGTACTGCTTTCGCCTATCTCGTGATATTGGATAAATTGTAGGAGCATAATATATTAATAAATTAAATTTTCCACTTCTTTTAAGAAAAAAAGAGGTGGATTTTTTATTTTTTAAAACTTTTTTCAAAAATAGGGTGTAAAAAACAGCCTTTTTGTCCTTATATATGAGGGGATATTTTAAAACTAAAAATAGGAGGTAACATTATTGAAAAA
>CALAXC010000032.1 GCA_937894775.1 uncultured Clostridia bacterium
GAGCCAACTCCTGATCCCGAGCCAACTCCTGATCCCGAGCCAACTCCTGATCCCGAGCCAACTCCTGATCCCGAGCCAACTCCTGATCCCGAGCCAACTCCTGATCCCGGACCTGCTCCAGATCCTGATTTTACACAGCTTGAGGCTACAATAAAGATGATGGATGAGCTTGACGGTACTAAGTACAATGCTATTTCCTACAGAATGCTTATGAGTTCTGTAAACAGAGCTCGTGATCTTATCGGAAAAGCAGGAGTAACTCAGGCTGAAATTGATAGTGCTAATCAAGAAATTCTTGGAAAATATGAAGAGCTTGTTCCCGGTTTGGATCTTGAAGAGATCGAAGCGGCTATTAAGAAGGCAGAAGCTGTTGAAGAAGAAAAGTATACTCCCGTGTCTTATAAATTGCTTATGGATGCGGTTAAGGATGCCCGTGAGCTTCTTGACAAGAACGGCATAGGCGTAGATCAGAAAGAAATAGATGATGCTGCGGCTCTTATCCTTAAAAAATATGCGGCGCTTATCAGTGTTCCCGATAAACCCGCTGAGCCTTCAAAGCCTGATAAGGAAACCGAAAAGGAAACTGAAAAAGAGACCGAAAAGGCGACCGAAGAGGAAACCGAAAAAGCAACCGCACCCGTTGTCGATGCAACCCAGCCTCCTATAGGAACGGGAACAGGTTTGCCTCCTAAAAAGATTGGATGTGAATCAAGTGTTACCTTGTCTGCGCTTGGTATAGTTGCTCTTGTTGGTGTAGCTCTTGTTATCAAGAAAAAAGAAGATTAAAGCAGAGTGATGCGTGTTTGCGCATAGAATAAAATAAAAAAATAAAAAAACCGTTTTGCTATGTAGTTCATAGCAAAACGGTTTTTTATGCTTGAATTTAGATTTTTGCAGTGGTGATTTTGTCATTTTTTGCAGATCAATTCTATATCCCAAGCCGGAACGTACGGATAACGGCGAATATACATTTTATAGTTCGGATCGATAGAGTGTATTTGCAAAGGAATTTCAAATATATCTTCGCTTCTGTGATATATAGAAACCGTAAGTGAAGGAGAAAAGCGGCAAATCGTTTTTTGTGAACCGATTATCGCTTCTTTTTCTGCGCCTTCTACGTCGTATTTTATATGATCTATCGATCGTCCTTCGAGAATGTTGTCAAGCGAATCGGCTGATATTTCAACGGATCTTGCATTTTTTATCGGAGCAAATGCTCCCGAATTTCTGTTTGATGAGCTATTGAATATCAATGTTTCCGAGTCTGACCAAGCTGCTATATTTTTGGGGTAAAGCTTTGCTGTTCCGCTATAGCTTTCGCAAAAGGCAAGAAGCTTTTTATAGGTTTTTGCGTCGGGCTCGAATGCGTATGCGTATTCAAGCTGTGGGGCAAGGGAGAGCATTTCTTCAAGTGTATCGCCTCGGTAAGCTCCGAGATCGGCAAATGATCTTATGTCGCTTGCTTCAATAAGCTTAAAGCTGTCAGCTCTGTTACATTCCGCATCAAAAAGAAGATCTATTTTTCCCGTGAGCTTATAAAGTATAACGTTATCAAAAATTTTCAACGAGAGTTCATCGGCAAAAAGTTTTCTTGCTTTGATGATTTTTTCTTTATTTTCATTAAAGAAATCAAGTGTAAAAATATTTTCTCCGCATACGGGAACGTCAGGGGCGTACATTTCACATTCGGAATTTACCGATCTGAAAAGTGAAAGTACATCGGGGAGTGAGGAGCCGAAGGAAAGCAAAACTATTATATTTTCTTCTCCGTATTTTTCTTTTATTTCGGAATAGGAAAGAACTTTTTTTCCGTGAAAGCTGTGACCTCTTACAAATCCGTCGCTTGCAAAGAAGTCGGCTATTTCTATATTAAATTTCTCACAAACTCCAAGTATTTTATCGGCGCCGTTTCCCATTCCGTACATAACTACAGTTTTATCGGTAGATGCGAGGTAGTGCCAAAGATCGCAGCTTGGTATTTTTTTGAAAAAATCCATATAAACTCCTTGACGGTATTTCCTTAATATGGTA
The DNA here is from genome assembly GCA_937894775.1 of uncultured Clostridia bacterium. Classification (GTDB taxonomy): domain Bacteria; phylum Bacillota; class Clostridia; order Oscillospirales; family CAG-272; genus HGM12713. The sequence continues at coordinate 2,032 of CALAXC010000032.1, forward strand.
TAATTACTCTGTATTTGTATTTTAACATATTATGGAGGAAAAATCAATATGGATTGCTTATTTTGCAAGATCATAAAAGGCGATATTCCGTCTAAAAAGGCATATGAGGACGAGCTTTGCTATGCTTTTTACGATATAGCGCCTCAGGCTGCTGTACATATTCTTGTTATCCCTAAAGAGCATATAGCTTGTGCAGATGAGGTAACAGCTGATAACAGCGGACTTATTGCTCATATTTTTGAATGTATTCCCACTATTGCTAAGAACGCGGGAATTAAAAACGGTTACAGAGTTATAACTAATTGCGGCGATGACGCTTGCCAGTCAGTAAAGCATCTTCATTTTCATATTTTAGGCGGTGAACAGCTCTCTGAAAGGATGGCATAATAATGGCTCCCGGAATGAGAGGTCGCAACGGCCAAGATAAAAAACAGCCTAAGGTGGCTCCGCCTAAAAATATTAAGGATCTTCCGAGATATTTAAAAGAAACCCTGGGCGGATTTTTCAGCAGACTTTTCTATATATTCCGAATGGTTTGGAAAACGGGACCGTGGATACTTATCACGATGATTCTCGTTTCTGTCTTTACAGGTGTATTTCCACCTATAATATCTTTGATCTCCAAGGATATTCTTAATGAACTTGATAAGTTTATTCCCAGCGACTCGCCTGCGGTAATTATCGGCACAAAAATATTTTATCTTATTATATTCCTTTTTGTATTCAAAATACTTGAGGATATAATAAACCGTGTAAAGAGCTTTGTTACACGTATTGCGGGTGAAAAGGTTGTAAGATATGTTCGTCTTGAAATAATGAACAAGGCTAAATATCTTGACGTTGCTTCCTTTGACCGCCCCGAATTCTATGAAAAGCTTGAGAACGCAAACCGAGAAGCAGGGCATCGACCGATCCAGGTTCTGTCGGAAACCTTTGACATGATAAGTACCGTCATAAAATTGATAAGCTATATGGCGATAATTTTGGCTGTACCCAATATGTGGTGGATGGCGCTTATTATGATAGCAGTGTCTATTCCAAGCACTATAATTAATTTTACTTACAGACGTAAGACCGTTAATTATATGTGGCGCCGTTCCAAAGAACGCAGACAAATGAGCTATTATACCGATCTTATGGTAAACAAGGATATGGTAAAGGAAATAAGAATGTTCAATCTTTCCGATACCTTTATCAAACGTTATTCCGACGTCTTTAATGTTTACTATAAGGGCTTGCGCCGACTTATATGCAGTGAGTATGCTTGGCATATCGGACTTGCTATCATTCATTCGGCGGTGAGCTGTCTTTTCTACGTGCTTATTGCATTAAAGGTTATGAACAGAGAGTTTGAAATAGGTGATTTTACACTTTATACAGGCGCTCTTGCATCTATTTCCGCAGCCGTTGGAAGTCTTATTACTCATTCGGCACATATATATGAAGGAACACTCTTTATCGATAATCTCATCTCTTTCGTTAAGGAAGAGCAAACCGTTGTTCCAAGTGTAGAAACACCTTGCTCTGTGGATCACGGAGCACCGCACACCATTGAGTTTGAAAACGTTTCCTTTTCTTATCCCGGAAGCGATAAAAAGGTGCTTAAAAACATCAGTCTTAAGTTCAGACCGGGTGAAACGGTTGTGCTTGTAGGACTTAACGGTGCGGGAAAGACCACTTTTATAAAGCTTCTTACAAGACTTTACGATCCCACCGAGGGACGGATATTGCTTGACGGAAAAGATATCAAGGAATATGATACGACAGAGCTTTATAAAACCTTTGGAATCATATTCCAGGATTTTGGTAAGTATGCTGCAAGTATTACCGAAAATATCTCTTACGGTAATATATCAAAGAACGTAGATGAAGAAAAAGTAAAGGATGCGGCAGTTCAGGCTAACGCACAGATATTTATAGACAAGCTTCCCGAAGGATACGATACTCCGCTTATGCGTTATTTTGAGCAGAACGGAACCGAGTTATCTATAGGTCAATGGCAGAAGCTTGCTATAGCCAGAGCCTTTTACAGCGATGCCGATATTCTTATTCTTGACGAGCCTACTGCTTCTCTTGATCCTATGGCGGAGCAGGAGATATTCAATCAGTTTGATGCTTTGCGTCAGGATAAAATGACGATCTTCGTTTCACACCGCCTTTCAAGTGCAACGATAGCTTCAAAGATAGTCGTGCTTGAATACGGTGAGCTTGTGGAAGAGGGAACTCATAAAGAACTTATGGCAAAGGGCGGAAAGTATTACGAGCTCTTCTCAACTCAGGCAAACAGATATATAGAAAGTATGGAAGAAGATTCTCAGGAAAAATAAAAACAGTTGACATTTTATCTTGTTTTTTATATAATGTTATAGAAAAATATTTTTAGGAAAAAGGTGATATATAAATGAATATCAAAGTAGTAAAATTTGGCGGAAGCTCTCTTGCCGATGCCGAACATTTCAAGCAGGTTGCAAGTATTATTAAAGCAGATCCTTCGCGCCGTTTCGTAGTAGCATCTGCTCCGGGTAAGCGCTCCAAGGAAGATATAAAGGTTACCGACCTTTTTTATGAGTGCTATGAGCGTGCGCGCACACAGCAGAATATAGATGAGGTATATCAGAAGATCGTTGAGAGATATACTGATATTATGGCAGGGCTCGGACTTGATTTTGATATGAAAGGTGAATTCGAGTATGTGAAGAGTGCTCTTCAGCATCGCTCCGGGAGAGATTTTGCGGCGAGCAGAGGAGAATACCTTAATTCTATTATCTTGGCAAAATATCTTAAGTTTGACTTTATCGATGCGGAAAACGTGATCTTCTTTAAAGATAACGGCACTCTCGATGCGGAAAAAACGAACGAGGCTATGCGCAAAGAGCTTCTTCAGCATAAGTATGCGGTCATTCCCGGTTTCTACGGAGTAATGCCTAACGGTACAATAAAAACATTTTCACGCGGCGGATCGGATATTACAGGTTCTATAGTTGCACGTGCTGTTGATGCGGATCTTTATGAAAACTGGACCGACGTTTCAGGCTGTCTTATGGCTGACCCAAGAATAATAGACGATCCTTGCCCTATAAAGCGTGTTTCTTACCGCGAACTTCGTGAGCTTTCTTATATGGGAGCAAGTGTATTGCACGAAGATGCTATTTTCCCTGTAAAGATGGCTAATATCCCGATAAATATTCGTAATACAAACCGTCCTGAGGATGCAGGAACAATGATCGTTGCCGAGAATAACGAATTCGATTCCGAAAAGATCATTACGGGTATTGCGGGACGCAAGGGCTTTTCGGTTATTACGATAGAGAAGGATATGATGAATTCTGAGATCGGATACGGCAGACGTGTGCTTGAGGTTCTCGAAAATAACGAGATATCCTTTGAGCATCTTCCTTCGGGTATCGATAATATGAGTGTAGTTGTAGAAAGTAAGGCTCTTGACGGCAGACGTGACAAGATACTTGCTGCGCTTAACCGTGCGGTACATGCAGATAGCGTTACTATTGAAGACGGTCTTGCGCTTATCGCAACTGTAGGTCACGGAATGGTAAAATATAAGGGTACGGCGGCAAGAGTATTTAATGCTATCTCCGAAGCGGGTATCAATATCAGAATGATCGATCAGGGATCAAGTGAATTTTCTATTATCGTTGGTGTAGAGGAGCATGATTTTGATAATACTCTTCGCGCTATCTACAGTGAGTTTGTTAAATAATAAATAGTTAGTGATATGATGTGGGGGGAAGAAAACTTCTTGAAAGAAGTTTTCTTCCCCCCACACCCCCTATTTTTCAAGAACTTTTAAACTGGAGTTATATTTAAAGCCATACATAGTGCGTTCGATGGTTGAACGTACTATGTTTGCACTGCACCCACGTATGAAAGTTTTGGTCAAGCTTTTCCAAAAGCTTGCGGGTTCTTAGGGCAGCGCCCTGAGTCGCTCTCCGCAGAGAGCGAAATCCCCCTATCCTTCCTAAAACGCAGGAGTGGGTGAATTCCTTTGCTGAGCAAAGGAAGAGGGCGAACCCTCGTCGGGGGTTCGCCCTATCTTGATATTAAGTTAATATTTTTTATTATAATATATGGTACAGATGAATGTGATAATCAAATAAATAATCAACACGTAGAATAGCGTATAGTAAATAGTTTCGTTTATATACGTAAAAATAATTGCTGTAATACCTAAAATGACTAAAAAAATGTTTGTGGCAAGATTGGAGGTGCTTTTTTCAATAAAAAGCATTCTTTCATCGGTATTCCTTATATATAGCTTTTCAAACTTTTTTTCGTCTTTTAATGCTGTTTTTGCGTTAATCGCATATTTCAATAATACCACGCAAGCACCCATCGAAGCACCGTAGACCGTACCCATAGAGGTAGCTATAGGCTTTAATATTTCCAAAGCGTTAAGAATAACGAGAACTACGTTTACGGTAAATAGTAATGCAGATAACGTTATATATGCTATAAATCTTTTTTTCAGAGTTTTTTTAAAGTTGTCCATAGAATACCTCTTAATATTTTTTATTGTAATATAGACTAGATATACTTATGAGTATTGCAAATACAATTAATACTGTTAGTAATGTATAGCAAATAACGCTATTTATATATGCGAATATTATTGCTACGATCAACATAAGTATAACAAGCAAGTAAGAAGCTAACGAATAAGTGGATTTGAATATTATGACTGATCTTTCATCAGTATCTTTGATATAAAGCTCCTTTAATTTTTCTTCGTTTTTAAGTCCTTTTCGGTAATTTAAAGCATGGGATAGCATAACTGCTCCACCGCCGATGAGTCCTCCGCAAAATGCGGTATTTCCGGTTACCGGGATTAATATTTCGAAGGCGCTGAGCATAGAAAGGGTTAATGCTGCTGAAAACATAACTGCGTATGCTATAGTGCATACTATAAATTTTTGCTTAATGTTTTTCTTAAATTTTTCCATAATTTTCTCCTCAAATGTGTATTAAGTATCGGAAAAGTCAAAGACTTCTTCTATAGATTTTCCAAAGAATTGCGCTATTTTGTATGCAAGCACAAGGGAAGCGGTGTATTTTTCAACTTCTATTGAGGTTATCGTTTGTCTTGTTACACCTACCGCCTGTGCAAGTTCCTCTTGTGAGATTTTTCTCTCTTTTCTTAATTGAGCAATTTTAGTTCGCATTTTTGCTCCTTTCTTTTTTTGTAAAGCTTGCTTTGCAAAATTAGCATAGCAAACTTTGCATTTTTTGTCAAGTATGCTTTGCATTTTTGTTTGTTAACATTTTGTGAACGAAAATAAGCGGTTTATTTTTGGCATTTTTGCACATATAGTGCGTTCGAATATTGTTTATATAAAAATTTTATATGTCATCCTTCGCTCAGGATGACACACAGAAAAAATTTGAACGCACTGTGTAAACCTAAAATATCACATTTTTGAAAGTTCTTGAAAGGATGGGGGTATGGGGGAAGAAAAAGCTTCTTTTAAGAAGTTTTCCTTCCCCCTAAAAATAAAAAAATCTTAAAAAAATTTGCAAGAAAAAAAGTAAATCGACTTTTTTTTGCGTATATTGATTATGTAAGTTATTACAAAGATGAACAAAGACGGAAAAGGAGGGCTCTTAATGATAGCGAGAGAGATAATTGATGAGATCGTATTCAGAAACGATATAGTCGACGTTATAGGCTCTTACGTTACTTTAAAGCGAGCGGGCTCGAATTTTAACGGTCTTTGTCCTTTTCATAATGAAAAAACACCGTCATTTACAGTCTTTCCCGCAACAAAAAGCTTTTACTGCTTTGGCTGCGGTTCGGGCGGTGACGTTATAACCTTTATTATGAGGGTTGAAAATCTTGATTACGTTGACGCGCTTGAATTTTTAGCGGCTCGCGCGGGAATAACGATACCCGAGGATGATTCCTACGAAAAAGAAAATACGGTATCGAGAAAACGAATATATGCTATGAATTTAGAGGCGGCAAAATTTTTCCGCAACTGTCTTATGGACAAGACACTCGGTGCTGAGGCGCTTGAATACCTTTGCGGTAAGAGAAAGCTTAGCATGGCAACGGTCAGACGTTTTGGACTCGGTTATTCTCCCAATGATTTTGGAATGCTTACGGCACATCTTAAAAGGCTTGGCTATACCGACGAGGAGCTTATTACGGGATTCCTTTCGGGAAAAAGTCAAAAGACGGGCAGACCGTACGATTATTACCGAAACAGAGTTATTTTTCCGATAATAGATACAGCGGGAAATATCGTGGCATTCGGCGGACGGGTTATGGATGATTCCAAGCCGAAATATCTTAACACCTCGGATACTCCCGCATTTAAAAAAAGCAGACATCTTTTTGCCTTGAATTTTGCAAAGAAAAAATGCGAGGAGCAGATGATACTTTGCGAGGGATATATGGACGTTATCGCTTTGCACGAGGCAGGATTTGAAAATGCAGTAGCAACGCTCGGTACGGCAATAACCTCTGAGCAGGCGAGAATATTTGCAAAATATACTAAAAAGGTAGTTATTTGCTACGATTCCGATAATGCGGGGCAGAATGCTACACAAAAAGCCATAAGGCTTCTCGGTGAGGTCGGAGTAGAGGTACGGATACTTAAGCTTTCGGGTGCAAAGGATCCCGACGAATACATAAAAAAGTACGGCGCAGAAAGCTTTTCAAGAGTACTTGGCGAAAGTAAAACGGGATTTGATTATAATCTCGATAAGATAATTTCTTCGCACGATATTACACTTGTCGAGGAAAAGGTCAAGGCTGCAAGCGAGGTCTGCGCACTTATAGCAAGAGTTTACAGCAAGGTCGAACGTGAGATATACGTTCACCGCGCGGCAGAGCTTCTGGAGCTTAACGCGGAGTCGCTATCCTCTGATGTTGAACGGATACGACGTCGCCTTGAAAAAGAAGAAAAAAGCGCTCAAAGCAAGGAAGCCTTGTTATCTATAAAGCATATCGGCGACAGAGTAAATAATGATGCCGCAAAGCATATAGCGGCTACCGCAAATGAAGAGGTAATACTCGGACTTATGCTGATCTTTGACGATTTCCGTGCGGAAGTTGTCAACGGAAATATAGAGCTTTTGCCCGAAGATTTCGTTACAGAGCTTAGCCGACGCATATTTGAAAGAATGTGCGAGCTTGAAAAAAGTGAGGGCGGATTTTCAAAAGCGATGCTCGGTCAGTATTTCTCTGTTGAAGAAATGGGACGTATCGAGAAGATCGAAATGGACCGCAGAATGCTTTCAAAAAATGATAAAAGTGTTTTTATTTCCTGCATACAAGGCTTAAAAGCCGAGCGCGAAGCTTTGACAGAGCAGAACGATCCTTTCTGGGATCTTAAGAAAAAACAGGAAGAAATAAAAAAGAAGAAAAATAAATAAAAATATAAGAGGTAAAAAATGGCAGTGAACGAAAAAAAAGAAAACGAAATCTTTGATATCGATCTTGACGAGGAAATAGCAAAGAGCAAAAGTGCCAAAGTATCTGATGATGAAATTGAAAAAGATATCGATGACGATGATTTTGACGATTTTGATTCTCTTGATGACAGTGATCTGGAGCCTACCGATGATGACGTTTCCGCGGCAGATATAAGTGAGATCGAATCTGAGGTGGTAGCATTCAGCTCCAGCGACAATATGGAGCGCATATTGGAGCAGGAAGGTCTTGCGGTTGATGACCCCGTAAAGATGTATCTTAAGGAGATAGGCCGTGTTCCGTTGCTTAAACCCGAAAGAGAGGGCGAGCTTGCCGCTATAATGACGGATCCCAATGCTACAGAGGAAGAAAAACGTGCTGCAAAGAATGAGCTGGTTGAAGCAAACCTTCGTCTTGTTGTAAGTATAGCAAAGAGATATGTGGGAAAGGGAATGTTCTTCCTTGATCTTATTCAGGAAGGAAATCTCGGACTTATGAAAGCTGTTGATAAGTTCGATTATAATAAGGGTTATAAGTTTTCTACTTATGCTACGTGGTGGATAAGACAGGCTATCACAAGAGCTATTGCCGATCAGGCGAGAACTATAAGAATTCCTGTTCATATGGTTGAAACGATACATAAGGTGTCAAGATACTCCCGTCAGATGCTTCAGGAGCTCGGACGAGAGGCTACCCCTGATGAGATCGGTGAAAAAATGGGCGTAAGCGCAGACAAGGTAAGAGAGATCCTTAAAATTGCGCAAGACCCCGTATCTCTTGAAACACCTATCGGAGAAGAAGAGGACAGCCATCTTGGAGATTTTATTCCCGATGAGGATACTCCTTCTCCCGCTGAAGCTGTTTCGACAACTATACTCCGTGAGGTTATTGAAAGAGAACTCCACACACTTACTCCCAGAGAAGAGCACGTAATAAAGCTCAGATTCGGTCTTTATGACGGAAGAATGAGAACTCTTGAGGAGGTAGGTAAGGAATTTAATATAACCAGAGAGAGAATACGTCAGATAGAGGCTAAGGCTCTCAGAAAGCTTCGTCATCCGCAGAGAACAAGACATCTTAGAGGATTTTTGGATTAAGTGCAATAAATCTATTGACTTTTTGGCGAAATTGTAGTAAAATGATATAAATATAATTATGATTCTCGGATTTATTCTGGGCGAGTGGGAGGAATACGATGAAAAAGAAAATTCTTTGTCTTGCTTTATCTGCACTTATGATACTTGCTTCATTTATTGGGTGTGAAGAAGATGATAGAGAGAAGATTATGAATGATATAGGAATAGAGAGCTCGGCAGATGCGGTTACACTTACGATGCTCCTTATGTCTGAAAGCGAAGTCAGCAAAGAGCAGGAGCTTCTTGTTGAAAATGCTGTCAATGAGATAACAAACGATTACAAGATTCGTTTGGATCTTAAATACTATACAGCGGATAAATATTATACCGAGCTTGAGAAGAATCTTAAGAGAATGAAGACTTACTATGGAAATAAAGAAAATCTCAACAAGGTTACCGAAACTCCCGTATATACAGACGAAAACGGTCTTCCCGTAACATATTATCCGCCTAACGAACCTTTCCAGGTAGATATATTCTATTTTGGCGGATATGATAGATATCAAAAGTATGTTGAGGAAAAATATTTTGCTGATATTACCGAAACACTTTCGGGAACAGCAGCTTCTCTTAAAGGTAATATAAGCTCTATATATTATGAGAATATAAAGGGTGACAAGGGCGTTTATACAGTAATGCCTACCAATACAGTTGTAGGTGAATATACTTATATGCTTGTAAATAAAGACGTGCTTGAAAAGGCACAGTATAAGACAACTGATATAGTTTCTCCCACAAGTAAGAACTGTCAGGAGCTCCTTGAGATGGTTGATGTTTACTTCAAGGATTACGTTCCTTTCTATTCTTCGGAAGGACCTTTGGCGTTTGATGATGTAAAATTCTTTGGAACCGACAGCAACGGATTTGCAAAAGATGAATTCTCTTTGCTTAGCGGAACTTTCGATTCAAGCTGGAAGAAGGGTACAGAGAATGCATACCCTGTATTCGATACCATAAACAATACAGCAGACAACGGTGCGGGTACCGTTAAGGAACAGATAGAAATTCTTAAGGGATACGAGTTTAACGGATATTACGCAACAGCAGAAGAGGCAGATAAGCCTTTTGCGGTAGGCTATATAAAGGGCGGCCGTGAGGTTTTAGACAAGTACGGTGACGATTATGCGATAACAGCTATTGCAGATCCCGTTCTTACAACTGAGGCTATGTATGAAAATATGTTGGCAGTAGCTGCTCAGTCCACAAACGTTAAGAAGAGTGCGAAGATAATTTCCGAGCTTTATGCGAACGAAGAGTTTATCAATCTTATTGCACACGGAATTGAGGGTGAAAACTACATATGGAGAGATTCTGATGTCCTTGATGAGAATGATAATCCTTATAGGGTTATTGAAAAGCAGGTAAAGGATCCTAAGTATACATATGAGATCGATCCGAATAAGATAGGAAATGCCGCTAAGGTTTATCCTACTGTAAATGACGATCCTACTCGCGGAGCAAAGATACTTGATCAGAATTCCGATGCAAAGCTTGATCTTCTTTACGGCTTTACTTTCTACGGTCAGGGTGCAGATCTTTCGGCTGTAGCTGCCCTCGCAGAATACTCGGCAGAAGCAAACAAGAAGATCATAGAGGCTAAAACTCCCGAAGAGCTTGCGGCAGCTTTTGAAGCAATAGATGCGATGCTTGAAACTCCTGAGGTGAAAGCGGCGATCGCTGATGCGGAGAATAGTATGAAAACTGTTTATAATAAATGGTTGACCGCTAACAAGCTAATTCCCGCAGAACAGCCTGCAGCATAATATCGACTAATATTAAAATAAGAAATCCGCTTTCATTATTCTGAAAAGACAGTGAAAGCGGATTTTTAAATTAAAAGATTTCAATAAAGGATAAAAATATGATTTATACACATTGTATATGGGATTTTAACGGAACTATTCTTGATGACGTCGACTTGGGAATATATTGCGTAAATATTCTTTTAAGAGAAAGAGGGCTTGGGGAGATACCTTCAAAAGAGATTTACCGCAAGAAATTTGATTTTCCCGTCATAGATTATTATAAAGCCGTAGGCTTTGATTTTTCGAGTGAGCCTTATGAAAAGGTTGCAAATGAATGGGTGGCGCTCTACAAAAACAATGTTTCAATGTCCCATCTTTGTGACGGTGTTTTGGAGGTGCTTGAATATTTCAAAGAAAAGGGAATAGAACAGAACATTATTTCAGCTTCCGAAAAACAGATGTTGACCGATCATCTTTCAAAGCTTGGGGTAGACTCTTATTTTTGCCAAGTATTTGGTATAGACAATATTTATGCAAATTCTAAGCTTTCTCTTGCTAAGCTTTGGAAAGAGAAGCATCCTGATGCTCGACCGCTCTTTATAGGTGATACGGTACATGATATAGAAACCGCACAGTTGCTTGGTGCTGATTGCTTTGTAGTTTGCTCGGGACATCAGTGCAGAGAACGGTTTGAGGGCTTTGGCGTAAAAATATTTGATGATTTTTACGAGCTTTTGAATTATTTAAAAGAAACTCTTTGATTACCGCTTCATCTTTCGTCTTAATCTGTTGAGGTGCCTTTCAAAGCTTCCGCTGTTTATAAACTCAGCAAGTACGTACTGATCAAGCACAGGAACTGAACAGGAAAAATGCTCTAATTTTTCATTGTATATAGGTAAAAGCGGCTCGGGTAATATCATATATCCGATACGCATCGACGGAGAAAGACTTTTTGAAAAAGTATTGACGTAGATAACGCAATTTCTTTTGTCGAGTGAATAGAGCGGCTCTATCGGATGTCCGGGAATAAAAAATTCGCTGTCGAAGTCATCTTCTACTATATAACTGTTATTCTGCTGTGCCCATTTAAGATACTCGTATCTTTTGGATATCGGCGTAGTTATTCCCGAAGGATAGCTGTGAAATGGTGTCACGTGAAGTATATCGAATCTTGAGGAAAAAAGAATATCACTCTCAATTCCGTCCTCTCCGAATTTTAACGGACATATTCCTGCACCCATTCCGGAATATACTGCTTTTATTTGCGAATAGGAAGGATCTTCTATTCCGTATATCTTGTCACGTCCCAATAGCTTTACGGCAATTTCGTAAAGCTGTTCAGAACCTGAGCCTATAATTATTCGGTTAGGGTCTGCGCTCATTCCTCTATAGCGATAGAGATAGTCGGATATGGCATTCCTTAGTATCGGACATCCTTTTGACGGCGCTTTGATAAAAAGCTCTTCTCCTCGCTCGGATATGACTCGGCGGATAGTTTTAAACCAAAGTGAATATTCAAGATCGCGTTCTGAAGGCAGGATGCGATCTTCTTTTAAATGAGGGATCGGCGCGTGCTTTGCCATAGGAACTGCACCTATAGAAAGATCTATTGCAGAAATAAAATATCCGCTTCTTTCACGTGCTTTTATATATCCTTCGTCTTCAAGCATCGCATACGCACGTTCAACTGTTACAATACTGCAACCGTATTTGTCTGCTGTTATTCGTTTTGACGGTAATTTTTCTCCCGATTTATAATCTCCGTTGAGGATCTTATTTTTTGTGTTGGTGTAAATCGTATAATATTTTCTTTTCATCTGGTCTTATAAAAAACTCCGTATTTGATTATTTACATAAATCCACATATAGATTATAATATAAAAAAAAGAAAATGTAAAGAGGAAAATTTTATGTCTTATAAAAAAGTTTTAACAGTTCAGGATATTTCTTGCGTTGGTCAATGCTCGCTTACCGTTGCGCTTCCTATTATTTCTGCGTGCGGACTCGAAACGGCTGTGCTTCCTTCGGCTGTACTTTCTACGCATACGGCAGGATTTAAAGGCTATACATTCAGAGATCTTAGCGATGATATGCCCGAAATATGCGCTCATTGGAAAAAAGAGGGTATAAGCTTTGATGCTATTTATACAGGATATCTTGGAAGCGAAAAGCAGATAGATTACGTAAAAAATATTTTTTCAAGCGTAGCGGCGGACGGGTGTGTTAAGGTTGTCGATCCTGCTATGGCAGATAACGGTTCACTTTATCCGGGATTTGATATGAATTTTGCCAAGGCTATGGGATCGCTTTGCGCTTGCGCTGATTACGTTGTTCCAAATATAACCGAAGCGGCTCTTATGACGGGCGTCGAGTATAAAACAGAATATGACAGAGCCTATGTAGACCTTCTTTTGAAGAGCCTTTCGGATATTGGATGTAAGAATATAATCCTTACGGGAATATCTTACAGAGAGGGGTATACAGGAGTGGTATGCTACGTTGACGGAGAGTATTCATATTATGAGCATATAAAGATGCCTAAAGGATCTCACGGAACGGGCGATATCTATGCATCGGCATTTGTCGGTGCGCTTATGAACGGAAAGAATCCTTATGACAGTGCAAAAATAGCTGCTGACTTTGCGGTTGAGTGTATCGTAGAAACTCAAAAGCATAACAATCATTGGTATGGCGCTGCATTTGAGCCGGTGCTTTATAAGTTGATAGAGATGTTAAAGTAATAAAAAGATAAAAAAAGATAAAAAAAGATAAAAAAAGAATGGTCGTGCTTGACTATTCTTTTTTTATATGATAAAATAAGGTATCGATTGAAATTAGGAGAAAGTATGAAAAAGATTTTATTAAGATCGATCACTTTGCTTTTACTGTTGAGTATTTTGTCGGGGTGTTCTGCAAAAAAGATCGAAGATGATGAGAGCCTTAGCGAAAGCTTTGGCGAGAGTGCCGATGAGAGCAACATCGAGTCAAATAGTGAAAAAAATACTGAAAAAGAGGAGAATAGCACTGTGACGGAAATAGAAGAAGCAAGAAAAACTCCTATAATGGGATGGGCATCTTGGAATGCTTATCACCCAAGAATATCTGAGGATATCATTCTTTCTCAGGCGGAAAAGCTTGTTGAATACGGTCTTGACGATCTTGGATACGTTTATGTAAACGTTGATGACGGTTGGCAGGACGGACGCGGAAGTGACGGATATGTAAAAACTCACGCAAAACGTTTTCCGTCGGGTATGAAAGCTCTTTCTGATAAGATCCACGCAATGGGACTTAAGGCTGGAATTTATTCCGATGCGGGTAAAAACACCTGCGCTGCTTTATATAGCGGAGAGGGACAGAATACAAAGGTAGGTCTTTACGGAAATGAAAAGAAAGATCTTGAACGGTATCTTATTGATTGGGAATACGATTTTATAAAGGTCGATTGGTGCGGCGGTAATGAGTTGAAGCTTAGCCAAAAAACAGCTTATACTAAAATCGGTAATATTATTAAAGATATAGAAAAAAAGACGGGTAAGGATAAGGTATATAACGTTTGTTCTTGGGCTTTTCCCGGAGAATGGGTGGTTGATATTGCGGATTCCTGGAGAACGGGAGCTGACATAACCAATACTTATGAGTCGGTTATTTATCAGGTAAATAAAATTCGTGATCTTGCTAAATATAACGGTCCCGGTCATATTAACGATCTTGATATGCTTCAGGTCGGTAATGGAATGAGTTATGAAGAGGATAAGACACACTTTGCTATGTGGTGTATGATGTCGACTCCTCTTATGCTTGGAATGGATCTTAACGATATATCTGAAGAAACACTTTCCATAATATCAAACAAGGAGCTAATAGCTATAAATCAGGACGTAGCGTGTATTCAGGCAACGCCTGTAAAAACCTATAACGGTGTAGAAGTGTGGACTAAGGATCTCGGTAAGGCGGATTCGGGTAAGAAGGCGTTTGCATTTCTTAATAATACAGATTCGGCTAAGACTGTGACGGTGGTGTTTTCCGAAGTAGGACTTGATAACGTTGAGGTCGTTCGTGATGCGTGGTCACACGAAGATGTTGCTATAGACGGTGAAATAACAGTTACCGTTCCTTCGCACGGAACACTCGTTTACGTAGCAGAAGGAGATGATGTTGAACCGGAGAGCGGGTCTGGCAGCTCAGATCCTTCGGGTGATATTTCTGTTGAGGATTACAATGTTGGTCCTATGACAGCAAAGGATCTTATTTCAAACGGTGCGGTTCTTCTTGATGTGCGCACCGCGGATGAGTTTGCAAAGGGACATCTTAAAGGTGCAAAAAATCTTTATTACGTTGAGGTAGAGCAGAAGATAGGTGCGTTAGTTCCTGATAAATCAACTCCGATAGTGGTTTACTGCTCTATGGCGAAACGTTCAACGCAGGCGTTGAGAAAACTTTTGGAGATGGGATACAGTAAAGTATATAATCTCGGAAGTATAGATAATTATAACGCAGAGCCTTCGGTAGCTTTTGCAAAAGAAACCTGTAAGGTAATAACAGCGGGACAAAAGGTTAAGGTTAATTTCACGGCAAGCAGTTACGATTCACCAAAGGTATATGTTTCGGCAGGTAAAAATTCAAGCTTCAGTGACGCTGTGCCGATAGAGCAGTTTAAAGTGCCGACTTCTTCCTGCTATTATCTTACACTTAAAGCTTATCTTGTTCAAAACGGTGTTTGCTATGCCCAGACCGATAGTGAATTTATTTATTGGTCTGCGGATACTATAGATGTTTTTGCAGGCGATATAAAATCTCAATGGAAAAAAGCAACCAACGGTTGGGGATCTTTGAAGATAGATAAAACCATAGACGGAAATACATTCTCTCTTTTGGGAAATAAATTTTCAAAGGGTATTGGCGCTCACGCCGAATCGGATATAGTAATGGATATTCCAAACGGTGCGAAAAAATTTGTTGCTGTGGTAGGAATGGACGATGAGGTTATAGCTCAGATGAAGAGTAATAACGTAAAAGAGCCTAATTTCTACGGAATGATATTCCACGTATACATAGACGGTAAGCAGGTAGATCAGACCTCTTTGCTTGGAATAAATAAGTATTATATTTTTGATATAGATATTCCCGATGGGGCAAAAGAGATCCGCTTGTATACAGATCACGTCGCTTATACGGGTAAGAATTACGATCACGCCGATTGGGCGGTAGCGGGATTTGTGAATGATCCTATAAAAAATTAACAATAAAAAATACTCGACCGTTGCATTTATTGGTCGAGTATTTTTTATAGGGTGATCAATAATTATTTTCCTTCGATCATATCGGTCATATTGTAAAGACCGTTATCTTTTTTTGCAAGGTAAACAGCCGCGCGGAGAGCACCCGTTGCAAATATTTCTCTTGAAGCTGCGGAGTGAGATATAGTTACTATCTCGTTTTCTCCCGCAAAGATAGCTTCGTGTTCGCCAACGATAGTTCCGCCTCTTATTGCGTGTATACCGATCTCTTTGCTTTCTCTTGCCTTGCGAACAGAATGACGGTCGTAAACGTATTCGCTTTCTTCCCGTTCAGAGGCGATAGCATCGGCTATCATAAGAGCTGTTCCGCTTGGTGCATCGAGCTTTTTGTTATGATGCTTTTCAATTATTTCAACGTCAAAATCACTGCCAAGTGTCTTTGCCGCTTGCTTTACAAGAGAGATAAGAAGATTTATTCCGAGTGAAAAGTTACCCGAACGGAATATAGCTATCTCCGCAGAGCTTTCTTCGATAAGTGCGAGCTCTTCTTCTGTGTGTCCTGTAGTTGCGATAACTATCGGAGTGTGCGTTTGTTTTGCATAATCTATAAGTGACGGAAGTGCTGAATGATGCGAAAAATCAATTATAACGTCAGCCTTACCGGGAAAGTCCGAAATCTTTTCGTATACGGGAAAGCTGCAGGCTGTAGAAAGTGCTGATGCGTTTATGTCGATACCCGCAACGATGGCACAGTCATTTTTAGCGGCAGCGGTAATTGCTTTTCCCATTCTTCCGCCGCATCCGCAAAGAATAATATCAGTCATATTAAACAACCTTTCTTTTTACTTGCTGAGAATTAAAGGATTCCGTGCTTTTTAAGAGAAGCGATAAGTCTTGCTTTTGTTGCTTCTTCCATTTCGCAAAGGGGAAGACGCATTTCAATATCGCAATATCCCATTTCAGCCATAGCTGTTTTTACGGGTATCGGATTTACCTCACAGAAAAGTGCATTGATAAGATCAAGATATTTGAGCTGAAGAGCTGCCGCGTCTTTGAAATTACCGTTAAGGCAAAGGCTTGTCATATCGTGTGTTTCCTTAGGAAGAACGTTTGAAAGAACCGATATAACACCTTTTCCGCCCAAAGACATAATAGGTACTATCTGGTCATCGTTACCCGAATAAATATCAAGGCTGTCGCCACACTCGGCAATAAGCTCGGCAATTGCGCTTATATTTCCCGATGCTTCCTTTACGGCAACGATGCGCTCGTGCTTAGCAAGCTCTTTGTATACCGAAAGAGGAATATTACATCCCGTACGTGAAGGAACGTTGTAAAGAATTATCGGCTTGTTTGTAGCTTCTGCTGTGTCAAGGAAATTTTTGATAAGACCTTTGGGTGTTGCTTTGTTATAATAGGGTGTAACAAGGAGAAGGGCGTCTGCGCCGATCTCACAAGCATACTGCGAGAGCTCTCTTGCGTAAGCTGTATCATTTGATCCTGTTCCTGCAATAACGGGAACTCTGCCCGCTACGGTATCAACTACGAATTTCATACAGTCCATATGTTCTTCGTGAGTAAGGGTTGCCGCTTCACCTGTGGTTCCCGCAACTACGATAGCATCAATGTTTCCGCTTATCTGCTGTTCAATTATGTTTTTGAAATTTGTATAGTCGATATTTCCGTTTTTAAAGGGGGTAATAATAGCTGTTGCCGCACCCGTGAAGATTGTTTTCTTTAATTTGCTCATAAATAATAGCTTCCTTTCAAAAATAATTAAAAAGAATTCATATAAAAACAAAAAAACTGGTTGAAAACCAGCTGAATTTGTACTATAATATAAGGGAGAGTTTTCCCAATTTACAGTCAACAAAAACAGATAGCTCTCCATCAAAAGATGACAGTCCGACGATTATGCATCGAGCAGACCAGACGGTGCGCAGCCGTTGCGCAACATCTTCGGCGTTCTACCCTTGATACAGATCTCAAAACGGTCACGGCGACCTTGATTTGCAGCAGTTGTAAAACGCGCCTCTATCATTATTATATGTATCCTGATATTATAATAACATATAATTGTCGTTATGTCAAGGACTTTAAAATTTTTAATTAAGGATTTTTTATGGTAATAGTAAACGAAAAAAAGCACACAGATCTTTTGGCTTCGGATTTTTATTATGAGCTTCCCGAAAAGTTAATAGCTCAGCACCCTATGGAGAAGCGAGATCATTCAAGACTTATGGTTATCGACAGAAAAAGCGGTACGGTAGAACATAAGCATTTCTTTGATATAATTGATTATCTTAACGAGGGAGATGTTCTTGTAATAAACGATTCTAAGGTTATTCCCGCACGTTTATACGGACACACGGAAAAAAGTGAGGATGCAGCTCTTGAGTTGCTTTTGCTCCGTCAGCACGATCTTGACGAATGGGAGTGCCTTGTAAAGCCGGGTAAAAGAGCTAAGATCGGCTCCAAGGCTGTTTTCGGTAACGGTATTCTTCGCGGGGAGGTTACTGACATAGTTGAGGAGGGTAACAGAATTATCCGCTTTGATTATGACAGAACGAAATTTTCCAGTATATATGAGGTTTTGCAAGAGGTAGGTATGATGCCGCTTCCGCCTTATATAACCGAGCGGCTTTCGGACAAGTCACGCTATCAGACGGTTTATGCGCGTGAGGAGGGTTCTGCCGCAGCACCGACAGCGGGGTTGCATTTTACTCCCGAGCTTCTTGAACGTATTCGTGAAAAAGGCGTTAAAATAGCTCCCGTAATGCTTCACGTAGGTCTTGGAACATTCCGTCCTGTAAAGGTTGAAAGAATAGACGAACACATAATGCATACCGAATATTTTTCGGTATCGCAGGAAAGTGCGGATATTATTAATACCGCAAAGGCGAATGGAGGCAGAGTTATTTGCGTAGGTACAACTTCATGCCGAACGCTTGAAAGTGTAGCGCAGGATGATGGATTTGTTCCTGCTATGTCGGGAGATACGGGAATATTTATCTACCCCGGCTATAAGTTTAAGACCGTCGATGCGCTTATAACTAATTTCCATTTACCCGAAAGCACTTTACTTATGCTTGTATCTGCTTTTTATAATAAAGAAAAGATGATGGCTATATACAATGATGCAGTTGAAAGGGAGTATCGTTTTTTCTCTTTTGGAGATGCGATGTTTATAGAATAAAAGACATTTTTCACGGTAGGGGCGAACTGTGTTCGCCCGCTGGCGTTCGCAGAACGCCCCTACGGAAGAAATTCCACGATGTTTGTGCAACATAACCAATCGGTAATTTTTTATATAGCATCAGCTTTGCAGATGCGATGCTTATTATGTAAAATTAGCAATATTGCGTTGCTTTGAGTTTTTATCGGATTTAACTTACTTGTGAAAGGTTTTTATAAAAAGATTTTAGAGTCGTTTAAAAGAGGAGATAAAATGAGTATTCAAAATTTAATAGAAAATAATCCAGAAGTTGAGTTTTATGAATTAAAGGTGGAACCTAATGATCAAGCCCCTTGTTTGGCAAGAATGGAAGATATGTTTTGTTTGTCTAAAAAAATTGGATACATAGAGACCAAATTTACTTCTGAAGACGCTACTAATCTTTGCTATGAAGTGGTGATAGATTTTTATAAGAATAATCTTGATTTTGATGTTAAAAGAGGCTTTGATTTGTTTCTATCAGAAGGACCGATAGAAAATATAAAAACATTATGTAGATGCCAAGCATATACGAGTTTGAAATTATTCGGATTGGATTTGCCAGTGAGATATTATGAAGATAAATCGGTGCTTGATCAAATTGATGTGGAAAAGGTCTTTCAAGTTTTAGATGAATTGTATGACGAGTTTCTTAAAAATAAAAAATTTGAATTTGAAAAAGCAAGGCAAGAAAAAGACGAGAAAATTCATAAATTAATTTTTGCATATAGAGATAAGTATAATAGCTCAGAAACAAAGAAAGAAAAAGAAGCTATTATCAGAGAAGTTCAAATGAAATTGAAAAAAGAGTTTGATATGGACGGGAGATCAGACTATAGAGCAAGTAAAGCGTATATTATATCGGAGTATATAGAGGGTTTATAAGAAAAAGCCTTGACAATATCACGATACCGTGATATAATATTTTTGAGGACAAAATCAAAAGGAGAATAACAATGCCTGTATTATCGAGATTTTACGGAATTATCATAAGAATGTATTTTTTGCAGAGTGAGCATAATCCACCGCATATTCACGCAATTTATAATGAAGATGTTGCGGCAATAGATTTTATGACTGGCGAGGTGCTCGAAGGGTATCTACCAAATAAAGCTATGAATATGGTGCAGGAATGGATTGCGATGCACAAAGACACTCTGATGGAAATTTGGAGAACTCAGGAGTTCAAGAAGATCCCACCGCTTGAATGATTGGAGGTAGTATTATGTTTCATAAAATCAAGAATGTTTTTGCACTTCCCGAATACAAATTGAGTGTTCAATTTTCGGAGGGGGTAACCAAGATTTATGATGTAAAGCCTTTATTTGAAAAAATACCTTTGTTTGCTGAATTAAAGGACAATCAGGCGGAGTTTGCTTGCGTTTCTGTGGATATCGGTGGCTACGGTATCGTTTGGAACGATGATCTGGATCTTTCCTGTGATGAGCTTTGGGAAAACGGTGTGCAAGTGGATACGCCCTTTGACGGACTGATGGCATTAAGCGATGCAACCGAGCTTTGGGGACTTAACGAAAGCACGCTTCGTAAGGCAATCACTTACGGAAAGCTTGTTAACGGTGTTGATGTTTGCAAATTCGGTAAGCAATGGGTCGTTTCTGTCGATGCGATGAAGAGAGAATACGGAAACGGTCACGAAAGGGTATGATTACCGACTGATTTGTGCAACCTTACCAATCGTAAAATCTTATATAGCATCACCATCGTAGATTGTATGCTCATTCAATGAGCATACTTATTCAATGCTTTATAATTTTTAGGGAGGCTTTGTCCTTTGAAAGAAAAGAAAAAAATAATTGCCGTTGTTGGACCTACTGCGAGTGGCAAAAGCGCTTTGGCTTTGGCTCTCGCTAAGGAATATGACGGAGTAATAGTTTCCTGCGATTCTATGCAGGTATATAAAAGAATGAATATAGGAACTGCCAAGCCTACCTCTTCGGAAATGCTTGAGGTTCCGCACAGAATGATAGATATTATCGAGCCTACCGAGTCTTTTTCCTGCGAGGATTATGTAAGACGTGCGGCTTTAGAAATAGAGGATATATGCGCTTGCGGAAAGCTCCCTATAGTTTGCGGGGGGACGGGACTCTATCTTGACGCTTTGCTTCGCGGCGGAAATTCTTCTCCGTCATTTGATACTGATGAAATACGCAAAGAGCTTATTTTGCGAGCGAGCAGAGAAGGAATAGGTCCTATCTATGACGAGCTTATGCTTGTCGATCCCGAAAGTGCTTCTTCCATACATCCCAATAATGAAAAACGTGTTATCCGTGCTCTCGAGATATATCTTGCTACGGGAAAGAAAAAATCCGAGCTCGACAGACTTTCAAAAGAGTTAGAGTCACCTTATGATGCAATGGTTGCCGCATTGACTTATTCTAACAGAGATATACTCTATAGCAGAATAAATGACCGTGTTGATGAAATGATAAAGGAAGGGCTTATAGAAGAAACGAGATCATTGCTTTCAGATGGCGTTTTTGAGGCAAATAAAACTGCGGCTCAGGCTATAGGATATAAAGAACTTTTTTTGTATATCGAGGGAAGAGAATCACTCGATCTGGCGGTCGAAAAATTAAAACAGGCGACACGAAGATACGCAAAAAGACAGATCACGTGGTTTTCTGCCAAAGATTACGTTGTTCCTATAGAAGCTGACGGTACGGATGGGCAAAAAACATTTGAAAATATTGTAAATAATGCGAAAAAGGTCTTTTCTCTTTGAGGTTTTTGTGGTATAATATTATAGAATGTTTAAAAGGAGGTTTATGCTGTGATCGTAAAGAAAAATAGGGCTTTTTTGCCTAAAGTCGCTATGTTTATTTTTATAGCGATAGTTTTTGTATATACTGCGTATCATCTTGTCAACCTCTTTTTATCTGAAGAAATAATAACTATAGTTTCGGGTGTTACCACCGAGAGCGATGCCGTTAGCGGAACGGGATATATATTCCGCGATGAAACCGTTTTGCGATCGGGTGATGCGGGGGCTGTTGATTATTTTGTCGGTGACGGTGAAAAGATATCTAAAAACCAACAGATAGCTAACATATACGGGGTAAGCTCTTCTTCTGCGGGGATACTTGCAAAGCGTATGCTCTTCCTTACCGACAGACGTATAGAATTGCTTGAAAAAAGTAACATTGGCGGAGCCGTTGCGGAAGATCTTGCGGCGATGCGCAGCGAAGCGGGAGATACTTATTTTAAAATTTTAAATCTTCTTGCTGAAAACAATACGAGCGAATTTGCTGCTCAAAAAGAAAAAATGATGGTAACGATGAACAAGATGAACGTTATGACAGACGGTTCTTCGGGTGTTACAGCTTCGCTTAATTCATTAAAACAGCAGCGTGACGGTTATCTTGTTGGAGAACACAGTATACACAATGCTCCCGAAAGCGGATATTTTTATTATACGCCTGACGGATTTGAAAATAAATTTTCCTTGACAGCCCTTGAAGAGCTTACAGCCGATGGTTTTTATTCGCTTATTCATTTATATGAAAAGGCGGAAGTGAAGATACCTGAGGACGTATACGGAAAGCTTGCGCAGACTACACGTTGGTATTTCGTTACGGCACTTTCAAAAAATAAGGCGGCGAAGCTTGAGGATGAAAAGGATTATAAGCTTACCTTTAAAGAAAATAACAACACAACTCTTACTATGACACTTCAGCGCAGAATAGAAGTTGATTCTAAGGACGAGTCGATATTGATATTTGAGTGTAACCGTTTGCCTGAAAATTTTTCTTTGCAGAGATGTCAGAGTGCTACGATAGAGCTTTCTTCGGTTGACGGAATCTACGTTCCTCTTTCTGCTATGGCTAAAGAAAACGGTGTACGCGGTGTATACGTTCTCAGGGGAAGCGTGGTTCATTTCAGAAAGGTGGATATAATCTATAACGGATCGGATTATTGTCTTGTTGCCGAAAACGGTGAGGATGATGAGAATTATGCTTATCTCGGCACGAATGAGCTTATTATCACAAACGGTAAAAACCTATTTGACGGAAGGATTCTTGGATGAGCTTTGAATATATAGATAAAAATGTTGAAGCTGTAAAAAATGCAATAGAGCTTGCAAGAAAAAAGGCGGGCAGAGAAGAAGAGGTAATGCTTCTGGCGGCGGTAAAATATGCCGAGCCTTGCGAGATAGAGCATCTTGCACGTAAGACAGGAATTATTCATCTTGGAGAAAACCGTGTTCAGCAGCTTTTAGCGCATTGGGAGGCTATAGATCACAGCGGACTTGATTTTCACTTTATCGGTACTTTACAGACGAATAAAGTGAAATATATAATAGATAAAGTTAGTATGATACATTCGCTTGACTCACTTAAGCTTGCGGCTGAAATAGACAAGCAGGCAAAAAAACACGGTCTTGTGATGGATGTTTTGGTTGAGGTAAATTCAGGTGCAGAGGATAGTAAAAGCGGAGTTTTACCTGAGGACCTTGAAGAGTTTTGTCTTGCGCTTGAACCTTTTAAGAACATAAATGTTAAAGGTTTTATGACTATGGCGCCAAAATGTGAGAAAAAAGAGGAATATTTAAAATATTTTCAACAAACTTATCATCAAGTCCTTGACATTTGGACAAAAAAAATGCATAATATAAGTAGGCCTGTAATTTCTATGGGAATGAGCGAAAGCTTTGAAGAGGCTATACTTTGCGGATCCGATATCGTAAGGATCGGCCGCAGACTTTTTGTGAAGTAAAAAATAAAAATTATTATATATGGAGGAATTGAAAATGGCTATTTTTGGCGGAAGAGGAAAATTTGGTTTTGGTCCCGGAAGAGATGATGAAGACGAGTTCGGCGGTTATGCTGATGATAACGGATTTGAAGATGATGAGATCGGTGTAGAAGAGGTTGCTGCGGTAGAAGCTCCTGCTGCTCCTGCATTTAATGCTACTCCCGTTTCTCTTAAGATAGTTACTCCCAAGGCTTATGACGATGCTAAGGAGATAACTGATTTCCTTATGAACGGAAATACTATCCTTCTTAATATGGACGGTATAGGCCGTGAGGTTGCTATGCGTATTCTTGATTATCTCAGAGGCGCGGTACAGGTAGTAGGCGGAATGATAACAAAGGTAGGCAAAACAACTATAGTTGTAGCACCCAAGAACGTTGACGTAAGCAGTATCGAGGCTATGGTCGGCACTACCTCGGAGCAGTAATAATAGGTAATAGAGGTACATAAAGGCCCGTTTATTAACTGACGGGCCTAAAAAAATGAACCTGTAAATTTTAAGCTTTTGTAAAGGAGGATACGGTTGTGAATATGGCGGTCGTTTTGTTCGTATTTAAAAGTACGGTTTGTGTTTTGCTTTCTGCTATACAGTTGGCGATGACCTTGAGAGCTATTTTATCTTGGTTTCCGTTAGATAATAAGTTTACACATTTTCTTAACGTGGTAACCGAGCCTGTTGTGTATCCTATACGAAAGCTTTTTTATAAGATGAACTGGTTTACCGGATTACCTATAGATATGTCGTTTATGGTTGCGTTTTTGCTTATTTCTGTTTTGTTGCTTATTTTAGCTTGATTATGGATATAAAATGCTTTGACGCTCTGTATGCGAGACTTGAAGATTTAAAAAAGTGCGCTGTCCGGGGTAACTTAGGAGTCAGCGCCTTTTTCTCACCCAAAGAAAGCTATATTGCAGAGGATTATTTAAAAAAAAGCGGCATGTCTTATATAGCTTATGGCGGATATGATGATGCTGAAAGAAAAAGATTTTATATTCTTCCTGAGTATATGGAAGAAATAAGCTCTCCCAATTCTTTTGAGGAATACGGATATTCTTTGAAGATCGATATTATCTCTGCTTTGGGTAGCGGATTTGAAAAGATCACGCACAGAGCTGTTATGGGGGCTGTTTTAGCACTTGGAATAGAACGTGACGTGATAGGCGATATATTGATAAAAAATGAAAAGGAAGCATTGATCTTTTGCGATTCTGCGATGACATCTTTTATTATTGAAAATCTTGAAAGAGTCGGAAGGGATAAGGTAACACTTAAAAAGCTTGAACACGGCACAAAGATCTCGTTTGAAAGAAGATTTCTGACGGTAACCGATACAGTGGCATCTGCAAGGCTTGACTGTGTGGTTTCAGCACTTTGTTCTTTTTCGCGCGAACGTGCAAGGGTGAGTATCCTTTCTTCACTTGTTGAGCTTAACTATGATTGTGAGGAAAGACCTGACAAGGAGGTAACTGTTCCGTCAATTATTTCTGTCAGAGGTGTCGGAAAGTTCAAAGTTCTTTCTTTAAGCGATAAAACAAAAAAGGGAAGATATAGGCTTGTAGCCGAGAAATATATTTGAGTAATAATTTTTAGATAAAGGAGCATTATAATGCTTATTTGGCTTTTAATTATAGCGGGAGTCGTTATACTTGACCAGGCTTCAAAAGCACTTGTGATGTATGGACTTCAGCTTGATACTGTGGGAGAGAGTATTCCTATAATAGAAAATGTTTTTCATTTTACTCACGTAAGAAATACAGGAGCCGCATTTGGAATGCTTGGCGGTGAAGATCAAAGATGGATATTTATTCTTATATCTGTAATAGGAATAGCGGCTTTGCTTATCTATCTTTGGAAGTTCCGTCCCGAGTCGAAGTGGGCTTGTACAGCGCTTTCGATGATAATCGGCGGCGGTATAGGAAATATGATAGACCGTTGCTTCAGAGTCGGCATAGTTGACGGTGTTGAAAGACATTATGTTTTTGATTTTCTCGATTTTTGCGCATTTCCCGATCTTTGGAAGTGGACGTTCAACGTAGCGGATGCTTTTGTCTGTGTAGGAGCGGGAATACTTTTGGTATGGTGCATCTATGCATTCGTTCAGGAATCGAAGGCTGAAAAGACAAAAAAAGCTCTCGAAGCAGAGGAGAGAGAAGAAAATACCGATGCGGTAGATGAGAAAACGGAAGAAGCATTGGATGACACTCAAGATAAGGACTGAGTTATGGATCAGAATTTGATTTTTGACGGTGATGTTGTTGAAGAGCCTTTGCAAGAAAGCGCAAGCTTGTCGCTTACCGTGAAATTTGAGGACATCGGTAAGCGTATCGATGCCTTTATTGCCGAAAAAACCAACCTTACACGCTCAGCGGCTGCCAGGCTTATCGAGAATGGCGATGCGGTCTTAAGCTCCTCTGAAAGCAAAAAAACAGCTAAGAATTATAAGCTGAGAGCGGGGGACGAGGTAATCCTTTCTTTACCGCAGCCCGAGCCTTGCGAGGCAGAGCCCGAGAATATTCCTATAGATGTGATTTTCGAAGATAACGACATTATAGTGGTAAACAAGCAAGAGGGAATGGTGGTCCATCCCGCACCGGGAAATCCCAACGGAACCTTGGTAAACGCTCTGCTTTATCACTGTAAGGACGGACTTTCGGGAGTCGGTGGAGTTTTGCGTCCGGGAATAGTTCATAGAATAGATAAAGATACGGGCGGACTTCTGGTAGTTGCAAAAAATGATGCGGCACATCTGTTTTTGAGTGAAGAAATAAAATATCATAAGGTTAAAAGAGTATATCACGCGATCGTTAAGGGAACCTTTAAAGAAGATAGTGGAACGGTCAATGCGCCTATAGGCAGACATCCTGTCGACCGTAAGAAAATGGCGGTAATACGAAGTGGTGAATATAGAAGTCGAGAGGCTATAACTCATTGGCGCGTTTTGGAAAGATTCGGTTCTTTTACTCATGTGCAGTGTGAGCTTGAAACGGGAAGAACTCATCAGATAAGAGTTCATATGTCGAGCATAGGACATCCGTTGATGGGCGACACTGTGTATGGCGGAGGTCTTACTCCTTTTGAAAGCAGACATAAGGCATATATTTTCGGTCAATGCCTTTTTGCATCGGAGCTTACACTTAAGCATCCTGTAACTAAAGAGGAAATGCGATTTTCGGCTCCGTTACCCGATAATTTTGAAAAGCTCTTACAGATATTGCGCTTAAGCGTAGAATAATTAAGGATTAAAAAATGGCTAAGAAATTTGAAAATATATTTATTGCGAGCGATCTTGACGGAACTTATTTTGATTCTAAGTCGTCTATCGTTCAAAGAAACGTAGAAAGGGTAAAATATTTTTGTGAAAACGGTGGACATTTTACCTTTGCGACGGGTAGATTGCCTATATTTATAAAAAAGCATATTCCCGATCCGCTTCCCCTTATTAACTTTGCTGCGGTAATGGGAAACGGTACATGCCTTTTTGATTATCAAAAGGGTGAGGCGATAGAAGAATATTTTTTGGATACCGACCTTATTGCAGAGGTAGAGGCGTTTATATACCGTCACGCGGGTGTAGATGCCGCAATACGCGCAACTTATGATAAGGGCGTTCTTATGTCTACTCTTCAAAATGAAAAATTAAAGCACGAGTTTGATACTTTTCCGTCTTATATCGAGAGGGTGGTCTGCCCTGCAAGAGAATGGGGCGGATATAAGCTTTATAAATCTAATATAAGAGGAAATGCAGATGTAATAGAACCGCTTTATCCGTTGGTTCAAAAAGAATTTTCCGATGTTTTGACAGTTACGACTTCTTCTAAAACGATGATAGAGCTTATGCCTTACGGAACAAGTAAGGCGGCTATGCTTCAAAATATAAAAGAAAAGTATTTTGGCGGTAAGATAATGCTTTGCACGGTCGGTGATTATGATAATGATCTTGCGATGCACTCGATAGCCGATCTGCCTGTATGCCCTGCAAACGCAAATGCAGCGGTAAAGGAGATATGTAAGCTTCATCTTTGCAGTAACGATGAGGGAGTTATAGGTGATCTTGTTGACTATTTTGATAAGAATATGTAAAGTGGATTTTATAGCTGTATCGTTAAATAAAAAATGCGCTCGACCTATGTGTTTCATTGGTCGAGCGCATTTTTATTAAATTCAAATAAAATCTTTTTTGTTTGAAAGTTCTTGAAATATAGGGACTGAGTCATTCAGATGCAGAAGTCGTGATTTGGTTCTCGTCGGCGTACAAAGG
>CALAXC010000033.1 GCA_937894775.1 uncultured Clostridia bacterium
TGACCGATAATACCCAACGCCCCGTTATAAAAACCGAACAAGACGCTTAATCCAAACGAGCCGATGGCAAAAATGACCGTGCGAAAGCCGTAATCCCCCATCAACGAACGGGTAAATTTGTAATTTTCCAGCCTTTCCACCGCCGCCTTTTTCATCTTCGGCGCAAATCGAACGAGGATATACACCGCATAGGAAAGAGAAATTGCAGCTATCGCATACAAGCAATAGGATACAATCTCCCATGCAAAATGCTCCACCTTGATAAGAAGGGTACAAAGAGAGCCCGCCGTGCTTAGAATACACACCGCAAAGGTGAGCGCTGTCAGCCACGCAGGCGGCCTTTTTAGCTTTCGCAAAAAGGCACTCCACTTTTCGTTCATTCTTCCACCCCTTTCAAAAGGACTGTAAAGGTGCTGCCCTTTCCCACTTCGCTAGACACGGACAGCGTGCCGCCCAAAACGTCGATAACCTTTTTGACGAGCGCAAGCCCAAGTCCGTTGCCTTCGCTTGCGTGCGAGGTGTCTCCTTGATAGAATTTTTCAAAGATGTGTGCGCCAACCTCCGCGCTCATGCCGCAGCCCGTGTCGCTCACCCTTACGGTAGCAAATTCCTCGTCCGCCGTAAGCGTGAGCGTGACCTTGCCGCCCTCCTCGGTAAACTTGAAGGCGTTGGAAAACAGGTTGCTCCACACGAGCGAGAGAAGCTCCGCGTCGGCAGAGACGTGCACGCCCTCGGCAATATCGGTTTCGATTTCAATATTCTTTCTTTCCCACGTGCTTTCGTATTGCAAAAGGCTCTCGCACAGCTGCTCGCCGAGATCGAAGGTGGTGAGATTCGGATAGATCTGCTGGTTCTCCAGCCGATTGAGCTTGAGGATATTCGTCATCATATCGGCAAGACGGCGCGAGGCGTCGGTGATCGCCTTTGCGTACTCGATCCGCTTTTCCTCGGGCAGGTCGGGCGTTTGCAAGAGCGTGCCGTAGTTCTGCATCACGGCAAGCGGCGTTTTCATCTCGTGGGAGACGTTGGCGATAAAATCGGTGCGCAGAGTCTCCACACCCGAAAGCTCCTCGGCCATCTTGTTGATGCACTCGATGATCTCATGAAAGCTGTCGTCCGTTGCAAATTTTGCGATCGGCTCGATGCGCACGTTAAAATCTCCCTCGATCATTTTCGAGGCCGCATCGGTAATGCGCTTCACGGGGCGCTCCACCGTGAGCTTGCGGCGAACGAAATCAATGACCGCCATGACGATGCTCAACAGGATCACGTTGAGCATCGTGATCTTTGCCGCAACCGTGATTTCCTCCTGTGTGAACTCACGACCAATAGAGCCTTGCAATATGTTGATAAACAACATAATACAGCAAGTGGTGACGAACGCGGCAAGCAGAAAGAAGATGAAAAAATGACTGAACGTGCCAAGTATCCTTTTCGTCGCCTCTCCCCTTTTCATTTGATCACCGCCTTGTAGCCAAGACCGTGAACGGTCTGAATTTCAAAGGAGTCGCAATCCGAAAGCTTTGCGCGCAGCTTGGTCATATACACATCCACCGTTCTCGTGCTTGTTTGCGTATCCACGTCCCAAAACTCATCCATCAGCTGTGTGCGCGTAAAGGTCTTTTTGGGATAGGACAGGAGCTTATAAAGAAGGTCGAACTCTCTTGCCGTGAGGGAGATCTCCTCGCCGTCAAGAGCCGCGCTTCTCTCGTCAGCATCCATCACGATACGCTCCTTGCTTTCCACGAAGCAGAATATCAGCAATGCGAGACCGACGAGTGCGAATATGCTCATTGTAATGAACCATGCCGGAGCCGCCTCAGGTGTATTGTATACTGCCTCCATCCTGCCCGTAGTCTCGTTATATGCCTTTGGAGCAAAAATCGCGATGACCAGCGGTAATGTCTTGATTATAAGACCGGCCAGGTTTGCGAACAGCATCCTTACGCTTGTAAGTATGGTTATTTCTTCCGTATCTCTAGTAAGAGAAGAATTCAATGCGCCGTAAGGGACATTAATCAGCGTGAAGCACATGCTCATGCCGACATATGTGATGTATGCGTAAAGGAGAGAACCGCTGAAACCGTTCCAGAAGCATAGAATTGCGAAGCCTGCAAGCGGAAATCCGGCGAAGAGAAGCCATGAACGGTATTTGCCCCAAGGCGGATTCGCCTTGTCGATGAATGCTCCGACAACCGGATCCCAGATGACGTCGATTATCCGGACTACAAGGAACATGACTGCAGAGGATGCAGGAGCAAGTCCATAGACATTTGTATAAAAGAACAGCAGCCATATGCTGACTGTCTGATAGATGAGATTCTGCGCCAGATCGCCGGCACTGAAGCCGATGCGCTGACGCCATGTCAATTTAAAATATCCGTTTTCCATTGATTCAGTCTAGTGTTTTTGCGGTTATTGCAAATATACTAAAAGAATCGGAAAACGGATATTTATAAATGATATTTGGGATTATTTGCCGGCTACGATGATATATGTAGTTTCAGGTGCTGCCGTTCCGCTGAGCACATTGTTCTCTACAGTGAATGTGCTGCCATAGACCTGGTCCTTGTATTCTCCGTCCGGAAGAGATGTCGGAAGCTTGACCACATTTTCGTCAAGTGAAAGATTGATCACTGCCACGCCCTTGTTTCCACGATTCACAGCAATCACATCACCGTTTTCAGAGAAATGAATATCCTCTGTCTGACCGTTCATTTCCTGACGGAACTTGTTGACAGCCACAACTTCAGGATGGAAGAACTCATCATTTCCGCGTGCACCGAGAAGGTTGTCACCGAAATAGTTCTCGCGAGTCGAGTTCATCGGACGGCTGTAGAAAAGCGGTGTACCGTTCTGGCGGGCTGTAATGAACACCCATCCTGTACGGATCTGGGCGTCTGTAAGACCTGCGCTTTCGTTGGCGTTGCAATAAGTATCGTGACTCTCCACCCATGTCGTAAGGTATTCAGGAGCAGCTCTGTG
>CALAXC010000034.1 GCA_937894775.1 uncultured Clostridia bacterium
ACAAATTCTTGATTTTGTAAATAATGCAACAGTCATTCATAACTTTTTCATCGCACTCTTTATTACACCTTTTGTATTGTTAATTATCAAAATCTTAGTTCTAGAAAAACTATATAAAAATAACAAATTATCTGACTACAAAAAACTCCTAAAACAACTTGTTATTTTAGTTTCAGTCTTTGCAGGATTGATAATTTTTTCCTATGTAATAGAACTTGTCATTACAAAAACTCAACCTAACGCAAAAAATATTTTAACAATAACACAAGATAATGAAAATAATTATTTTACAGATGCAGTTTCTGAAAAAATTATTTTTGAAAAAAAAGAAATTACTTTATCTTTAAAATCTAATTCTGAAATAATCAAATATATTATAGCAGCTTTACATTGTAAGATAAGGAGAACTTTTAACAGTTGTTTTATTATAACGCGAGTTGTAAGTTATGTTATACAATAGGTATGGGAGCTTATAAAAAAATCGGGCTTCCGCCTTTTCGATTCCAAGCTCATCGACTATAAAACTACGAATTGCCCTGCGGGACGTGGGAAGCTACGAAGCTCGTTACAATGGCAAGAGAGCTCGCCGGATGGCACTTCTCCCCTACGTATCTAACTAATTGACTATATTGTTATAAGACAGCCCGAGTTTATACCGAAAGTACAAAATCTTTTGCTCTCGGACGACGGCCTTATAACTGTAGGGAAACAGATTAAAAACAATAAGACACTCTGTATTTTGCAGGGTGTCTTTTTTGTATTCATTTTTAGGTAGAAGGACGCCCGAAAGACGCCGACCGAAGACCTCTGGAAGCCCCGACCGAAAACCAGAAAAGCCTTGAAAACTCTAGCTTTTTAAGCCTTTAAGACCAACGACCGACGGAAGAAAGACTGACCGCACTCCCAAGATCTCTTCTGCCTTCTGCCCACTATATAATAGATAGGTCGAAATACGCCGCCGAAAGTCTTCCTTGCCCTCCCCCCCTATGCCCAATAACGAGGACAAAAGTTTTTGTCATTTTGGGAGAAATTCGGTCTGTCGTTTAACAAAAAAACAAAAGACGCCTAATTGTAGAATTATTAGCTCTACAGTTAAGCGTCTTTTTTATTAATAATATACATTTTTTTGCTTGATCACAATCAAGCCTATACATTCTACCATAAATATTTGATTTTTTCAAGGCTTTTTTATTTTTGCGAAACGACTTTTCATCCTGAGCAGAGCGGTAAATCTATCTTTGATTAGTACCGTTTGGTGTTTTTTACGTGCAAAAATTGAAGGAAAAAATACATTTTATTGTTAAAAACGTTAAAATCACTTGCATTTTTGCTGTTTTTATGATATCATTATTATGTATAAGTGTAATTATTGTGAATATTTTTCACACAGTACAGTTCCGTGTTGATCGGTTTATTTATAAATAAAATCTTCAATTGAGAGGTTTCGTTATGAAAAAACACGCTTTTTTAAAATGTTTGGTTGCTATTCTTTTATTAACTTCAATGTTATTAACTATGTTTTTGGGGGTTACAAAGTCTGAGTACTTTAAATCATTCTCCAAAGAGCTTGATATTGAGGCTAAGCCTGACCTTATGCTGGAATATGCTCTTTGGGATGCGAACGGTACCGGTAGTTCAACTACGGATAAAACGTTTCAATGGGAAGAGGGCGTTTACAAAAATGCCGAAAGCTTTTCGCAAAAAGTGGTTGTAGGCAGAACCAATGCTTATGATGAAGGTATATATGTAGGAGCGGATTGGAATGATACGGCTCTACCTTTTTACAACAACGAAAAGGAATATCCTGATAATTATGCCGGAAATTTGCTTGATTCTGAAACCGGTAACGTGTATGTAAAGTACAACGGGGAAGATATAATTTATCAAATAAAGCTTCCTGTTGATGAAGCGGGATATTACGTTCTTAATTTCCAAGTCGACTTTCTCTTAGCAACTATTGATGGTGGTTGGGCAGATCAAAAATCCGATTTCTTTGTACAAACCTACGACCGTGCGATTGGGTGTGAAATTTTGAATTATAACGACGGTTTTACTTTTAAGGATAACACCAAGAGACTTGATCTGTATTCAAGAAGCGGTAATGACAGTGTTCACGGTAGAAGTAAAAAATCAGACGCCAAAAGCACAGAGCAAAAATCTTATATAAATAAAAAATATTTTGAAGCTGACTCGCTCTATCAATGGAAAACACTCTCTCCCTCGAGAGCCGAAAACGTAAGTCTTGCTTTTAAGGTTGAACCCGAAGACGTTGATAACGGATACGTGCTTTGGATGTGGGACTTTGCAGGCCTTTTTGGCGCAAGAACATGGAAACTTGAATTTACCGACATTTCTGTTGAAAAGACAATGGAGCTTGACGGTTCTACCGATAGCAGAGACGGTAGCTCTGACCCGTATTTTATGTTTCCTCAGGCTTCTTTTATGAATAGTCAGATTTTACTTAGTCTTGATAATATTAATAAGCTGGATGATTATGACTATCCGCTTGAAAATTTACAAACAGGTCAGCTTAATTACAATGTAAGAAGTGTTCAACATAGAGGAAAGACATCATACAGTAAGGGCAGAGGCACTTTTGCTACCTCGGCGACCGCCAATAGCTTGACTTTCCAAGCCGAATCGCTGTTTTTTGGTTATGGAAATGAAGATTTTGCTGACTATCAATACTTGGATGAACAGGACAAGGCACACGCCGGGAACGGACATTCTAATCCTGTTGCTGTTTATATCCCACTGAAAAACATACAGTATAATACCGATTATAAGGTAACCTTTGACATTTCTTTTGCGCGTCAGGGTAAGTATAATCTGGATAAAAACGGTAACCCTGCGGCTATCCAAAGGGATAGGTTTTACGGTTATAACTATAATGCGAATATGTTTGGCAGTTATCTTGCGGATTACGTTGATCCTTCTAAATATACAGCTGCTACTAGTTCTGCATCTGCTACAAATGAACTCTTCAGAAAAGGTGAGCATTTATTTTCATCATATCTTCTCAGCAATAAGGCTACAAACGTTAACAGAATCGAAGATGCGCATGTGGCAGATATGGGGCTGATCACCTATGCTGACAAGCATTATCAAGGTGCGCCGCTTACAAAGTATGATGAAATAACCAGCCTTACAAATTTAAATAATACTACTGTTGAGAGTGTAAATAACACTTATTCAAATGATATTTATTCTTCGAATACATCAAAGTCACGTAACTGGTTCAATGCCGTACAGCATACAGAATACAACGGTCAGAACGAAATACATTGGTTGACTTTTTATAACAGCACCTTCTCATTTAATATTCCCGAGGCTGAAAACGGTAGTATAGATCTTAACGATCTTTATTGGGTATGGGCGATGGATTCGCTTATTTCCGGCTGTTATTACAGAATAAAGCTTGAAAACGTTCGTATCGAAAAGGTTGTAAAGTATACCTCAAGCTTAAATGTTAACGGCGTGGAGATAGCAGGTACTCAGATAGATCTTGAGAAACATTCAGTTAACGATCCTAAGGATGATAGCAAAGGTTTTGTAGTGGCAGATGACACGGACGAAAGCACGGGTAAGCTTAATTTCTTCCGTTCATTCCGCGGTATAAACGGAACGGGACAGAACTATCAGGCAAGAGGCTTTGTGCTTGATGAAGATATGACGACGCCGTCTAATAAGGTCTTTACGTCAGAAGGAAATATTTATGCGCCTATTATAGACGCGACAAAATTCAAGGTTTCTGACGGAAGCGAAGCTTATAAGATAGCGCTTGACGGATTTACAGTTTGCCAGGGAGGCGTTGCAAAATACGTCTTCTCGGTCGATGGCGGTCGAACGTGGGAGGATATGACGTTTACGGGCGGTAAGGCGGTCTCACCCAATCAATTAACTGCCGCCGGAAAGGGAGTAAACCAACACACTTCGGGACAGACGAGGTATACTGAACAAGAATTTATCGATCTTGGTCTTAATATATCCGATTATACCTTCGTTGAATTCACCGATGCAGACCGTGCAAACGCAAACTTTTCGGAATTTAAGCTTGTTGCCGACCTTTCAAAATATAAACATCAAGCTAATCTTGATGTTATTATAGCGGCTGTTCCCGAAAAGGACACCGATTGCAAATGCGAGATACTTCGTGTAATCAACTTTAATCAAATAAGAAATTATATGACGTTCCCATTTGACTTTGTTTCGGATATTAAGGTCAACGGTAGTAATGACTCGTTATCTCCTTTAAACGTAAACCGTTTGGATGAAACAAATTCTACCAGTCCCGGACACTATCATAACGGTTTAGTTGATCCCGAAGCTACAGGATTTACTCAAGCAAAAACGTGGATGATAGATACAGACCCGACGAATGGAAGACAAGGTCCCTCATCCACCACGGGATATGCGCGTATGGCGTCATATTCCTATGCGTATGAGGATATACGAGCTCTTTATTATGATTTTCCCGTTAAAACCACGCTTGGAATTACAGGCTGGGCTATCGTTGAGGGCGGAGTAGAGGATTATTATTGGTCCGCCGATGAAGGTAAGACCTGGGTACTGTGTACGAGTAAGAATAGCGAAACGGGCGAGGGTACGGACGAAGCCGCTCCCCATACTCGCGATCTGGTCAGCGCGCAATATAAAAGGTATTATTATGACGGTGTTGCTGTTAATTACAGTAATGAAGAGGATGAACTTTTAAGAGACAATCACTGCTTTAGAGACTCGATTGACGGACAGTTCAGCGGAGGGGAAGATACCCCTGTCCCTAGTGATACAAAGGGTAGCGGTTCAATGCTCACCGCAAACCTTTCAAAGTACAAGGGTGAGGTCGTTGACGTAATTTTTGCGGCAAAGCCTAATGGCAGTGACGTTTACGTTCCTATAGGAAGAATCGACAACGTAGCGGTTTACGGTGCGAAGGGTACCTTCTATACACATATTAACAGTGTGCATCTTGGCGGTACGATGGATTATTCAGAGTATGCCGAGGGCAAAGCTGTGGGCGGTACACTCATTGAACCCGATTATTTTGACGTTGAGGGCAAGCCCTTGAATCACGTAACTTCGGGAGGAGCTGCAGCTCCTCAGTGGGATTTAGGCTATTCGGCAATAGACGGTAAGGAGTTTTCTTACACGATTTTTGAGCCGAATAATGTAAATGTATTTAATTCGAGACTTTATAATAATGAGCTTAATGAGATCCCGAGCGGCGGCCAGGTTTGTATTGATGGATATACTGCTAATTTAGGAGGAACGATAAATAGTAATCAAGCATATAAATATACGCTTGACGGCGGTAAATCCTGGAGTACACTTCCCAGACTATCTGTATCATTTTCGCTGACGAGTGATAAAGAAGAATATGCTAAATACAGTGATAATGATATCAATAATTTTAAAGGTCAAAACAATTATTCGATTGATTCTAATGATGATGGACGTCTTATATTTAACATTCCCGCATTGCCTGACGGAGCCATAAGAGATCTGTTGGTCGTAGTTGAAGACAAAGACGGTGACGTTATGCCTGTGCTTCATATAAAGCTTAAGATTAAGGGTAGTAACGTTGGCTTGTATACTTTTAATCGTTTGCATACTTACCGTACAAAAACTTTTGAGTGCTATGACAACACGTCTTCGATTTCGGTTCCTTTTAAGACGCATTCTACAACCAATGATACAGTAATGAAATTCACTTTCCCCGTAGAGCGCGAGGGAGTGCATACATTGACGTTTAATGCGGATGTTGATCATGCTTCGAGTGCTGTTAAGGTGAGAAGTACCGATGACATACATCAAGCTTATGAACATGATGATAATATTGTAGGCAATAATGCTGATGTGTGGATGTCTGTGCCGAAGACCCATTTCTATGAGAATGAAGACATTAACTTAACTTATTATGCTAAATATACAGGAAGCCATTATTCGGGTCAAAATCTCGATGGCGTTTTGAAAAATGCTGTCATATGTGTAGTTCGCTTAAATGATGACGGTAGTGTATATAAGTATGGTGGAGAGTGGGCTCGAATGGAACGCGCTCATGTATTGTTTAGTGGAAATGACGGTGTTGCGTACGGTGCGACTAATATAGTAGCTCAAAATACTGTTAACCTGAGAGAAGCTCTTACGAATACGGGAATAAAAAATAATGAACCCGGTGAGAAGCCTGATCTTACGGATGGAAAATATAGAATTTATTTTTTAAACGATATTGATTTGGGTATCGGAAATTTAATTCACGGAGACTATTCTTACTTACAGCTTACTGATCCTATCGATATTACCATTCACGATCCTTGCGGTGCTTCTGCTTCAATCGTCCACGATGACGTTACGGAAAAGGGAGGATATTACAGTCAGTATGCATATGTAGGTGAGCCAAAATACAAAATTACCGATGAACAGGTCGATAAATCGGCGAAGTGGTCGACTCAAAATGTTTATGCATCCAATGACGTAGAGCTTTACTTCAACGCAACTAAGGAAGACGTTAAGCGCGGTTATATAATTCTCGATTGGGATTTAACCAAGCTTGCGATAGGAACAGAATACGTTCTTAACATCAAGAATTTGATGTATTGCTACGGTGTTAAATCGACCAAGCATTTGACAACCGATGCAAACGGTGACGACGCTTCGTATAAAATAAGAGTTCCCGCGCTTGAGGCGGGCACGCACAAATTTGCTTTCTCGAGCTATACTACGGTATATCCACCTATAATTCATAATGGATTGAATCAAAGCTCGTGGGCGAAGGTCAATAGCGTATCCGTACCTAATTATAAAGACGCAGGCGCGTATATGTCGGTACCTAAGACGCTTTATACCGTTGGCGAGCCTATTCACGTAAATTACTCTATGGCAGGTAAACAGTCGAATGACGGTCCATGGATAAGTATAACAAGATCTATTCCTAACGGAGAGGAAGGCAGAGAGGTCGTTGTTGGACGTGTAAAGCTTGATTCTGATGCAATTACGGGTCAGATAGCTCTTAAGGGCGGTATGAGCGGTTGCGAATATGAAAAATTTGCAAATCTTCCTGCGGGTAATTATAAGATATATTTCCGTGATTTCGATCCGAATATATATGATAATGATGGTAGGTATTGGCCTCAATGCAATATTACCGATCCTATATCAATTACTGTCATAGATCCAAATAAGAAAAATGACAAAGCTACTCAGAATACTTTCTACTATGATAATTGTCATTATAATGATGAATTTTATAAATCAAACGGATATGTTTCTGTTGATAAAACGATATTCCGACAGGGCGAAACGATTAAATTTACAAACCGTGAATATTTGCCGAGTGATGCTGTCAGAATTCTTTTGTGTGAGCCAAACAGTAATGTTATCAAGGATTGGACTTGGCAGACCTTCTATAATAGTAACGGCACTTCGGCAACGGCTCAAGGTAACTTGGAGACAGCAGATCTTGCCCCGGGTCACTACCAGCTATTGTTCCTCTATGATAGAGAATTAAATACGAATATATCAAGTAGTGATATTGATATAGACAGAGCAAGAGAGGATTTAACGTTCTACGGTGTAATTGATATTACTGTTATTCCTGCGAATAGTACGGGAACTTCGCCCGTTATGGATCTTACGTACATTCACGGAGATGAAAGTGTTGCGTACGGTACTTCGGTTCCTGCTTATGAATACAGCAGAAATCCGATCAGTATCGACATAACCGATGCCGATGTTCAACGCGGATACGTAGAGTTTGAATATAAGCTCGAAAATCTTGTTGAAAATGCGGATATAG
The DNA here is from genome assembly GCA_937894775.1 of uncultured Clostridia bacterium. Classification (GTDB taxonomy): domain Bacteria; phylum Bacillota; class Clostridia; order Oscillospirales; family CAG-272; genus HGM12713. Next base: position 7,796 of record CALAXC010000034.1, read on the forward strand.
TATACTCTACCGAAATGTTCTATGACAGACCGATTGAGGAAGATCCGTATCTTATGTACGGTGACTATATTTCCTTCGGTGAATATCCTCAGTCGCTGAAATCGCCTACTGTAACAATTCTCGAGGATGTCGTTCCCGACTCAAGAGGTTATTATATGGGCGACGACGGAAATTACTATGCAAAGGTCGTATCAACTCCTTACGGAGGAAATTATACATTTGCAGACGGTAATACGCCTATAGTAAACGGTGAAGTATATTACTTTAAGGTTGAGCCTATTAAGTGGCGCATACTTTATCAGGACACGGAATACGTGGATGTATTGTGTGAGAGTATTATAGTAAACCGTCCGTATGACGGCGATTCCAACAAGTACGCTCACAGTGACGTAAGAGAATGGCTTAACGACGAGTTCTATAAGACGGCATTTACCGAGATTCAAAAACAGTATATCATCAAAAAAGAAGTTGATAATTCACTTGTTTCTACGGGTTATGCGGCAAACATCTACGTTTCGGATAATACCAACGATAAGATTTATTTGCCATCGTATGCAACGGTAACCAATACGGCATACGGATTTATGAACGCTAACGACGTTTCCGACCCGAATCGAGCTAAGGCTGTTACGGATTACGCAAGAGCTAAGGGCGTATGGACTAATATGTCCGAGTCGGAAGGCGATATCGGTAACGGAATCTGGATGCTTCGTTCACCTGCCGACAGCGCAAGCAATTTCATTCGTGAAGGCTACTTCAACGGTGAAATAACTGACGGCGGTATCGGTATTAACGTAAATGCGCACGGAGTTGCTCCAATGCTCAGACTTTCAATAGTTGATGAATCGTCTCGCATTGTAACCAAAGATATCTTTAAAGATGTCGGTAACACGACTATCTATAGAGCTAATTACAGCGCGTTGATGAACATTAAGCAGGAGCCTGTAGTGAATTATAATTATAAAACACAGTATAGCGGTTCGTACTTGTCTGTACCTAAAACTTACTTTAACGTAGACGAACCGATTCCTGTTAGTTGTAGATATAATGGACTTAAAGATTATTCTGGAACAGCTTATGTTTGTATAGCTACTACGGGTAATCACGGTACTGATAAAGATACGTATATTCGTTATTACAAGGTAACTAAGGATCAGGAGTATGCTGGTATTAACGCTCTTAATATGAGAGATGCAACTGTAGCTTCTGGAATATCCCCAGACCTTAGCAAATTGCCCGCAGGTGAGTATAAGATATGGTTTATTTATGGTGATTTGTTGGATGGTAGATGGTGGAATTATAATAATATAGCTGGCGGTTATAATAATCCTTACAAAAACGGAAATGCTATTACTGACCCTATATCTATAAAGATAGTTGATCCTAATGCTCCCGATTATGATTATTCATTGGAATATAAGGCATGGATCGGTACAGGCGAAAATGGCACATTGGAGCCAATGTATTCTTATATCAGACTTGAGAAGAACGTATTCAATCAAGGTGAACCCATCAGGATGCAATTTAAGGGCCGTACGGAGTATATGACTGCATTCTTGGTTGATGAAAACAATAATCTGCTTTTGGATACGCCGGATACGAGAACGTACGCTGCTAGAAAAATAAATCCAGGTAATCCTCCTCAAACGATCGCCACTTGGAGTGATTTTTATGAGATGAACGGTACTGAGAATTTAGCTCCCGGTAAATATAAGCTTTATTATGCGGTAGAAGATAGCTTTGATGAAGTCTATAAAACTCACGGTGCAATCGTTGCTATCATTGATATTACAATTCTTCCTACCACAGAGGAAGCGCCTACTGCAAAGCTTGACGTCATTTATACAAATACTGACGGAATAATTGTTAAGAAAACAATTAACGATAGCGTAATGCTTAACGGTCTTCTTAACAGCCATATAGGAAACTACAATCTTACCGATAATAATAACAAGGTTGAGGGAACAATTGAGTTGACTGACGTACAGCCTAATTCTACTGTCCAATTTATCTTCTCGTATGATAGATACGAAATTGAAAGTGATGATATAGAATGCAAGGTTGATGAGGTTGTTTCCAATTTGCCAATCAGAAAGGGTGCGCTAAAGGTTCCGAGTTATAAGTTTGCTGCATCAACCTATGATAACGTATATATATATACGCCTCAAACCTACTATATCGAGGGAGATACTATAACGGTTACCTTTAATACTGCGAATGTGTCTAATCCACGTATTTTGTTGACTACTGATACGATAGGAACGGAGGGACAGTATGGAGATATTTGGGTAAGAGAAACGGCAGTTTCAAGGACAGAATATGGAACCGTTGATATTTCTAACAAGCAATATGATAAGTCGAGTACAGTTTCATTGGGGTGGATAGAGTCAAATACAAAGTGGAACGTAGACGATCTACCTCCGGGAGAATACAAGATATGGTTGTTTGATAGAGAAGCGGCGTTCGCCGGTACTACTTGTGAGATGTATAAGGCTAATTCGGCTAATACATACTTAGTAACAGAGCCGATAAGCATAAAGATTTTGCCGAAGGACGAGGAAACTCTTGATTTGTCAATGACGCACTACAGCGATTGGAATTATCAGGGATACAATTATGATGATGCGCAAAGAACGAATTGGACTGCGCTTACTATTGATAAAACCGTATTTGAAGAGGGTGAAAAGATATACTTCCATATCGACGGTAGCTGGGAGCATAAATGGATAGCTGTTATTAAGGCTGATCAGTTTACAACCGGAACAGTAATTGAATCACATCCGGATAAGGAAAAGTATATGCGTTATGTTGGATATGGTCACGCGGACCGTTTTGATCCAAATAAGAATTACTTGGAAACCGAAGGCTTAGATCCCGGACAGTACAAGATTATTTATGTTTTCGGAGAAACCTTTGAATCGGCATGGTCTTATGTAGGGGCTAATTTCCAGGATCATAATAACACACCTCAGAAGATCGTCACTATAATGGACATAACTGTTCTTCCTTCTGATTAAGTGTTTAGGAAAATGAGAATAAAATAAAATTTACCGCCTTATTTCGGTTGATTCCGAGATAGGGCGGTGAAATACAAGCTATAAAAAGCTTGTTATAGCGATAGCCTTGTTAATATTAAAATTGATTGGGCTTGAATTTTTAACTTGAAATATATAAGGAGATATACGGCAATGAAAAAAATTCTATCTATGATTTTAGTAATTTTGCTGTGTGTAACGTATTTGGCGTCTTGCGGTGGAACACTTAATTCGCCTGATATGTTAGACGGTGTAGATAGTGAATCTGAACTTGAAACACCCAAGAATGAAGAGCCCAAGGATAAAGAGCCCAAGGATGAAATTACAGAAAAGCCAACGACTCCCGACGAGCCGACAACTCCCGACGAGCCTACAACTCCCGACGAGCCTACAACTCCCGACGAGCCAACGACTCCCGATGAGCCGACAACTCCCGACGAGCCTACGACTCCCGACGAGCCTACAATTCCGCCTGAGCTTATAGTAAACGTTCCGCCAACCGACTTTGCGGCAAAGTTCTCTCCCGAGAACGAGGCGCTTCTTGAAACTATACTTGCATCACCGATTAAAGAAGTAAGCAGCGTTGAGAACATTCTTCCGAGCTTAACGGTTAACCCTTCCAAAAAATACGAATCTGGTGAGGGTGGATATACTTACATCTACGGAAACGTAGGAAAAGCAATATATGATAATACCTGTTACGTGCTTTTCAAAAATGGCTTTGCAAAATATACAGAAAATGCAATCAATGCATCAGCCGATGACGATGCAACCTGGAAGCTCTATAACTATTCTGCAACCTTTATTAACGATACGGCGCAGATAGATATAGATCTTCATACCGGATCAAACCGTATGTTTGTTAACGTAACACCCCGCACATCCTCTGTGCTTCCGCCAAGAGAGGCAATGTCTTACGTTAAGCCTCAAGGCGATTATCCTACGCTTTGGGTACAATACGGTCTTGAGGATATAGACGATAATGAATCCTCACTTGGCTATATTATTCGTATTGCCGACGGTACTTTTGTTATTGTTGACGGTGGTGAATTTATAGACGGTGTTGAGGTAAGAATGTACGAAATTCTTAAAAAATTAGCTCCCGATCCCGACAATATAGTTATTTCCGCTTGGATAATAACTCATACACACGGTGACCATGTCGGAGGATTTTTAAAGTTTGCAGTTAAATACATAAATGACCCAACTATAAAAGTAAAGCAGATTGTATGCAATTTCCCTGACGATACAAAGATTCCAAAAAGCGACGACGGACAAGATAGCTGGGACAAAATCTTCCAAGATCACGTAAGAGCATATTCAAAAAGTCTTGGCGCGGAGTTCCTTAAAGTACACACGGGTAACGTGCTTTACTATGCCGACATAAAAATAAATATTCTTTACACTCAGGAAAATTATCTTGATTCAAATCCTGACGGAATGATGAAAAACTTTAACGGAGCATCTGTCGTTACACAGTTTGTAATGGCTGACGGAAGCAAGGTTCTCGTGGGCGCAGACCACCCCGTTGACGGTACCTACGCGGGAGCTGTTTGGTGTCAAAACGCTCTTGTCAGATGGTATGGCACGGGACTTAGGAGCCAAGTAGTTTCCACATTCCATCACGGATACGGAGGCGGCGCGGATAACTATATCTACGGTGTTATAAAGCCCCAAATGGTTCTTTGGTCTGTTGACGCCGCAAGAGCAACCGCAGGCTCGCTCACAACTGTAACTCACAATAAGTATTTCACTACAAACGGTAAGGCTAACGGTGTTACCTATCATATGGCAAGCGGTAGCAGTGTTACGATTTTACAGTTTGCAAACGGTAATCCGACGTTGACCTTCTATTCAACGTTTAGTAAATTTAAGGCTTCTTAAAATCATAGGAAAGGGTGTTATTATGAAAAAAATTATATTAGTTATTTTATCGGTTTTACTTTGTTTTTCTATGCTCGTTTCCTGTGCTAACGGTGTGGTTGAAAAAACTGTCACAGAGAGTGTAAATTCTGTTATAAGTGAGAATTTAAAAGAAGAACAAATAGAAAATCAGGTTGAAGAACAAATTAGCGAAGCTCCCGAAGCTGAGCCCGAAATAGTATATTCCGCCAATGAGCTTGAGAATGTATATCTTACCCGCCAGCAAAAAAGCGTAGAGCCTACCGTTAATATAAACGGAAAAATCTCAAAATGGACGTTAAGCGACGGTATTTGCCAAGCGTTCAGAACTCAATCTACCGTTGAAAATACTAAATTTGACGTAAATATCCCCGTAAGCGAATTAGGCAACTATACGTTGAATTTTAATACGAAGCTTGGACTTACCAGAACTTATACTTCGGGTTCAAAAACCGCATCGCTTGCATTACCCAAAACGGTATTTCAGGTAGGCGAGCCTATTCCCGTAATGTATGCTTCAAGCGGATTGGATTCTTCTGTAGATGCACGTCCGTGGATCGCGATAACTAAGAATGTTGGCGGCTTGGATAAATATGTTAACTGGGAATATGTTGAAGCTAACTATTCATATGCGCTCAACGCGGCGGCTATGACAGGTCAACGAGAGGACAATACTGTTAAATCTTACGTTGATCTTCCCGCAGGCGAATATAAAATATATTTTATTGCAGGTGGAGCTGCCAATACGAGAAATAAGAGCTATTGGCTTCTTGATGAGCCTATAAACATATCTATAGTTGACAAAGGCTCAACGGGAACTAAAATAACGAGAAGTGGAACTGCTTACGGTAGTGCGAGCCTTACTGTTGGAAATAATATTTTCCGTGAGGGTGAGAGCGTTTACGTTTCGTTTACAGCAAACGGTTTGAAAAAGCCATATAGTACTTATCAGCCGTGGGTTGGTGTTAGTAAGACCTTTGACATAAACGGAACTATGCAGGATTATTATACTCACTGGTATTATACTGATACTACTCAAAGCGGAACTTTCAGATTTGACAGCGGTACAGGAAACTATGCGCAGGATGTAGGTTCAGTTAACGTAAAGGCATATAGAACGCTTCCCGAGGGTAGCTACAAGATACACTACGTAAACGGACCGTCCTTCCAGGATTGCGTAAATTACGTTGAGCCGATAGGTATAAACGTAGCTCCTGTAGTTACTTTAAATGCATCCGTCGGTGGAGTGTCGGTTTTAAGTACAGATGACTCTTACGATTACCAAACAGTTAATAAAACCATAAACGTTACAGAAGCAGATGTTGCAAAAGGATATGTTACGGTAAGCTTTAGCTTTGGATCGTTAAAGGCAAACACTAATTATTATCTTACAGTTAATAGTGTTTCGTTAGTTAAGCAATGAACAGAGTTTTAAGTTTTCATCGTAGAATAAAATAAAATTCACCGCCTTATTTCGGTTGATTCCGAGATAGGGCGGTGAGTTTTTATATTTAATGCGTGTTTTGGGAGATTTGCATAAAACCTTACGGTGTTATATTATTAATTTATAGTTGTTTTTTAAAAAAACTATTGCAAAAATTCTTCTTTTATGGTAAAATTGTATTATGTATAGTTGTATTATGGCTAAATATCGACTTAAATGTTTTACTTGTTTAAGATTTAGAAAGACAAGGGAGGATTTTAAATGCAAAAAGAAAATAAAATCTTACTGCGCGTTGTCATAGTTATTTTGCTCCTTACTTTGCTTACGGGCTTAATCTTATTAGCGGTTTATGCAAGATATGTTTCGGATACGGCTTCACCGTTAGTTGAAGGACGTCCTGCGGCGTTTGAGGTCGTTATGAAAACACCGAACGACGATAAGATCAGCTTCAGCGCTACGCCCGACGGCGATCCGGGTACATATATAGGCTATACCGAAAAAACAAAAGATTATGAATTTAAGGTCGTAACGGAGAACTCCGAGGTCGCGTCCGAGTATTCTATAGATCTTGTCTTTTCCGCGAAGATCGCCGATAAAATAAGACAAGCGAGAGAAGACAGATTTGCCGACGGGATCTGGTTTGATTTTGAGGTATATCAAGGCTATAAAAATGACGATGGCGAGATAGCATATACTAAGCGTCTTGAAGGCGTTGAGCTTGGTTTATACAACACTGACGGTGAGTATAATAACGGTCATCCGATGACCTGGCGCTGTACTGAGGACCTTGAGCCTCTTAAGAATCCCGGTGACGGTATTGCAGAATCCTATTATAAGCTTACTATGATCTTCTATAATAACACTATGATGACAGATAAGACTGTTGACGGAGTAACATTGTACAATTACGATGATTATCTTTTTGACAGTAACGGTGTAGAGATCAAGGTAACCTCAAAGCAGGCAAATCCCGATTATAAGGGTTGATACGCAAAGATCAGATATTTAAAAAAAGTGACATAACACTTAACATAGCTAATTACAAGCAAGTGAGAACCCATGCGTTGGTTCTCACTTGTTTTTTTGATTTTTAAAAAAGAAAAGCGCTGCCCCCACATTTATCCGTTATTATGAGCGGATAGGCAATCAAACAATCAGCGCACAATGTTCGCACTAACCCAGATGGAAAGTTTTCGTCCACCTTTTTCAAAAGGT
>CALAXC010000035.1 GCA_937894775.1 uncultured Clostridia bacterium
TAATGAGTTGGTGTAAATAATACAAGCCTCCGATCCTTCATTTTGAAGGGATCGGAGGCTGTTTGATTAGGTTTGGGAAATTGGACGAGCGGGTGGGAATAGGGTAGTAGCGGAGGTGAGGCGATGTTAACCGCCGTCTGGCTGATACTCAGCAATATGCTCTACTCCCTGCAGCTGCAATCCGGCAGCTTCCCCAAACCCCTGACCGCCAAGGAAGAGCGCTACTACTTAGAAAAAGCCGCCCAGGGCGATCTGGAGGCCCGCAATGTACTCATCGAACGCAATCTGCGCCTGGTGGCCCACATTATGAAGAAATACTACGCAGTCACATCGGATCAGGAGGACCTGATCTCCATCGGAACCATTGGACTGATCAAGGGGATTTCCACCTTCGATGCGTCCAAAGGAGCAAGACTGGCCACCTATGCGGCCCGGTGTGTGGAAAATGCTATCCTATCATAACGGCTTGTTTTGGAGCATACGGTGAAAAGCAAGCTCCCTCCGATGAAAAATGGCGCGTATTTCGCCGTTTGGATAGCCATTCTTATTTAATGGTACAGAGCATAATGGGAGAAGTCAAATTCGCTCCCTTGTTTATTCACAGTTTCCCGTTGCTTGCACCGCACCACTTGTTAGAATCCGAGAAATTCAATATCCGATTCTCTGACCCGTCAGAGATAACCGAGATTGCGGACAAGCTCCGTTATCACAGATACCGAAAGGCACTCTTGCAAAGAGAGGTTGCGGACTACATAGGCGTTGACCGCAGCACTTATATCCACTATGAGGAATACGGGCGCGACTACTACCCGTTAGATAACATGGAAAAACTTGCCGCCCTGTTCGGTGTCCCCGTAACGGAATTGCTTGATGATTTCAATATGTTCTTGTATAACGATCAAGGCAAGCAGATACGCGAAAAGCGGGTAGCATTGAATATGACACAGCGCGAATACGCTGATATGCTCGGTGTTCATGTCGGTAATCTGAAAAAATGGGAACAGAACAAAGTGCGTATTTTCAAAAGCACATGGGAACGTTTCTTCAAATAAGAGCGAAAAGGAGGATTTGATTATGAAAAAACTTGTTAGCTGTGCCTTTAACTTCGATACTGTCTGCGTGGAGCTGAAATTCTCAGACGGCAGTATGATAGCCATTGATACCATTGCCGTTGAAAATGAGGTTGCGCGGAATATGTATGAACGGTCAGAACTTGACTACCTTATCTACAATGCACCGCTTGAATATGCCGACCTTATTTTGAACGGTGACCCCGAAACATATCTGAAAACAGTAACAGAATATAAGCCATTGGACTAAAACAAAAAACAGGCAAGGCAGATCACCCACAAAAGGGCGTCTGCCTTGCCTGTTTCAATTTATTCAGCGTTTCTTTTTTTATCTTCCTCGCAACCGTCAAGCACGTTCTTTACGATTGCGTCAATCAATTCTAACTTTTGCTCCGTGGGGCAATTCAGCTTTCTTATGCGTTGAGAAACATATTGAGCATGGAATTTTGCCACGCGCTTATCAAGCATTGCCTGCTTTTCGGGTGTTTCGGGATAATGGATAATTATTTCGATAGCTGTTCCCCCTTTCGTGGGCTACAAGATATTTCAGTTTATGCGGATAGACTTGTCTGATATGAATATCAGAGGTTGAGGATTTGAGCCGCTTTTTTGAGATTTTCGGCTGCGTTGCCCTTGCGGAAGTTCTCACCGTCAAAGAGGACGGGAACACATACTTCCAAAATGCGGTCATAAATGCGCCGGTCATCAAGGTCGGTTGCTTTCTGCATAACAGACAGCGCAATATTGGTTGTGATGATCATGGGCTTTCGGGAGAGCAGGCGGCGGTTGATTATATCGAACACGCGCTCCTTGCCGTAGCTTGTATTTCGCTCGGCTCCCAGATCGTCAAGAATGAGTAAATCGGGGCGCGTGAGCCGTTTTAAGTAGCTGTCGCGGTCTGCTCCGAAGTTCCCCTGCATACGGTTGACTACATCGGTCATATCGACATAGAGAACGGAAATCATACGGTCAATCAGAGCGTTTGCTATACACCCTGCAGCGTAGGATTTTCCTGTGCCGACATTACCGAACAGCAGCAGTCCGATACCCTCACGGCTGAAATCGTCCCATTTCTCGGCGTATTCTTTGGCTTTGGTAAGCTGCTTTGTCATAACAGGCGCATTATCGAAACGCCACGCAGCGGCAGGAATATCGCTGAACGCTTCGGAGCGCAAGAGGTTGATGTGATTGATACGGTTAAACTCTCGCTGTTCTGCTTCGCGCCGTTCTCTTTCCTCGGCGGCACACTTGCAATCGGTTGGGTGGCGGTCAATCCCGTTAAAACGGTGCTTTTCTGCGAAGTACGCTTCCTTTGGCGTATGGCACTTGCCACAGTATTTCAGCCCATCATCGGGGTTGATGTAGTCATCGGGCGCGGTGGTCGCCGTGTCAGCGGTATCAATGACAGCAGACAAAATAGGGGCAATATTCATAGGCAATCTCCTTTATCTGTGTATTCGGAATCGTAGTTCCTGCCGGGCTTCGGTTTGTTATCCTCGTCAAGCCATTTTCGGATCGTGGCGTAATGGTTGGCGTAGTGTTTGCCGTTGACCTCCATATACGCGGATAGTTTTTCGATATAGGCTGTGTATTGGTCGGGATAATCAGCTTCAAGCGCGGCAAGTTGTTTTTCAGAGAGAAAAACATTTTGATACTGACCGTATCGGCGGCGTATCTCTCCTTTTTCTGTCTGACTTATATCTGTATAATTCTTATCAGTATTACTTGTGGGCAGATTTTGCCCCATACAAGGTGAAGTTTCCTGCACTTCCATAGGGCAAATATTTCCCTCCGGTGGTGAAGAAATCTGCACCCCATCGGGCAGATGCAGGAATATGCGGTTGGCTCTGTTCCAACCTTGCCGGACACGGGTAATCAGCCCTGCATTTTGAAGTTCATTCAGCGCAGTTTTCACTGTCCTCTCACTCCTGTTAAGGTCATCTGCCATCTGCTTTATCGTGTAAATGACATACACGTTTCCGTCCTCGGATACCCAACCCGATTTTTGAGAAAGCAAGGTGCGGTTAAGCAGCAGCCCATAGAGCAGCTTCGCATTGATCGAATGTTCGCTTGCGATCATAAACCGTGGCAAGGGTATGAACGGCGGGAGTGGAGTGTTTTTCTTAAAAAATATCATTCATCACTTCCTTTCAGCGCGGCGTGTGAGCTATGGCGGCTCGTCCGATGGTGAACGAGGAAGTGGTGCGCTGTGTACTTCTTTTGAGCGTTTGGAGCAGTAGTGCGGACACTCAATCACAAGGGTGCGGTGGCTCTGCTTGCAATCGTGGACGCATTTGCGGCAAAGTTCGTTATAGGTGATACGGTTGCGGTCATTCAAGAAAAATGCCCATTCCTGTTTTCTCTTTTTACTCATTCGTGGCATTGGTTAGCTCCTTTCTGCGGGGCGGTTATATCGTGTGTTCGTGCTTCTTGGATTTGTCGGGTGTAGGCTCGCCGTGAAGTTCAGCCAAATTGTGCTGAATGGTGGCAAGTTCCTTATGACGGGCTTTCGCTTCGTTGTAGGCGTTATAGGCGGCGTTTTTTTCTGCTATGAGCCGTTCGATTTCGCTTTGTATTTCTTTGCGTGTGGGTAGTTTGGTGATGCCCTGCTGTTTGAAATAGCGGATAGCCGATTCATAAAGGGTAAAATCACCGTGATTTTTTTCTTTGTAGTCGGCGCGGTCTTTTTCCTTTTTGATGTTTTTTATTGCCTTGCATACGTCTTTGGTCTTGATGTATTTCGCCAACCAATCTTGGAGCGTTTTCTGTTCCTCGATTTTCGCGTCAAAAGCTTTCAGCGCGGCGCGGGTAGTCTGCAAATCCGTTTGGGCGGTGGCAAGTGCCGCGTCAAATTCCTCTTGTGAGCTAAAGCCCGTGTCCATAAGAAATTTGGCTTTTGCCATTTGTTTGAGGTTGTGGACGCTTGCCCATCGTCCAAGAGCTGCGCTTTCTGCGCGTTTGGCTTCAATATCCACGGTGCGCTGTATGCCGTTGTTTTGAACGATGGCTTGCTTTTCGTTGAGCCGTTCTATCACGCTACGCTTGGGTGCGTTTTTATCGCTTTTGAGTGCTGCGGCGCGTTCCTCGACAACCCTGTGCGCGTTCTGCTCCAAACGAGCAAGAACGGCAGCGCGGTCAAAATCATCACCTAACTTTCGCGCTGTGATAGGCTTGGTGCGGTCGGGGGTGAGATAGGACAAACGCCCTCGGCTCTCTTTAACGGTTATTCCTTGCTGTAAAAGCAGTGTGGAAAATTGCTCAAAAGTGGTTGAATCATCAAGTGCCGCTCGTAGCTGTTGCCGTAGCTTTTCCTTGTCAGTTTCAAATTTTGTGGTGCGCGGTGTCAGTCCTGCGGCGGTGATTTCTGCGTTTCGCTCGTCAAGTTCGGCTTGTCCTTTTTTCTGCGCCCAATACTCGCGCTCGGTAACGCGGTTTGCGCTGCCGTGGAGCAGATCAATCTGATAGAGGTTTTCGCGGTGGCACATTTCCATCACTTCGGATTTGAAATATTCCATAGCCGCGTCCGTACACCGGTGCTTGCACCCCTGCCGTGTATCAGCGGGTCTGTCCATATACGGGAGCAAGGGAACTTCCTCTATTCGCAAAGAATTGATTACGATGTGAACGTGGATATTGCCGCTGTGGTTATGACCATCGGGGTGGGTGCAGACAAGTGCTTGGTGGCCGCGAAAATGGTTTTTACAAAATTCCTCGCCCAACTGCTGTGCGCGGTCAATGGTCAATCCGTTGTCTGTGCTGTCCCGCGGGTCAAAGGAAATGATGTAGTGGTGGCTTTTCACATCTTCGCGTTTTTGGTTTTTGCCGTAGCGGAGATTTGCCCGCATACAGGCAATAGCGAAATCTTCCTCGCCACAGCCAATCGTGGCAATTCTGAAATTCTCGCGTGGTATGAGCCGCCCGTTTTCATCAAGCGTGGGCTTCATGGAAAACTCATCGTGGGCAAAGGTCAGATATTTTTCGGCTGCGCCGTAATCAGCATTTTTAGAGCTGATATGTTTGAACGTAGCCATTCAGTTCACCTACCTTTTGCAAGACTTCATATTTCAGCGCGGCGAGATCTGAAGCGACAGCGGTTATCTCGTCGGCAAGCTGTGGGTATGGGTGTTGCCATTCGTTCAGCGTCCGCGCGATCTGATTGATGTTACTGCCGATCTTGCCATACTCGGCAACGAGCTTACCGAGCGTTTCAAGCACCTTGTCATTGACGGGGTTGACGCGGATGATCGGTTTGACAACCGCGCCGTCAATGGCTTGTCGGATAAATTCGGATTGGCTCATTTCGTAATTTTTCATTCGCTCCAAAAAGAAGCTGTGTTCTTCCTCGGTCAAGCGGGTCTTGACTACGAAAGTGCGTTTGGGTGTGTTGTACGTTTTTGACATGGGCATAACTCCTTTCACTTACCATCTTTTTTGAGGCTGTTTTTTAGGGTGTTTTTGAAAATCAGAAAAAATATTTTTCGCTTATCATCTTTTCCGTGGCGGTTTTGCAAGG
>CALAXC010000036.1 GCA_937894775.1 uncultured Clostridia bacterium
GCATCCGAATATTTCAGCTATTCCATGAAGCTTTACTCAGACGAAGTATTTATATACCTTGCAACTCTTGACGAAAAATATGCCATCCCTCGCACATCTTTGTTAAAGATCAGTACTGTCGAAAATGAGATCGCCATTCGAAATAGGATCGCCATTGATGCAATCGAAACGGTAATGCGAATGATATCCTCTACCGTTCGGCTTTTCGGACACCATGTCGATATAGGAGGAGGAGATTCTATGAAGTCGATACCTATTCTTTGTTTCTGTGCTGATTACGATTTTGCCGATAAACTGCTTAAGCTCCATTTTGTTGCGCTCCTTTTCGATTAGTCTTTGCTTTCGTCTGCCATCATCACGCGCAAGCGAATCTCCCCGTTATTTGAGAGATATAATGCATCGTTGATCTTAATGGTCTTGATCTTTAATTATTAATTTATAGCATCTTTTGAAAAAAATGAAAGAATCTTTCATCACTATACAGTTCATCTATCAGCTCAGGATAAAGCTTATCAGTTGCTACAACAGCACTCATAAAACCCGAGAGCCCCAATTTCAAGTTTTCTTCTCTTTCCTCAATATAATCATCAGCATACCATTCTTGATTTTCAAGAAGATTTTCATACCATTTTTTCGAGATTTCTATATGCTCAAGATCAACCCGAAGTTTCTCCTTTATTTCGTGCCTCTCCCGGTTTTTAAAACGAACTTTCACAAGTTCAATTGCCTTGTTAACGTTCTGATGTTCCTCTAAAAACAGTCGGTTTTTCCCCTCCTCAGACTTATCTGTTAGAGTGCACCATCCGAGGAGATAAACACGAAACAATTTGTCAAGGCCGGTGTTGCTGACATTGCCATCGGGATAACATCTTTCGTGATGTTCATGGGGGCACTGATAATCTACTTCCACCTCTCGGAAAAACTTAGCCCATTTATGATCGAGATCCCAGAGCCTCCGCGTCAAGAAATTTGCTGTTTCAAAATCCCCTTTCAGCGCATGATCAAAGGCGCTCTCTCCAAGTTCAAAAGGATTACACACCTTGATACTCTCATCCGCATTGGAAACGTCAAATACGAATGAACAGTCGATGCTTTTCACATTTGGATAGGCTTCAAGCAACCTCGCCACATCGATTACAAAACGCTCATAATCCTCAAAGCGATCCAACTTAAAGATAATATGCTCTACCTTATCGTAAAAGTGCGGAATATTGTTGTTAATGTAAGTATGAATCATATCAGTCCTCTCTTCAGGAGAACGATATTCAATAGACCTGACTCGCCTAAACGCTTTGCACAAGTCAATGCTTAGAACATGACAATCTTCAGAAGCAAAGTATATCGCCTTATTGAACCGAGACATCACAGGACACATCTGTGAGCTATGACGGTCCTTGTTAGTATCGACCCAAAATTCTTTCCTTTCATCTTCGCAGATAACAGTAAAGCACATATATTCATTTTCCTGCCAATGCATTAACGAGCGATCATTGATAGCCACCACAAACAAGAGGTTGGGAAGTTCGTCCGATGGAACGAAGTCATTTCCACATCCATAATGTCTGTTGACAACCGCGTCAAAAAGAAAATCTCGAGGAGTGTTATCATCGCTTGAAATCCAAGACTCTGTTGCGTAATTTTTTATCAGCAAAACAGAGTTAGGCTGATTAAGCTTATCAAACAATTCTCTTGACTGAATTTCAGGCAACCACGAATCATCCTTCTCATCAATCTCCACGAGGTTGATATTGCTAAAAAGTGCCCATTTACGAAGTGAACATAGTGCATATTCCAAAAACTCGGGATTGTTGTCGGTGATCAGAAGATTTCTTACCTCGCCGCCTCTGTTCATAGCAAGAACGTCTTCAAAAGCTGTGATAAATCTTTCTTTCATTGGTCATCCCATCCTTTCTCCCATTTTCCGGCTCTCCGTGTAAATCATTATTTAATTATACAGTACCGTATTTTCTCCAAGGTGGACAGATGACTGTCCACCTTGTTTTATATAAATAATTAAGGGTTAACAAACTCGCGGAAGCGCTTGAGAGCGTTGATGACGGTGCAATTACTCTTGGCACCGATGTGCTGCTTGGCACCGCCGATATCATAAACGGGTACGATATTCTCAATATCGCGCTGCAGGGTGTGCCAGGAAAGCCCTTCTTCCTCCAGAACCTTCTTGATCGCATGGATGTAGGAAAATACCGTGCTGGGATTT
The DNA here is from genome assembly GCA_937894775.1 of uncultured Clostridia bacterium. Taxonomy (GTDB): domain Bacteria; phylum Bacillota; class Clostridia; order Oscillospirales; family CAG-272; genus HGM12713. Next base: position 2,219 of record CALAXC010000036.1, read on the forward strand.
CCGGTAGCCGTATATTCGCAATAACCGGCATTGACCAGATACTCCTCGAATGCGATCTCAATAGAACCTCTGACTGTTACAGGAGTTGCAGGTCTTCTGCCGTGTCTGCTCGACGGTGCAGAGGTAGCGACAACGTCAGACATAGCTTTAAGCTCCTCCAACCGTGCCGCCCTGCGTGCATTCTTTTCCGCGATAGCTGCATCCACCTCATCCTTGAGGCTACCTTCGGCAACCATAATGCCGAGAGTAAAGGAATCCGGTATGGCGAATCTCATCTCTTTGCCGTCCCCAAAACGAGCAGTAATATACGTACCGTTCTCATTACTCTCTCTGGCGATAACCTCGCCGACACCATAAATGTTGTGATTAACTTTCTGCATGAGTTACTACCTCCAAAACAAGTATGTTAAGTGAAATCTCCACCGCGATTATATTATAGCAGATAATTCTCCACTTGTCAAGGGCTTTTTGAATATTTTTTAAAATAATTAGGGAATTTTATGTTTTTAAGAAAAAATCCGGCGATAGACGCTCCTGTTCTATCGCCGGACTTCTTATCTTATTCTTATATCAAATCCATTACGGCTGAGCGCTTCCATCAACAAATCATAATGGTCGTGAATATCGGATACAACAAAATTCTTCACTTTATACCTCACGCTAATATTCCGGAGCGGTCAACTACCTCTCCATCAACGATCTCAAGATCGCCCTGAAGCAGAGCCTTGATAACACAACCGTGTCCCACCTTCATAAAGGGTGCGTTTATGAGCTCTTTCAGCGACGTTATGTTCAAGAAATCTGCCTTTGTAAGAGTCGGTGCAGTTTTGTTCTTTTTACATTTATTTACGTAGGCAGTGTACTCCTTCTGCATGGCGCACGCCTCGTTATAGTTGCACGCGTCGAAATCAACCAGAGCGAGCTTCTCACCGCTCTCGACAAGGGATTTTAAGTATTGAAACGATTCGGTGTTATAAATCAGCTTTGCGTACTCGGGAAAGTACACTTTTTTACGGGCTTCAACGTAAGAGAGAGGAGTATATTCTCCCTTCTCCTTATCAAAGTATGCGAAATAGCGAGCATCCTTGTGCTCGTATCCAATGCTCTTGCAGGTGTGACGTATGAGATCCTTCGTGCACTCGGTCTGTGAATAAAAGTAATTTCGCCACTCAAAATACGCTTCGTTCGGCTTGCCGCCGTTATCGTGGCAAGGATAAACCTTGCCACATTGCCAGAAAATCTCAAAAATCTCCGCCTTTACTCCGTCGGATGATGTTACAGGACCTACGTAGAACGGTGAGATCTCCCGCGCGAAGCGGGGATGCTCCTCCATGAACTCTTTATTTCGCGTAATGCGGGAGGTCACGTCGATGACGGTATATTCACTGAGATCGTTCTCTGTTTGAGAAGTATAAAAGGTGTTGGTAAAATACACGTTCATCGGGTGATGACGGAGCAAAAGTATATGTTTGTTTTCCATAACCGTTCCTTTCTTGTAGGTCATTTACCGAAAATCTCGTAGAAGGGTGCGAATTTTCCGTCTCGCTCAATGGGCTCGCGGCGGCGGGGAGAGGGCTTGCCCTCGTAGATTGCAAAGACGAGTTTCTTGAAGCGGTTCTTGAACTCGGGCTCGTTCAAAACGTCGCGGAAGAGCTTTGCGACCTCGTCGGAGTGCAGACGGAATACGCCGCACCCAAAGGCGCCGAGCACCATACTGTCGTGACCGTTTTCAAGCGCGATGCGGAAGATGGTACGGGTTTTATTTGCTTCAATCACTCTGCCCTCATCGGTAAGACAGCCCTCATCATCGAAATAGACTCTCTCGTCATTGGTGAAGCTGTTCTTCTCGCGGTTGGAAAGAGATGCTACCGTAACGATTGCGCAATCAAAGATCTCGTCTCTCAAGGCGTAGTAAGAATCCGCGTTGTGGCGGAAGAAGGTAACACAGGGGGAGTAGATGCCGCCGAAGCTAATATCCATGGGATATACGTCGGGGACAAGCTCAAGACCGGCATCTCGAATGTGCTTGTACTTAGGACTACCAAAGGCGTAGAGAGACTGAGACAGGGTGGACATCTGGCTCAAACACTCCTCTTGGGCAGACGTACCCTTGTGGTATCCGCCGCAAGGCGAGGTTCGTGAAGCAAGGTTCAGTATAGCGGGATTCAAGCCCTCGTCCAAAAGGGATTTTGCCACGTCAGCACAGTCAGCGTTCACACAATCGGTCACCGTTTCTGTCGCCAGCTCGGGAACATCAACGGTAAATTCGCTTTTGTATACCTTTGCCGCACGATGCGCATTGCGGTCACCGAGATATTCCGGCCACTCGTTAAAGAGCCCCGAGTTGGTCTTGAAGACCTGAAGTCGCGCGGCGTTTCCTCCGAAGCGACCGCCATAGAGAATGTGCGTCTTGATGATGTCCTCGTCGGTCAGGGGTTTGAAATCATCGGGCGAAAATCTCTGCATGATGGCGTAAGGACCCTTGTTCATAAGGTCAGAGTAATCCTCGCCGGTAAAGAAGCGGCGGCGAAGCTCAGTAGAGCTGACGTCCTCAAGATCCTCGTCCTTGAGTTGCAGGAGGTGGATTCTGTCACGGTGCGCAGTAAGAAATGCGTCCTGAGATATAACCTTTTCAAGATCAAAATGACGGGCGTAAACAAGATACTCGCAAAGCTCCGCCATCTCTTCTGCATGATCCCAATGAGAGAAATTCTTCAGCTTGTCTGCGCCAAAGAGGAAATAGAGCTTGATCTCTTCTCCGGGATACTGCTTTTGCTTATCCTTGATGAGCTTGACCAGGGTTTTGTACGTGCTCGGGTATTCTTTGCCAAGCTCCACTCCCCAATAGCTGAGCTTAGGGTTATCCTCGGCGAGAGAAGCCAGCATTTCACCGCGGACGGTCTCGGGCAGGAGGAAATTATAGGGTTGTTTGCCTTTCAAGGTAACCTTGCGAGTAAGGTATCGGTCATCGGTTGCGATGTATATACCTTCATCTGCGCCGAATCTTTCCACAGCGTCGGAAAGGATCTTATAATGAGCTACGGTTACGGGGTTAAATGAGCCTGTTAATGCGATCAGTTTTTTCATAATGTAAAATTTCCTCCGAGTTCGTAATCAGCAAAACACTTGGTGGAATTCTCCACCGCAACCCATTATACCACTTACGATGCTGTTTGTCAAGTGATTTTGAAAAAAAGTTTAGGGAAAACTATGTTTTAAACCCTCTTGCGAAGAAACTGCATTGATTTATCGCAAGAGGGTTTATATTTTTCGGTTTTCTATATGAGGTCAATCAGCGCGATGAAATCGTCAATTTTATCTGTAAATTCGTGATCAATGCCGTCAAGAACAATAATCTCCAGATTGCTGCATTCAAGAGTTTTTAATCTTGGAACAATGAAATCAAAATCAACGTCCTTTGCACTCATATTCTTCTCTTTTTTCTTTTATTATTGTCTGTTCGTTTCTTGGATTATTTGCTTAAACTCATTGAGCTTTCTCAGCGCAGATCGAATATTCAACCTTTGCTTTACTGTCTCGCCGTTTTCGTTTGTAGTTTTCATTTTTGCAAGAATGAGCTCCAGATTGTTATATACAAAGACGATAGGCTCATGCGTTTCATAGTCATCAGCATCATCGCCGTGAATAACGCGCGGGATAGACTCTGCGGGGTATATCTCATACAGATATTTTTTAGCAAACGTCTTAATGCGGTTGCAATAATCCCACATGGTCAGGTTGACCTTCTCTCTACGTTCCGCTTCGCTCTCAAATTTATATCCATCAATTTGCCAATAGTAAAGCTGATCATCCCCGGGGCGCTTATAATAGTCATAAAAGGCACTCAGCACATCGCGATCCTCTTCGAAAGTGTTGGTTTGATCTTGACGGTGCAAAGGAATATATGTTGACGGTAAATTTTCCTGTCTGTTTTCTAACTCCTGGCACTTTTGAGTTATCTCCATCAGTTCCCGGCGATGTTGATTTTTCAGTATAGCAATAATACGGGAAAACTCAAGTGTAATTTCGTCAGCAAACTCTCTTTCTTCCACACCGCAACTGTCATAAAGCGCAACAATGGAGTCTAATTTGTGCTTGATTAGTTTGTCTTCCCGCGTACTCGGATCTTTGTATTCGCTTAACAAATTATCAAAATCAACATAAAAAATGTGCTTCATAATTCCTCCGTATTTGAGTGAAATTTAACTCTGTAAAAGTATTATATCACTTAAATTGTTTTTTGTCAATAAAAATAGTGAAACTTCCACCACAACTTTAATTCTGTCAGATTAAAATTTGGTTTAGGGTTTTATTTGACTACAGCGATGCAATATTTGCTTTTCTACCTTTTCACCAAAAAAAGAAAGAGTAGCAGCTTAGGCTCGTTCTCATAAGGAAGATTACAATTTGTAGGGACCGGCGTCCTCGACGGTCCGTGACACATAAATTTCGGCAGAGAACTTGTTTTCTCTGCCGATTTGTGTTATAATGTAAAACAAATCCCGACAGACTTTTGAAAATCTGTCGGGATATTCTTTGCCTTCTGCAATGCGATTATGTCTTATCGGACCGTCGGGGACGCCGGTCCCTACAATGAGAGATCAAACATCCTTATGAGGAGTCGCCCTTTGGGTTCTTTCTGTTTTGTTACGGCGTAAGGGATTCTTCTTGATTTTTGCTCGATGTTTTGGATCAGATCTAAGGAAACATCTCGCAAAAATCTTCGGTCACCGTTCTCAAAACAACTCGCTGGGTTGTTTTGTTCACTGCTTCGAATCCCTTGTTTTAATGCCGAGGCATAAAAAAACAGACAGCTAATGCTGTCTGCTTTTTTATGGCACGGCGTAAGGGATTCGAACCCCCGACCTTTTGGTTCGTAGCCAAACACTCTATCCAGCTGAGCTAACGGCGCAAAATATTATCGTGATGTGAGTTCTGTATCTCACACCACGATATTTTATCATATTAAATATATTTTGTCAAGACTTTTTTGAAATATTTTTTATTTTATTCGCTTTGCGTGGCTTCTTCTTTTTTAAAACCGTTCAGTCCGTGACGTTTCATTATTTCACTGTAATCTTTATAGCAGAAATTAAGATCGGCAAATCCCTCGTTTCCAACCAGCCCTTCTACCTTTTGCTTATCGGTTACCTGCCACATTGAAAATGGCGGTTCTGCGCTAAAATCACTCCACTTAGGGTTTTCGCTTGTTACCCATCTTGCAAGCCATATATCAAATTTTGAAAGAATTTTTTCTGTTTCGAGCTTGTTCAAAAGCCAATATTCGTTTATATAAAGAGCTCCGTAATATCCGTTCATTTGAAGTGTTTCTATAAAATAAGTGATATTTTCGGTGTATGCCTCTTTGCTCAGATCTTCGATGTAAGCATCTTCGAGATCATAGTATATTGGATATTCGAGTTGCTTTCCTTTTAACCATTCAACTACATCTTTTGCGTCATTTGAATTTCCGTATCGCGTACTCGAATAAGTATAATAGTAAGCGCCAACTTCGAGCCCCGCTGCCTTTGCTCCCTCGTAATCCATTTCAAACACCTGGCTTTTTCCACTGTGCGAGCTGCCGATCTTCAGTATAACGAAATCATAGCCTTGTTCTTTTATGGATTGGAAATCTATGGGAAGGTAGTTATCGTTCGAATCCTTTGAATGATTATAATTAGATAAGTCGAGTCCTTTGTGTAACGGTTCTTCTGATTCTCCGTAAGGGGATGAGAATATATCCGAATATTGTGTAATATCCGAAATGTAAGAATAACCGCAGTCATCACAAGTATATTCTGTATATCCGTTTTTTGTTGCGAGGGGCGGAATTGTGCTTTTTATGAAGTTGTGCTCCTGAGCTACAAAATCGGTATCATATGCAAAGCTACAGTTTTCGCAGGAGATGTGCGTGTATATCGGTTCGGTACAAGCTTCGGGGACTATCTTTTCCGATTTTTTAATGTGTCCCGTTGGAGCGGTTACATCTCCTATATAAGAAAATCCGCATTCGCATTTATATACTGTATATCCTTCTTCGGTACAAGAGGGATGATATACTTCGGATTTTGACATTGTGTGCGGAAGATTTGCGAGATATTCGATATCTGAGAAACCGCAGAGCGAACATTTTCGTTCACGCTTGCCGTCTTTTTGACAGGTTGGCTCATCGGTAGTTTCCCATTCCGAAAAAACGTGTTCGCAGTATATTTGAGTTTCTTCATTTGATTCGGTGTGATCTGAGTCATTTTGATCTTCTTCGCTTACGCAAGAAAAAAGAATACAAGAAACAATGAGAATGGCAAGGGATAAAAGTATCCTTCTTTTCATTATTTATCTCCTATGGTTTTTAATGTCTATATTTTACCATAAGATGTATTATTTTGTCAAGTTTTTTCGACTCTGTTGAGGCCCCACTTTTTCATTATTTCCGGATAATCCCGATAGCAGAAGTTCATATCAAAATAGCCCTCTATTCCAAATATTTCTCCTGTCTGTGTGTATTGCCACATAGAAAGCTGCTTTCCGTATTTTTCTTCGTTCCACACGGGAATATCGGTTTCGGGATATCGGGCATACCAAATATCAAAGAGGGAAAGAATTCTTGAAGTGTTGAGTATATTTCGAAGCCAATTGTTATTTGTGTATAGTCCCGAATAGTATCCGTTTTTCTGCATAAGGCATATAAAGGTTTCGCACAATTCTGTTAGACGGTCCTTGCCGAGAGCGGTCAGAGAGGGGTCTTCGATATCGAAATATATAGGATATTCAAACTCTTTTCCTTCAATATATTTAATAAGGGATCCGACGTCGGTTTCTATTCCTTCTACTGTAGAGGAATATGTGTAAAAATACGCACCGATCTTAAGACCTGCTTTTTTTGCACCCTCGTAATCGGATTCGAAGGTGGGCTCTTTTCCTGAGCGTGTGCTTCCTGCTTTGATTATGACAAAATCGAACCCCGAAGCTTTGATCTTATTCCAATCAAGAGGAAGGTAGTCACCGCTTATGGGATCGATCTGGTGATTCCATCTTGAGACGTCTATACCTTTTGAAAGTATTTCCGAACTTTCGACGTACGGACTGCTCATGATTTCCGAATAAGGTAGAATGTTATCGCGATAACTAGCTGAACATTCGCACGAATATTCGGTATATCCGTTTTCAAGTGCTGTAGGGAAGATGACGTTGCTTGAGTAAAGATGTTCTGCGTATTCTGTGTAGTTCTCGGTATAGAAATAATCGCAGACACTACAACTGTATTTTGTGTATCCAAGAACAGAGCAAGTGGAGGGTGTTTCACTTTTTGTGAAGGAATGTTCGAGTTTTGGGAGAATATCGCTTTTGAAAAGATCACCGCAGGAGCAAAAATTCAGGGTGTATCCCTCAGAGTAGCAAGTGGGAGCAAGGATGCTCTGCGTATACGAGTGAGCTTGCTTTGGGGTTACGTCTGTTACGTATGAATAGTCGCAGGAGTTACAAAAATGAAGAGTGTGTCCCTCTTTTGTGCATGTGGGTAATACGGTTTGAACTGAAATGCTTTCGTGCCCGCAAGGCGTAGGATTGTTTTTTATTATAAGAAAAACGAAATAAATAGCAACAACGGTGATTAAAATCATAAGAAAAAATAAGAATTTGAGTATTTTCCTCATATGCCCTCGTGAAAAACTACATTTTATTATATATATATGTTTCAAATTTAGGTAAATATGCAAAAAAATAAAAAAATTAAAAAAATTTCAAAAAAGGTATTGACAATAAAAAAGTGATGTGGTATACTAATAAAGCTGTCGCGA
>CALAXC010000037.1 GCA_937894775.1 uncultured Clostridia bacterium
ACGGTAAGGGAAAATATACTTGGGCTGACGGTTCGGAGTACGAAGGCGATTGGGTTAAAGGAATGAAATGTGGCTTTGGCATTTATAAAAGCTACAGTAAGAACGAAAAAGACGGCTCCACCTATCTGTCCTATATCTACGAGGGCGAATGGAAGGACGGTAAGCATCACGGTCGCGGAGTTGCCAAGGGATATAAGGCGTTCCCCCTCTTTGGGCATGTTTATATGAACTGGTCCTATGACGGTCCGTGGGTTGACGATAAAAAACACGGTCGTGGCGTTTACAGGGATTGGGACGGTAACGCTATGCATGATATGTGGAAGGTCTTTGAGGGCGAATGGGTCGACGATACAAGACAAGGTATTTTCACAATGAAATATGAGCCTTCCGGTACGGGCAAGACGTATATCAATTATTATGTTGATGGCAACGCCGAGGTTTGGGGCGCTCCCTATGATCCCTCTATCAAGACCTTAGAGGATGCTCGGCGTGCTAAAGAAAAGGAATCAGCCAAGGAACGTCGCGAGTACGACGAAAAGAAATCTCGAGAAGCGGCGCAAAGCAGAACGATCGGAACTACACGTTTTGACGATGATGCTATGGCTGACCTCAGATATCTGTACGAAATGAAATCGTCGGGTGGAACACTCAGTTGGAGTGCAGAAGAACAACAGAAATATCAAAACGCACTTCTTGGGCGTAAGGGAGATCGCGACGGTGTGGCGCTGGCCTATGTTAAACAACAGGTTTATGCTAACAGCCTGTCCTCCTTTGAGGATGTCAATTTCTGCATTTACCTGCTTAATGAGATTATCCCTCGGAAAAATACACTTCAAGAGCTTGCGATATGCTATTATCGAATAGGCTGGGTTCAAGATGCGTCCGGTTGTGTGCCGAAAAGAGGCTTGCTGTTTTATGAAGGCAGAATACAGGACACAATGGAAGTATTGGGTGGGCAGCCTTTTTCAGGAATCATTCCTTATAGTGATGAGATTATGGCAAGACGTCTTTTGGATAAAGTTATTTTCAGATTGAAAAATACCACGAATCCTGCAAGTATTATGCGTAGCAATAAAAAATTACAGGAAAAGGTTTTGCTCGCTGAAGCATATGTGAAATTTGCGAAAGTGTCGAAATGGCAATATCAACTTACTGAAATTGAAGAGGATTTGATTACATTAAAGACTTTGATGAAATGATTTTGATTCATCAGAAGGAGCAACTATGAACGGTGAAGTAATATTAACAATATGCGCGATACTGACGCTGCTGATCTTTGCAGTGGGCGTTGCGCTCGTCATACTGAACAGAAGGGATATCAAGCGCGTAGTACGTGTGCTCGGTGTGTGCGTCTTTTTGATGCTGATGTCGGGAATCTATCCCTACTATGCCGAGGAAACCTATGCCATAGGTCTTACGCTCGTTGAGAGTATGTGCGCGATGCTGTTAAACTCCAACCCCGGAGAGATCCTGGCGGGCTTTAACGGCTTTGACGTGGCATATATCGGCGTATATAAAACGGTGCTTCTTGTTCTGCTGATCATCGCACCTCTCTTCACCGTTGGTATTACTTTGTCCTTCTTCTCGGAAAAATTCGCTCGGATCATTTACCGCATTCGTTCACAGTTCAGAGATACATATCTGTTCTCGGCAATCAATGAACGCACCCTGTGCATCGCCGAGGACGTTGCCGCAACCGACAGAAAGGCGCTTATCGTCTTTGCTCTGCGTATTTCCGAGGAGGATATCGATGCGGAAGCACTTGCTCGTATCAAAGAGATCAACGCATACGTGATCAACGATGATATCGTGCAGATCAGGCACAGCCTGCGCCGCACACGCAATTATTATCTTCTCAATACAAACGACGGTGAAAACCTTGAAGCGGGACTTCGTATTTATCAGAGATACAACAAAGAGCGAACCGATAAGGTCAATATGTGGCTCTATACCAAGAATGAGATATCGGAGGTCATATTCGACTATTTATATGAAACCTTCAACGTGCGCCTTATCAACGAGGAAGGGCTGATCGCAAGAGCGCTTGTCACCGATTATCCGGTCTATGACGCGGTGAAGGACGGAAGACTTTCTGTATTGATCGTTGGCGGCGGTCATATCGGCCTTGAGATCCTTCGCACGATGACGATGTGCACCTGCCTTGGAGACGAGGTAAAGGCCGATATCAACGTGATCGACCTGAACGGAGAGAAATCAAGGGCTATATTTGAAAAAGCTTCTCCCGGTCTTGCGGAGAAATGGGACATCAAGTTCCATAGCGCAGACGTGAAATCCGTGGCGATTTCCAATGTGCTTGACGGCATAGATCCGACCTATATTGTGGTTTGCCTCGGAAACGAAACGCTCAATCTGGAAACGGCAATCTACATTCGCCGCAAGTACGGCATTGCAGACGGTCTGCCCCACATTCATTCGCTGATCGATTATAAGAGAATCGAAGAGCAGATCACACCGAATCTCTGTGTTTCGGATTGGAAATACAACACCGAGCATCGCAAGTTTGAAAGTACGCCGATCTGTTCCTTTGAGATCAAGACCTTCGGCAGCTACGAAGACACCTACAAGGGACTGCGTATCGGCGCATCCTATAGGGACTGCCTCGCCGTTGCGGTGAACGCCGCTAACCGTGGCATTACTGCGGTGGATAGCAAATATAACGCCGAATGGCTCACCGATCTTTATAATCAGGTTGGCTTTTACAAAGACTATTCCGATGCCTTTGCAGTATCCATCCCCTATAAGCTGTGGCTTCTCGGCCTTGAGCTTGTGGATGATGGAGCCGGAGAGGTTTCGGATCTGGAAAACATTCTCGAAGCCAACATAGACAGACTTCACAAGAACGAAAACAAACGCTACGAAGCCTTTATGCGCAGCAAGGGCTGGACACAGCTTATGCCGAGCGAGGTTCAAAACGCAAGAATGGGCAACAAGCTTCAAAAGAAGCACGCAAGAATCGATCCGCAGTATACCGAAGAGCTTGAGCAGATGACAGGACGGGATTTCTCGAAGGAGGACGTTCGCTCCATTATGAACCTCCCCACCGTCATTCGCCTTGCAAACGCTCTTTACGGTAAAAACTACTCGGTAAGGATAAAGGAGACAGAAAAATGAGCGATGCCGAAAGCAAAATATTAGAGAAAATTTATGAAGATTGCTATAAAAGATATGACTACGAGAGTGTACTAAAGATCCTTGACAAGCAGGAGCAGAACCCCGCCCTTATCTTCAGTCTTATTGCCAATCTCCCGCCCAATCTTCGGTCTTTGGGAAGATATTTCGTTGTAACACCCGAGGAAGAGCAGGCTTTTATCAGAAAGCACGAGCTTCGTGCCGTTGGCTGTTATCAGAGCGGACTTGAGAAAAACTACGAAATGCTGAGACAGTACAAGGAGACTGGAGTAGAGCCCGAGGATTTTGGTCATCTTGTCATGACGGTTGACAAGGATGGAAACCCTAAAAGAACGCGTGTGGTTGACGTTGTGGACGGAAAACCCGTATTCGAGGATGGATGCCAAATCCGGATGATCGACAGAAAAATGAATACGATCGACTCTTTGTTAAATGACCTGCACGAATGGCTGAAAAAGGACGGAACCTTGCAGGAAAAGCTGGATAAGGCTACGAAGCTGAAGGAGCAAGGCCCGCTTGGTGCGCAAACACCTCCAAGCCCCAATTACGATCTGGGCGGACTGAGCGGCGGACAGCTTGATGCGGCGGCATGGCAAAATTACGCTATCGAAATGGGTATGGTCAGAACGGTCAATTACGACCATGCTTTGGAAGAATTGATCGAGAAGTTAAAAGAATGTATTGAATTTTACGAAAAGGCAACAAGTATCGTTTAATCGGTGGTAAGGAGGAAAAAATTATGGGAAGATGTGTACGTTGCGGACAGCCGATGCCGGGTGATGTATACGGTGCCGTCTGCTCGAACTGCAAAAGAAAAGAAGAATCAGAAAGAATAAGAGCATCTCAAATCGAAGCACAAAAAAACAAACAAGCTGCCGAAAGAGAAAGAGCAGAAGAACGGGCGATGGATTGGCGAACCTATACCGACCGTTTTGGAAACAAGGTTCG
>CALAXC010000038.1 GCA_937894775.1 uncultured Clostridia bacterium
AATTAAGAAGAAAGAAGATTGAATTTTCCTTGATATCGAATTATGATATATATCCCCTTGTCTTACGTGGCAAGGGGAACAGTTAAAGGAGAAAAAGACAATGAAAACAAAATTTAAGTCAAAGCTCTTGGGGGTTCTGCTCGTTCTTGCAATGCTTCTTACTCTTGGGCTTGGAATTGGCTTGCAAAACAGTCTTGTCTTGAAGGTTTATGCAACAGTGCCGGATAATGCTTTAGCAAATATTGCGGCATCGGAATTACAAATCGTGTTACATAAAAATGATCATAGTACAGTTAATACAACGTTTGCAGGTGGCAAATATTTGCACATAAACGGTGCTTATGAAACGTTAGAGATAAACGATTCAAGCGCTGGTGCTGACATGGAATATGATGTAAGCACGGGCACCTTGAAGCTTTATTACACTGACAATATGGCTGAGTATAAAGGCAAACTTTCTCTTTATGGACTAAATGAATCAGATAAGCAATTGATTATTGAAGATTATTACAATGGTTTTACTTTCTATAACTTAGCTTTTGAAAAAGGAAATTTGACCATAGAAAACACTTCTGGAAATACTAATTCTGTTGGCAGCTTTGGCTGGAAAAACAAATTTAAGCTCAATGGAGAATTAACTATTCGTGGAAATACAATGGTTCGTCCATGGCTCGGTGCCACCGGCTATAATGATGACGTTAACAACATAATTGAAGTTGGAACGCTTAAGCTTTTAGGTAATTCGTCATTAAACTACACTGCGTACGTTTCCGATGACGTCTATGCCATTGTTTCTGCCAACAGTTTGGTTTTGGATACTGATGGAGAACTTTATCTTGATGCAGAAAAAGCAGGTGGTCTTACAAGAGTTCTTAGCACAAATGACGTTACTCTTACAAAATGCAAAAAAATTACACTTGTTGCACCGGATGGTTATGATAAAACATTGACAAATTCAACATATTTGCGCAATGCAGTAACAACAGCAATCCCCGGTTATTATGCAAGCATAATACAACAAGGCGATATTTATGACGGATATCATAAAACTTATCGTTTAGTATCCGATTCACTATATTTTTCTGTTTTATTTGATGCAAATGGTGGAAGTGGAACAATGGCTCCTGTTAAGGATGTTCAAGGAAAATATATATTGCCGGGCTGTACACTTGTTCCTCCAGAATATGAATATGAATTGGAATTCCAATGCTGGACCGACAAATCATACGGTGGTAGTAATTATGCAGAAGGCGATTCTTTCTTTTTGTATAAAGATATGACATTCTATGCAAAATGGAAGCTTGCAGGTGATCACACTGTAAGCTTTGATGCAAATGGTGGCGAGGGAAGCATGACAGGTGGAAGTTATAAAGGCGGATACGCTTTGCCTGCTTGTTCGTTTACGGCACCCAGCGGCAAACAATTCAAATGCTGGGCATTAGACAGTGCAAGTGGGATGCAATTTGATACTGACGCAACTTATTATTTATACAAGGATGTAACTTTCTATGCAATTTGGGAAGATCTTCCTGCGCACACCCACACAGATGCCGATGGACAATGGGAGAGCGACGGCACATACCATTGGCACACCTGCTCTTGCACCGAGGAATTTGACAAGGTGGAACATAGCGGCGGTACGGCAACTTGCACCGAAAAGGCAGTTTGCTCGGTATGTAACGCCGCATACGGAAACACCGCAGCTCATAACCACGGCACTGAATGGCAGAAGAACGCCGACGAGCACTGGAACGAGTGTGCTTGCGGAGATAAGGCAAACAAGGCATCTCATACCGATAGCAATAACGATGGCAAGTGCGATACTTGTGAATATCAGATGAGTACCGCTCCCGATAATCCTGATAATCCTAATGGCATTCCCGATGATCCTACCGACGATGAAACCGAAGCTCCCGCAGATAAGGGATGCGGCTCAAGCGCAGCTATCTCTGCTCTTGCAATAGTTGCAGTTGTCGGCTCGGCTCTTGTAATTAAGAAGAAAGAAGATTGAATTTTCCTTGATATCGAATTATGATATATATCCTCTTGCCTTTTGGCAAGGGGAACAGTTAAAGGAGAAAAGAAAATGAAAACACAATTCAGATCAAAATTGCTTTCAGTTCTGCTCATACTCATAATGATACTTGCGCTTGTTCCTATGAGCGCATTTAATGCATTTGCGGAGGAAAAGGAAAACGTGATCTCCTCGGCTGAGGTCAATGTTCCCATACCCGAGGGGGGCGCAACCTCAACAGCAGGTAGTATTTTTAATTCCGAAAAATATACGGTGTCAATTGGTTGGTCAACAACTGCCGACGGAAGCGTGGAAAACGATTTCAATAATCAAACCTTTGTAGCCGGTAAGACCTATTATGTAGACGTGTATTTGGTTGCCAAAGATCCGTATGTGTTTGTTGAAGATGCAACCGTGTTTGTAAATGGCACGTCCTATACTTCTGTTTGGACGATTGGCGCAGATTACAAAAAATACGTGGCAGTATATGATATACCGTTTACCGCGGTCGAGCACGTTGAAAAGGAATTTACCGTGAAGCCTACGGGTGCAACGGTGGGCTTGAACGAATCCTATGAGATAACGTGGCAAACGAATTTTGAAGCAGATGAATACAAGGTGCTTCACTATAACGCAAACACTGCCCAGTGGGGAACCCAAGCGACCGTTGCATATAAAGCAGGCGTTAACAGCTGTAAGGTTACCTCTGATATAGCAACCGCCCATATTTTTAAGGTTCAGGCTTTTAAGAATGGTCAGATGGTGCTTGAATCCTCGCAAATTGAGGTTATATGGTCGGATAAATACAGAGTCAGCTACCTTGCAAACGGCGGTAGCGGTGAGATGGACGTGGTATTTGTCAGCGGTAAATATGAGCTTGGATGGTGCAAGTTTGTTCCGCCCGAGGGATACCGATTCAGCCATTGGACGATAGCGGGTCAGTCTTACCGTCAGTTTGAAGATATTACGGTTACCGAATCTATCGTCGTAGTGGCAAATTGGCTTCCCGTTGTGACCTGCCTGCCTCTTGAAATAGACGGAAGGGCAATGGGAGGCGCCAAAACACCCGAAGCCGCAAGACTAAAGGGGTATCTGGAAGAAAACGATCAAATAAAATTCTGTTCGGGACAGAACTGCTGCGGTATGACGTATGCTTCGGATACTTGGTTCGATGCCGAAACAAAGCAGCCCGCTACGGAATTTGTTAACGGCAAAGAGTATTTTTATCACGTCGTAATTCACCCCAAGAACGGTTATCTGCTTCCCGATTTTACGGGAAAGGAATACGATTACGCTGATATTGCCAATGTAACGGGAATTCTTTGGCACAGTATTTCCGCATCTGCTACGTCGCAGGACAATGTTGATAAAAAATGTTATGAGGTGGATTTTCACATCGTTTATGACGAAGAAAAGGGTATTCCGATAGATGACTGTAAAGAAATTGACGGTATCCATATCGACGGAAGCGATCTTTCGGGCGCGAAAGCTCCGGCTGTAATTGATCAAGCAAAGCTTGAATCGGATATATTCTATCCTTGCAGCTCGTCTTGTACTGATTGTGAAGCTTGGGAATTTAATCAGAAGTGGATAGATTTTAAAAGCGGTAATTTAGCAGGCTCGTTCATTGACGGGCATCAGTATGTTTTTTATTTGATATTGCACTTAAAGCCCGGATATAAGGTCCCCGAAAAGATCTCTGAAAATTTAATCACGGTTGACGGTGTTGCGTGGGAAGAAACGATGACGGAAGGTTATGGCACGGGTATAATGTGGATGGGTATGATAACCTATCACGAGGATACAGGTATTCCTCATGCCTGTGCTCCAAAGTTAGTTGAAAAGGTTGAGCCTACCTGCACCGAAAACGGTCTTGAAAAACATTATGAATGCTTCTGCGGTAAGAGCTTTGAGGATGCGGAGGGCAAGGTTGAGATACCCGACCTTGTCGCATGGGGGGCTATAGATGCTACGGGTCACGACCACGGCACAGCTTGGAAAAACGATGCAAACGAGCATTGGAACGAGTGCGCTTGCGGAGATAAGGCAAACGAGGCATCTCATACCGATAGCAATAACGATGGCAAGTGCGATACTTGTGAATATCAGATGAGTACCGCTCCCGATAATCCTGATAATCCTAATGGCATTCCCGATGATCCTACCGACGATGAAACCGAAGCTCCCGCAGATAAGGGATGCGGCTCAAGCGCAGCTATCTCTGCTCTTGCAATAGTTGCAGTTGTCGGCTCGGCTCTTGTAATTAAGAAGAAAGAAGATTGAATTTTTCTTGATACCGAATTATGATATATATCCCCTTGTCTTTTTGGGGCAGGGGGTGAATTTAAGGAGAAAACAAAATGAAAAAGCGAATTTTAAGTATGTTGCTTGCGGCAATTATGGTTCTTTCAATAGTTCCATTCTCGGCAATTACCGCATTTGCCGACACGCCCGAAGCAGAGATTACCGAAGTCTCAACGTTTAACGAGCTTCTTAACGCGGTAAACTCGGATAAAACTCACATCAAGCTGACAAAAGATATTGAGGATATTGTTCCCGATGATGAGCTTCCCACAAAGCACCGCCTTGTCTTTGACGGTGGCAAGGATTACGTACTTAACCTTAACGGTAATAAGCTCATGGTAGGTAACTATGCAAACGAGTTCTATACAGACAATTTTTCTATGATAGCTGTACAAAACAGCTCAAGCCTTGAGATTGAAAACGGTAGCTTAGTATTTGAAAACTGGCATACCGATTATCGCACCGCTAAGGGTGTTCTTTTCGTAGCGGATGATTCTACTCTTACCGCAACAAGCGTTGATATGTATAACGGTTACACCGGAACGGTAGTTTATGCTACTGATAACGCAAAGATTACGCTTGAGGGCGGTGACTATACCGCAACGAGTGGCTTTGCTATATATCTTGAAAAGCAGGCTGCCCTTACTATTGACGGAGGCGCTTGGATTGGCACTAAGGTTGGTGACAGTACCGCTACCGTATATCTTGACGGTTACGGTGCGCTCTATTCCGAGAGCTCGGGAGAGCTTATTATCAATAATGCTTATTTTAATACCGGTGTACAGGTTCACGAGTCACAGGTCGGTGCGTTTTCCACCTCTACTCACGAGCTTATAATCAACGGAATAAAGCAAGCAGAGGATATCTATTTTTCTAATTCAGGCAATCAATTTGCGGCAATAGAAGCAGGCAAGGATTATTATTGGTATAAAAACGGATATTCACGCGCTCTTTATAAGATTGAAAATCCTTTATTTGCGAACGCTGTGAGTGTTATTTCCTATGAAAAGAAATATTCCATAGACGTTCAAAACGGAACTGCGACAATAGGAGGTAATACCGTAACCGAGGTTGGCTACGGGCAGACCGTTACCATAGTTGCAGACCCTGCCGAGAGCGGTATGGAGTTTGTTCGTTGGGACACAAGCGGAGTTGAGCTTGCAGACTATTACAGTGCCTCAACCACCTTTGCAATGCCTGCCGCGCCCGTATATATTGCGGCTTACTACGGTAAGGAAAGCGTAAAATCCGTAAGCGTTACCGTGGGCGACATTACCGTGGGCGAGAAAGCATACGATGCCGAGATCGCCTTGGAGGGCGGTGTAAAGCTTGAAAAGGTCGAATGGTATGAAAACTTAATCAAAATGGAAGAAAACGATGTTTTTAAGCCGGGTAAAGCCTATGAATTGAAAACACTTGTTAATCCTCCCGATGAGCATAAATTTGGAGACACCGTGACGGCAACCGTCAACGGAAAACAAGCCACCGTCAATTCAGACGCAGGTTATGCGATCATAAATTATACGTTTGGTGCTCTTGCGGCAAATCCGTTCTCCGTAATATATAACACCTCTACCGCAAAGCTCGGTATAGGCGGTCTTTTGGAGCTTGACACATCACTTATGTGCTCTCAAAACGCAGAATTCAAGACAGCGTTTGAGGCGGGCAACGTAGCTTATCAATGGTACAAGAACGGTGAGGCTATTGAGGGAGCGACCGACGCTTTGTATAATTTTACAGCAGATGACGTTGGCGGTCGTTTCTACGTAACCGTAACGGTAGGCGACAAAACTGCATTTGGCGATATGCACAAATGCTATAATCATTTGTATCAAATATATCTAAACGCAAGTGACTTCGTTGCAGGCGGAAAAGCTCCTCAAATATCCTCTGCAACACCGGGCGTATCGATAAATCCCGATAGCCTCTTTATATGCGAGGGCAAGGGTCAGCCCGAGCTTGATATTAAAAACACGGTTTTGATCCCCGGAAAGACCTATCTTGTTATCGGTAAGCTCGTACAAACCGGAGAGGCGAATATTCCGTACGAGGCAAACGTCTACGTAAATGATACATTGATGGAGGATAAGGTTGACGCTTTAAGTCAATTCTTCTACAAATTCACCGTTCCCGAGGCAGATTTCCCCGTATATTACAAAGCAAACGGTGAAATAGGCATCGGCGTAACGCTTACCGTTGACGTAGAAAAGATGTGCAACGAAAGCGGTACGTTCAATAATGCTTATAATAAAGCAAATCCCACGTATCAAACCGTATTCTATCAATGGTATAAGAACGGTGAGGCAATAAAGGGTGCAACGAATATTTCTTACACTGTAAAAACCGCCGACAGAGATAGCTATATCCACTGTCAAGTCACTCTCGTTGACGGTAAATACGGAATAGGTGAGCAACACGTGATCACCAATGTTATCACGGTTCTCAACGTTCAAATGCCTTATCCGAAGAATGGGGAAACAAAAATTGAGAAGAGCGACGTTTTAGTTGACGGTGCGACCGTATCGGGTATTCTGTGGTGGACTAAGGAACCACAGGAGGATATGCAAAATGATACCACATACGTAGAGGGAAAAGAGTATGGATTTTATTTCATGCTGTCTCCTAAGGATACATTTGTCTTTGCTGATGCTGCCGATAGGACTGTTTACGTTTACGGCAAGGAAGCCACACACAATAGCGGTTATGCTTACACAAGTGAAGTTACCGCTATCCACAAGCATATATACAGTGACGAGATTTGGGATCATGACGAATACGGCCATTGGCAGCCTTGTATTATCGCGGGCTGTCCCGATCCTACTGAGGAATGGGTAATGTACACGGATCACGCGGGTGGCACTGCAACCTGTCAAACTAAAGGAGAATGTGCCATTTGCGGAGCTGAGTATCTCGCAGATCATGATTTTTCAGTTCCCGATTATCAATACGTTGACGAGATGAAATGCGCTAATTTCTGTGAGAATTGTGATTTGTGGATAGATTGGAGCTATCACGAGGGCGGTGTATCGGATTGTCAGAACAAATCTATATGTGAGATCTGCCATCACGAGTACGGAGATTTTGCACCCTGTGCGGGCGGTACAGCAACCTGCACCGAAAAGGCAAAGTGTGCAACCTGCGGTGAGGAGTACGGCGAGATTTTGCCTCATATCCACGGCTCTGAATGGAAAACCGACGCAACAAACCATTGGAATGAATGTGAGTGTGGTGATAAGGCAAACGTAGCAGCGCACGCCGATACAAACAACGACGAAAAGTGCGACGTTTGTTCTTACGCAATGCCCAAAGCACCCTCTAACAATGAAACCGAAAAGCCCACTGATGCAACGGATAAACCTACCGATGCAACCGAGAGCGAAAAGGACGATAGCACCGAAACCGAAGCTCCCGCAGATAAGGGATGCGGCTCAAGCGCAGCTCTCTCTGCTCTTGCAATAGTTGCAGTTGTCGGCT
>CALAXC010000039.1 GCA_937894775.1 uncultured Clostridia bacterium
GCTCAGGATGACACGGACAAAAAAGCGCCGAGCGAAGCAAGGCGGGATCTACGAAGAAGTAACGCACATTGTGCGCTGCACCCTAACACTAACTAACCAACTAACTAAAAAGAGAGAACAAATCGGTTAAATCCGAAATGTTCCCTCTTTTATTCATTTTAAGTCATTCACAAATCAAGCATTGAATTACTTTCTGACTCCGAGCCATTTATCAACATTTTCAAGAGCTGAAACATACGTGCTTTCATCAGACAAAAACGCATCTTCCGGAGTTGTTGCGCCTGTATCGTGCCATCCCGTAACTACATCTCTCCAACACTGAGCAAGAACACCGTTAAGCTGAGGAGCATAAACAGAAGCAAATGAAAATTCAATATTATCGGCGATCATATCAAAAATCTTTCTAGACTTCACAACCGAATCATTAGTATCATCGATACCAAAATATTTAGGTTTAACAATTCTATCTATATAGTAACCGCGTATGTTAATGTACGATTCTTCATAAGAATACTGAAGATAAGCTGAGATCGCATCGCCCTTTGTGGGAACAGAGCTTCCTCCGTGATCGATCACAGTCATAAGTGTGTAGGAATCGTGCGCGGTCGTACTGTAGTTTTCCTGCTCAGCAGCATCATATTTAGGTAAAGGCAGAATTCCAAACTCAGAGCTCATCTCACGAATATTTACGTTATCTTCTTCTGTAAAATAAAGAAAATGAATTGCAAATATAGACTTGTCACATGCAAAGTGAGTTATAGGCTCAGTGTAGCCGCCGAGGGTACAATTCATAGTTTCATCGCTATTACATACGCCTGCGGCTTTAGTTTCGTCAAGAAGAGCTTGAAGATCAGTTACCGCATTTTCGATTTTACTATTACCTACAATATTATACGCGTGCGAGCCGTCAGCCTTTTCGGTAATAAACTCAAGATCCCACGCAGAAGAAAATGCATCAACAGGAATCGAGGAGAACGGAGAGCTGATCGCGTGGAAATCATCGTGCTGATCACCGTTTTTGTTATTAGTTTCTTCAAATACACTCGACCATCTGTAAAGCAACTCATAATCCCAATCACCATCAATAGCTACATCCTGAAGATCCTCGGGATCATCAACAGTCTTCTTTCTATCGTACATTGTCTTATTCAAAAAGATTGCCACTGTTTTATCAAAAGTAGAAAGATTAAGATCACCCGTAACATAATAAAGCAGACCGTTGACCGTTAAATTATCAACTATAGACTGATTCCAGCAAGGAAGAGAAAATTCAAAATAAGGGAAAGTTTCTTTATCCGCAAGATTAGTTATATAATCACGTATCTGTTCATTAGCACCTGCGTACGCATAGTTAGCCGCTACATCATAATAATGGAAGTCACCGTCTACGTCATCCTTTATACTGCGAGTAAATATATCAAGACAATCCTGATACATAGAATTTGCCACAAGAGTGTATTGTGCTTCGATATTCAATGCTTGCCCAACCGATTCATTTCTCATCGCAATGACTTCATCAAGGACATCTTCGGTAACATCCTTGTACCACTCTCTCTGACAATTGAGGGTATCTCTCACCAAAATAGAAATCTTTTCGCCATCAAAGTCAAAATCTTCTTCGGGAATAACCTGAGTGAAGATCTCTTTGTCGGTCTTCTTTTCGCTCTGCTTTTCGGTATTTTTTTCGCTCTGCTTTTCGGTATTTTTTTCGGTTTGTTTTTCAGTCTGTTTACCCGTAGGCTTCACCGTGAAATCGTATTCTATATCGCTCTCACCGCCAATAATAATTATTTCTCCGTCGCAAGCCGTAAAGACGCTTACGATCATAAGCAACGCAAGGATCAATGCAAATATTTTTTTCATTTTTTCACCTTTTAATATAAGATATATACTTAAATATATGCAAATTATTCGCCTCTTTGATCGAGAGGAATATATTTATTATCATTATTTGCAACAAATTTGTATGCAGGGCGAATTATCTTCTTAGATGTCTGGAATTCCTCTATTCTATGCGCGCACCAACCTGCAACACGGGAGATCGCAAAGAGAGGAGTATACATTTCAACGGGAATATCGAGCATACGGTAAACAAGTCCCGAATAAAGATCGACGTTTGCGCACATAGGCTTATTCGTTCCCTTAAAGGAATTAAAGAGGTCGGGAGTAATGCGCTCGATAGCCTCAAGCAAAGCAAAATCATCTCCATAGCCCTTTCTCGTCGCAACGTCATGCGCATACTTTTTAAGCATTATCGCACGTGGATCGGACTTAGTATAAACTGCGTGGCCCATACCGTAAATAAGGCCCTTACCGTCGTAAAGCTCTTTTTTGAGTATTTTGGTAAGAACAGCCGCAATTTCTTCATCATCGTGTACGTCTTTTACGTTTGCCTTAACAACGTCAAACATTTCCTGAACCTTTATATTAGCTCCACCGTGAAGCGGTCCTTTAAGCGAGCCGATAGCTCCCGCTATAGCTGAATAAGTATCGGTTCCCGAGGAAGAAAGAACACGGCAGGTAAACGTAGAGTTATTTCCGCCTCCGTGCTCTGCCTGAATTATCATACAGATATCAAGCAAGCGAGCCTCTTCTTCGGTATACTGTTTACTTGATCTCAACAAACGCAAGAAGTTCTGCGATGTACTGAGATCATCGTGAGGATAGTGGAAATTAAGGCTTTTTCCGTTATAATAGCTTCTGTAATATGCATAAGAATGCGCCGCAATAACAGGCAATCTTGCAATTATTTCAATACTCTGACGAAGCATATTTTCAAGGCTGGTATCGTCGGGATTCTCATCATAGGAATAAAGCGCAAGCACACCCGTTGCCATTTTGTTCATTATAGAGCGTGAAGGCGCTTTCATCAAGATATCCTCAGAAAAACGAAGCGGCAAACGGCGGTAAGATGCCAGAAGCTCGTTAAATTCCTTAAGCTGTGTGCGTGAAGGAAGCTTTCCAAATAAAAGTAGATAAGCAACCTCCTCAAAGCCGTAACGGTTCTCTGCGTTATATCCGTCTATGAGCTGCGACATATCAAATCCGCGATACTCGAGCTTTCCTGCATCGGCAACCTTTTCACCCTCGTAAACGTAATATCCGTGAACGTTTCCGATCTTTGTTGCGCCCGCCATTACACCCGTACCGTCGGGCTCACGAAGTCCTCTCTTTATGCGGTAATTTTCAAAAGCTCCCGCAGGAATTTTATTAGCTTCCTCAGCTTCATTAAGACAAATCGAGAAAAATTCCTCGCAAGAAAGATCCTTCTTTTCGTTTGTATCCATTATAAAAACCTCCGTTCTTTTGCTTAGCAAAAGTTCAAAACATTTATCAAAAACAAAAACATTTCATATATTATATCACATTCAACAAACTTTTGCAAGAGAAATCACAAAAAAGTTCACTTTTTTCTACTTTTCTAAGCTGTTTTCAAGCTTTTTTAATATTATTTTGACAGAAAAGGCTCTCAAAGATGCAAAAAACGTCTGCTTGGTTATAAATCTTAACCTCACAGACGTTTTCGCTTATTCATTTATAAGCTTAATACTGTTTATATCATATCCGAGTTTTTCGCAAACCGCAGTCCAACGAGCCATCATATCGCTGTTCGGATCGTGAAAAATAACAGGGCAAAATCCGCCCGAAAGATAATTCTTTATCGCAGGCAAACGGTAATCGTCGGTCGTGAGCACACAAAAATCTATACCTCTCTGCTCCGCCAGACTCATAGCAAAAGAAAGCATCGCGTGACCTATTCCCTTATTTCTTACCTCAGGAACAGCCGCAACCATATGAAGATATCCCGAATTATTTTCAGTTCTGTGTATCAGCGCACTTGTTGCTACTTTATTTCCGTTTGGATCTACAACGAAGAAAAGATCCTTTTCGGGAACGAGTCCCTTACAAGAACGTATCGTTTTATTAAAAACGACCTCGTTTTCGGTGGTTTTTACCATATCGGCTCTGCGACAGATATCGCACCACGCATCAACGTCTTTTTCCGACTCTTTAAAAAACACGAAGCTATATCCCTGCGGAAGATCTCTTTTCGTTACCTCTCCGCTATATCTTATCATTTTTAATTGCATTTTTTCACCTTATATCTTTATCATCTTTTCTTCTATCGGCATATTTTTTCTGAAATGCGGAATTTCTACCGTTTTACCGTTATTAGCTACCGAAATGGAAGAAAGAAGCGCAACAGCCGTCCATTCGCAAGCCTCATAAACGTCAACTGCGGGTTTTTCTCCCGTTCTTATAGCGCGTATAAAATCGTCAACTATAAAGAAATCGCCTCCCCAATGTCCTGCTTTGAGCTGTTCCTCTGTAGCTTTTTTATATCGCTCGGGAAGATATTCCACATACTCGGAAAGCGCCTGCCATTTCATTTCATAGCTTGGATTCCCCTCACCGACAAACGAAACCTTATCCAAGTCACCAAACGCAGAGCAGGACTTTGTTTCAAAAGCGCCCTTTGTTCCCTGCAAGTGATAATAAGCCGCTCTATGAGGTCTTGGAGATACACAGTCAACACGTATCTGAACAAGCTTTCCCGATGCAAGACGGCACATCGTAGTTGTTCCGCTGTCCTGCTTGAGTCCCGATGAGCTATATATACCCGGTGAGAAGCAAGATATCTCGCTTACTCTGTCACCTGGAAACCATTGCATTACAGGACCTAAGGAGTGCGTAGGATAAAACGAACCCCTTACTCCGCACTGCCAATAAGATCTCCAGCTCGTTTTTCCGTTTTTATATTTCATAAGCTGATCGATATTATGGAGATACATACCCTCAGCATAATAACATTCGCCAAAAAGTCCTGCATTCACCATCTGTTTTATCTGCTGTATCTTTGGCATATAGATATAATTTTCTGCAAGCATATATACTTTTTTATATTTTTCAACAGATTCACAAAGCCAGAAAAGCTCATCCATCGTTACGCCCGCTGTTACCTCGGAAAATACATGCTTTCCCGCTTCAAGTGCGGCTATTGCCTGCGGAACATGACATTGCATAGGTGTTGCTATGACAACCGCATCTATATCCGACTCCAGCATATCCTCATAAACTCGGTAAGTATTTTTAACACCAAGACGTTTAGCCTCCTCTGCGAGTACATCCTCGTCAAGATTACAAAGAGCAGTTATCTCAACTCCCGGACTTGAATTGAATCCAAGCGCAAGAGCCATACTGCGCGCGCCCACCATACCAACTTTAATCTTTTTCATAAAGACCTCCAAAAGCATTATTTCGTTTATATTATAGCATATATTAAAATCAAAAACAATAGAAAAACAAAAAATCAAAGCAGGATGATGATAGCACATTTCATTTATGGTTTCTGCGAACCCAGATGAAAAGTTTTTGGTCAAGTTTTTTTCAAAAAACTTGCGGGGTCAAGAGGGGCAGCGCCCCCGAAGAAAACAGCGTTTTCTTTTTGCGAAGCTTTTTCTTTTGCGCCTCTTGTGTCAAAAG
>CALAXC010000040.1 GCA_937894775.1 uncultured Clostridia bacterium
ACTTCCGTAAGCGGCTGGCGGAGTACCCGGCAGAGGTGAGATTCCTATGGAGTCGGTTCGCAACCGACCGCCTGATGATGTCCCCATCTTTAAAATTTACGCTATCCCTATGCGGACAAGCGTTGTGGAGGAATACGGCAGACGGAGATCTGAAACAAAGGATCTCTGAAACCGTATTTCGGATACATAAAAAGAAAGGGGATAACTGTCCAATGACAAAGGGTAAAAGATCATGCTTTTTGATTTTTCACATACTGCTTTTTCTCGGAAGTTTGGCGTGTTTGCTTCAAACAAACTACAATTTTGAGAGGATAAATAGAATTGTTCCTTACATTTATTATGTAGATGGTTCCACAGCATCGGTGCAGCTTCCATCGGGGCAAATGGTTGACCTGCATTTCCGTGAAAATAATGTAGAGGTTTCGGATTCCTATGTGTGTAACAATATCGAGGATTGTTATGCCGTTGTGCTAGCGATCAAGAGTTACGCACAAAGCAATGGCATCGAGATCGTGCGCTCAAATACCGACTTGGTAGGGGAATTGCGATTGCATAATTTTCTCTATCGGATCGGGTATAAGCGAACCGAAACGGAAGATGCAGATTTGGAATACATCTGTGATAGAAGATGGTATGTGAACGTCGCGAGCTGCGTGATCGGTTGGACAGGATTGTAAAGGAGGAAAAGAAATGTTAGATTTTGATATATTTTGTTTGAAGCTGAGGCGGTGGGAGCTTCACCGAGAGCTTGAAGAAAGCGGTATTTATATTCCTGCCGTAGTTCAGGAAAACGGTAAGAAGCTATACCGAGAACTGACCGAGAGTTGGTATGCAGGTGAGGATTGTATCTATATTCACCCGCAAACAAAAGAGGAAGTAATGGTTAAGCTGCCCCGAGACTACGAGGCAATCTATTGCTTTTTGAAATACTGTGATATGTTGGATCGAACCGGGAAACTCAATCCCGATTTCGTGGAGTATCTGGAAAGCTTGCTCCAACGAACACAGGACGAATAAAGGTGAGGGCGCGATCACTCCGTCGCGCCCTTTTTACATAGCCGAGAGATCGGCAAAAATAGGAGGTAAAAAACATAATGAAGAAACCAATCCTTCGCGGTGAGCTTTACTATGCCGACTTGGAACCCGTCATCGGATCCGAGCAGGGCGGGGAACGTCCTGTTGTGATCCTGCAAAATAATAAGGGAAATCAACATAGCCCGACCGTGATCGTCGCACCGCTGACCACCCAAAAGATCAAGCCAAGGCTTCCCACACACGTTATGGTGTCAAGTAGTGGCTTGCGTTCTTCTTCATTGGTCTTGTTGGAACAGATCCGAACGATTGATAAGAAACGCATGAGAAATTATATCGGTACTGTAACCGATGATGAGATGCAAGAAATAGAAAAAGCCGTACTCGCAAGCGTGCGGATTGAGCTTTGATTTG